>JAFGKC010000156.1 GCA_016928765.1 Syntrophaceae bacterium
CCGCGGTAATTATCAATATAAAAAGGATATTCGACAAAATAAGGCGTGGGCACGATGACTTCGTCCCCCGGATCAAGGATAGACTTAAAAATTACATTTAGCGCACCGGCGGCGCCGCAGGACATGACAATGTTATCAACGGTGAGCTTCAGATTATGCGTCTTGTTTATTTTATCGGCAATCGCCTGGCGCGTATCCGCGAAACCCGCGTTGGGCGCGTAGCCGTGCTTGAGTGCAATATTTTCCGCGGCAATATTTATCAACTCTTTTTTAAATTCTTCCGGCGGCTCAACGTTGGGATTGCCCAAGCTGAAGTCGTAAACTTTATCCGCGCCGAATTTCTTTTTCATCGCCGCGCCTTCTTCAAACATCTTTCTGATCATGGAAGATTTCGTAAGAGACGCTTTAATCTTGCGGGCAACAGTCACGATAATAAGACCTCACCTTCCGCGGTAAAAACCCGAATGCCAAAAACAATTATTTTAAAAGATTTACCGTTTTTTTGAATTGCCTATTTTTTGCGTTTAAGCAAAACAAACACTCCCAGCAAAATCAGCACTGCCGGCAATATATACTGGGAATACTGATAGAGCTGTAAGCCGTAAAATTCCGTAATCAGAAACATTACGCCGACAACAGTAATAAACCAGCCGCCAATATCCTTGAACCTCTGAATAAGCGTGCAGACACCGACAACAATAAGCAATATCGGCCATGTTTTGCTGAAAGAATAAATCTCCGCCTTGGAAAGATAGATCAATACGCCTAAAGTAATTAAAATCATGCCGCCGGTAAGAATATTTAGCTTGTCTTTAGCCATAAAATACATCTCCTCATTATTGTTTCTCAGGCGGTCGGATGGAAAATCCGGCCGCCCTTGCCTTTCATTTTAACTTTATTTCAAAAAATGTTTGAACAAATCTATCGGAATGGGGAAAACAGTTGTAGAATTGTTTTCCGCAGCGATCTGATTCAACGTCTGCAAATATCGCAATTGCAGCGACATCGGCTGAGTTTCCATTAAAGCGGCGGCTTCGATAAGCTTCTGTGCGGCCTGGAATTCACCTTCGGCATTGATGACTTTCGCTCTTCTTTCTCTTTCCGCTTCCGCCTGTTTGGCCATTGCGCGCTTCATTTCTTCAGGTAAATCAATATGTTTTACTTCCACCAGCGATACTTTAACGCCCCAGGGATCGGTACTGCGGTCTAAAATAGTCTGTAATTCCAGATTAATTTTTTCCCGTTCAGACAAAATCTCGTCTAGTTCTACCTGGCCGCAGACACTACGCAGCGTGGTCTGGGCAAGCTGGGATGTGGCGTAAAGATAATTTTCCACATTTACCACCGCGGCATTGGCGTCCAGAACGCGAAAATAAATAACTGCGTTAACTTTGATAGAAACGTTATCTTTAGTGATAACATCCTGAGCCGGTACATCCATCGTAATGGTGCGCATATCTATCTTTACTATGCGATCAATTACGGGAATAATGATAATCAGGCCAGGACCTTTGACATCGCGAATGCGTCCCAGGCGAAAAATAACCGCCCTTTCATATTCATTCAAAATTTTAATGGCGGAGAACAAAAACATCACCACCAACGCGATGACAAAAATAATCGGCATAGAATATCCAAACATTTTACTTCCCTCCTTTATAATTTTTTATTTTTTATGCTTCTTTTTTTATTTCTTCAACGGCCAGCTTTAATCCGTCTACTTTTAAAATTTTAACTTTTGCCCCTTTGGGTATCGGGTTTTGACTCTGCGCGCTCCAGTATTCACCCTGAAAGAAAACTTTTCCCTCATTTGTGATATCCGTCATTGCCTCGCCTTCTCCCTGTGCCATCGATTCCGTCCCGGAATAAGGACGGCGCATCTGCGCTTTCATGGCCATCCAGATAACCACGACGAAAAATCCTGAAACAAGTAAAAGCGCGGGAACAAAAACCTGCAATGATATACGCAATGCCGGCTCCGGCGTTTCAAACATAATCAACGAACCCATCGCCAATGATATGATACCGCCTATTGTCAATAATCCGTTACTCATAACTTTTATCTCCGCGATAAATAATATAATGCCGAAAAGTATCAGCAATATTCCCGTGTAATTTACCGGCAACGTGGCCAGGCCGAAAAACGCCATCAAAAGAGATATCCCGCCGATAACACCGGGCAGAATCGCGCCGGGATTGGAAAATTCAAAATACAGTCCGGCCAGACCAATCAGCAAAAGAATATAGGCGATATTCGGATCGGAAATCGCCGCCAGAATCTTTTGCCTTGTGCCCATCTCTATCTTGTTCACAGCCGCGTTTTTTGTCGATAGTTTTATTTTCTTCCCGCCTTCCAGGGTAACTTCTTTGCCGTCAATCATGGCCAGAAGCTTATCGATATCGGCGGATATATAGTCAATAACATTCATCTTTTTTGCTTCTTCCGCGGTGATGGATTCACTTTTGCGCACCGCTTTTTCCACCCATTCCTCCGAGCGTCCTCTGATTTTTGCTATACTGCGTACGTAAGCGGCGGCATCGTTTTCCATTTTTTCAGACATGGTTTTATCAACGCCTCCGCTGCCGCCAAGACCGATAGCCACAGGATGCGCCGCGCCTATATTAGTGCCGGGCGCCATAGCCGCCACATGCGCGGCGGTGGTGATAATCACACCGGCTGACGCGGCACGCGCCCCGGAAGGATAAACATAAACGATTACAGGGATGGAAGAGTTAAGCAGGCTTTTGGCAATCTCGCGCATTGCCGTGTCCATACCGCCGGGCGTGTCCAGCAGAATAATTAATCCCTGAGCGCCCTCTTTTTTCGCCTTTTCGATACTATCGGCAACGTATTTAGCTGTGGGCGTTGTAATCACGCTGGCAACAGTAATTACATTGAACACAGGATTCTCTTCATTAGCCCAGGCAACGCCGGTAAAAAGTATGATAGCCGCTAACAGGCAAACTATTTTTTTTATCATATTTCCTTCCTTTTATTTATCAATCAAGACCAATTTCCTTCATAATCTCCTGCACGTCTTCCCAGACGGGCTTTTTCGCCGAGGGATTGCGCAATAGATAAGCCGGATGATATGTAGGCATTAATTTAATTCCCTCATAATCATGAAACCGGCCGCGCAACGCAGATATTGGTGTTTCTGTTTTCAAAAGAGTCTGTGCCGCAAATTTTCCCAAAGCGCAAATGACGCGGGGCGCGATAATCTGTAATTGCTTTTTTAAAAACGGCTCGCATTCGCATATTTCTTCGGGCAAGGGATTGCGATTTCCCGGAGGCCGGCACTTGAGAATATTGCAGATATAAACATCCTGACGCGAAAGCTTCATTCCCTTAACAATAATATCCGTTAAAAGCTGCCCGGCTCTCCCGACAAAAGGCACTCCCTGTTCATCTTCATCCGCGCCCGGAGCTTCACCGACAAAAACAATCTTCGCCTCCGGATTGCCCTGGCCAAAGACAAGATTTTTTCTGGTCTTCGCAAGCGGACATTTTTTACAATCTTTCATCTGTAAATAAAATTTTTTGATTTGCTCTTCTTTATTTCCGGAAACAACTTTCATTTTATCTCCCGCGGGCTGCGACCTTTCCCAGTTAATACCAACAGAAAGGCTTTCGTGATTGATAACCTGCCCCTTCAGCGCCTTAACTGCTGATAATAATTCCTCTTTTATCTGATGAACTTCTTTAGAAGATAAAGATTCCGGCATTATCCGCTTCTCCCGCTTTTATCCTTAAGCAACTCTTTGACGCGGTCAAGAATTTTATCCGCGGCTTCTATTTTCGTCATTTTAGAAAGCTTTTCTGTTTTTCCTTTTTTATCGATGATGTTAATAACATTTGTGTCTGTCTGAAAACCCGCGCCTTCCTGGCATAAGTTATTGGCGACAATCAGATCCATATTCTTTTTTTTGAGTTTTTCTTTGGCGTTAGCCAAAAGATTCTCGGTTTCCATCGCGAAACCAACCAATATCCTGTTTCCTTTGTTTTTACCTATTTCCTCGATAATATCAGGATTTTTTTCCAGCATTATCGTCATTTGCTTGCTGGTTTTTTTAATTTTCTCTTTTGAACATTCCTTCGGCCGGTAATCGGCGACCGCGGCGGCTTTGATAATAATTTTTGCTTTCTGATAATTTTCGATAACCGCTTTATGCATCTGGCGCGCGCTGCGCACCTGTATGCATTTCTGCACTTTTGGTATAATTAATGTGGTCGGGCCGCTAACCAGGGTAACATGAGCGCCACGGCGTTTTGCGGCTGTAGCCAGAGCGTAACCCATTTTCCCGGAAGAAAGATTGGTAATGTGCCTTACCGGATCAAATGCCTCCTGCGTGGGACCGGCGGTAATTAGAATTTTAACGCCTGTCAAATCCTTGGCCGCAAGCATTGATTCTATCTCTTCGATGATTTCCGGCACTTCCGGTAATCTTCCGGCTCCGCTTGATTTACAGGCTAATTCTCCCACGCCACTTTCCATGATAAAATAACCGTGTGCTTGCAGTTTTCCTAAGTTATCCTGCACAACAGAATTTGCCAGCATCTTATCGTTCATAGCCGGACAGATCAAAACCGGTTTATCCGCGGCCATAATTGTTGTGGAAAGCAAATCATCCGCCACGCCGGAAGCGATTTTCCCGATAATGTTTGCTGTCGCCGGCGCGATAACAAAAGCGTCGGCAAAATCGGCCAGGGCAATGTGCGCGATATCGTATTTCTGCGTGGGAACATACATATCGATGTAAACCTGGTTTTGCGAAAGAGTCTGCATCGTCAAGGGA
>JAFGKC010000157.1 GCA_016928765.1 Syntrophaceae bacterium
GAGGCTGTTTTTAAATCTTTTGCTAAAGCACTCAGGAGAGCTGTTGAAATCAACAAAAAAGTTGCTGGTGTTCTTTCCACAAAAGGAAGCATAGAGAAAGCGAGGTAAAAAATTGCTAAACTATAATAGAAATAAATTGATCCTGGCCGGCTCGTTTGTTCTTGCTCTTTTGCTATCTTTTTCTTTTAACTCCTACTCAGCACAATCAGAGGCACTGAACGTAAAATCAACCGTATCAATAGGTATTATATCTTTTGAGGCGCTGATACCCGGCGAGGGTTTGGAAAGTGCCGTTATTTGCCCGCTTTGCACCAGCCCTGCCGTCGCGGGAAAAATTCAGGAAGGCGCGGAAAAGATAGTCGAAGATATTTTTGTAAACAAGCTTCGTGATTTTAAAGAAGTGCGCATATTGCCTTCAGAAAGGCTGCAGCTTGCTTATAAAAGAGTTGGGGCTGAATCCCTGCGCAAACCCCTGCTGGATGTTTTAAAAAAAGTCGGTGAAGAAACGGGGGCGGATATTTTGGCAGTTGGTTATATTTACCGTTATACGGAAAGAGTCGGATATGACTACTCAGTAAAGCAGCCCGCTTCCGTAGCTTATGAAATTTACATGGTAAATCCTTCTGACAAAAGCATAATATGGAGGGGAATTTTTGACAAAACACAAAAATCTCTGATGGAAGATTTATTTCAAATATCTTCATTTTTTAGAGGCGGGGGCAAATGGCTTACTGCCGAGCAGCTTTCCAAGCAAGGCATGGATGAGATTTTTAAAAAATTTCCCGGTTTTGCGCGTTAGAAAATTACCGTTTAGGAAACAATTTCCCACTTGCGGAATCATTTCATTGTGGTTTCGCTTTGTCTATTTATGGAGAATCTAATTGATAATTATTCCGGCAATCGATATCAAGGATGGAAAATGTGTCAGGCTGGCGCAGGGTGATTTTGACCGCGTCACTATTTACGCGGACAATCCTGCGCAGATGGCGAAAAACTGGGCGCAAAAAGGCGCCGGGCTGATTCATGTGGTTGATCTGGATGGCTCCGTAGCAGGCCTTCCCCAAAACGCGTCAATAATTTTTCAGATGGCCAAAGAAGTTAATGTTCCCATTCAGGTAGGCGGGGGCATCCGTGACATAAAAACAATTGATTTCTACATGCAAAATGGCGTCAGCGCGGTTATCCTAGGCACGGCAGCTCTAAAAAACGAAGATATCATTTTTCAGGCCGGGGAAAAATACTCCGGCAAGATAATATTGGGAATAGACGCGCTTGACGGCAATGTGGCGATTCAAGGATGGACACAAAAAACACAAATAAAAGCGGTTGACCTTGCTCAACGTTTTGAAAACTGCGGATTGAAAGCCATCATTTACACTGATATTAAACGCGACGGTATGGAAACTGGAGTAAATATAGAAGCAACCCGGGAGCTTGCTATGGCCGTCAATATCCCGGTTATCGCTTCCGGCGGTGTCGCCTCAATTAAAGACATAGAAAAACTTAAAGCAGTAGAAAAGTGCGATTTTTATGGCGTGATCATCGGGCGCTCCCTTTACACAGGCGCTATCCGGTTGGAAGACGCGATAAAAGTAGCCGAAAAATCCCACAACTAAATATTTGGGAGGGAATGCATATGTCGGATTGTGTATTTTGCAAAATAGTCGAAGGGAAAATACCCTGCACCAAGGTTTACGAAGACGAACAAGTACTCGCCTTCGATGATATTCAGCCCATGGCTCCCGTGCATGTCATAATTATTCCCAAAAAACATGTCGCCACTCTGCTGGATATTGACGTTAAAAAAAATAATGTTACTAACAATTTAATCGACGCCGCCCAAAAAGTAGCGAAAATAAAAAATATTGCTGAAAGCGGTTTTCGCACCGTTATTAACTGCAACGCCGAAGGAGGCCAGGTAGTGTTTCACCTGCATATGCATCTTCTCGGCGGAAAAAAACTGGAAGACCAACTAGGGTGATTAAGGAGCAGCTATATGGATATTAACAAAAAAATAAATGAAGAAATGGTGTCGGCGGCTAAAGCAAAAGACAAAATTCGCCTCTCCGCCGTGCGCATGATTAAAACAGCGCTGCATAACAAAGAGATCGAACTCATGCGTCCGCTCAACGAAACAGAAATCATGCAGCTTCTGTCCGTAATGGTAAAACAAAGAAAAGATTCCATCGAACAATTTGCCAAAGGGGGCAGAACCGATTTAGTGGAAAAAGAAGAAGCGGAACTGAAAGTAGTGCAGGAATTTTTACCCGCGCAGATGTCCAACGAAGAAGTGGAAAATTTAATAAAAAAAGCTATAGCTGAAACCGGCGCCGCTTCCGTAAAAGACATGGGTAAAGTAATGAAAATCCTGATGCCGCAGATAACCGGCAGGGCGGACGGCAAAGCGGCGGGTGAAAAAGTTAAAGCGCTTTTGTCTTCATAATATTTGAATTAAGCTAGGAAAAATATTCAGTGCGTTTTGATGATAACAAAATTGAAGAAATTAAAAACAGGGTGGATATTGTTGAGCTGGCTTCGGAATATTTAACCCTGAAAAAAGCGGGACGAAACTTTGTCGGCTTATGCCCCTTTCACCAGGAAAAAACACCTTCTTTTACGGTTAACAGAGAAAAACAGATATTTTACTGCTTCGGTTGCGGGCAGGGGGGGAATGTCATCACCTTCCTGATGAAAATCGCGGGTAAATCTTTTCCCGAAGCTATTAAGGACCTGGCGCAAAAAGCGGGCATTGTTTTGCCGCCGCGGATAGCCAGCAAAGAAAGCCGTGAAAAGGATTCACTGAGAGAAAAGATTACAGAATTGAATCTGCGGGCCACGCAGCAATTTGCGCGTAATTTATATTCACCCGCCGGGAAAGATGCCCGCCAGTATCTGCAAGACAGAGGGATTTCTGAAGAAACAATAAAACAATTCCGGCTCGGCTACGCCCCGGACAGTTGGAGTTCTCTGACCAATCACATCGAGGGCAGCGGCATACCGCTGAAATTAGCCGAGCAGGCTGGCTTGGTAATCATCGGCAAAGAGGGGAAGTTTTATGACCGATTTCGCGGGCGGCTTATTTTCCCCATTGAAAATGTTTTTGGAGAAATTATTGCTTTCGGAGGCAGGATCCTGGATAAGGGGGAACCAAAATATCTAAACTCTCCGGAATCACCCGTCTATATAAAGGGGAAGAATTTATACGGCCTGAACAAAACAAAAGAAGCAATTCGCGGCAGAGATTTTGCTCTTATTGTAGAAGGTTATCTTGACCTGATATCTCTGGTTAACACCGGTATCAACAATGTTGTAGCCACTTTGGGCACAGCACTTACCAGGGAACATCTGGAATTGCTACGCCGATATACCACAAATGTTGTCGCCCTTTTTGATCCTGACGAGGCCGGGAAAAAAGCTGTTAACCGCAGCCTGGAACTTTTCCTGGAAACACGCATGAAGGCGCGGGTCTTGATTTTGCCGGATGGACTTGATCCGGACGACTATGTAAAAAAATTCGGCAAGGATAACCTGGAAGCATTAATATCTCATGCTCAGCCATTGAGCGACTATTATATAGAAAATGTCATCGGTAGCGGGAAAACCTTTGAAGATAAAAGGGAAATGATAAAAACCGCGATGGAATTTATTGAAAAAATAAGCGATAAAAAAGAAAAATCGCTGTTTATAAAACGTATTGCTGAAAAAACTGGCATAAATGAAGAATTACTTATAAGAGAACTGCCGAGAGAAAAAGCTTCAAGCGCTAGGATAAAGCCCCGGCTAAATATTGATGCTGACGCGGTGGAGATGCATTTAATCCAACTTCTGCTTGAATATCCTAAAAAAAGCATTCAGATAGAAGAAGAAAGTATTCTGGATTATTTCCTGAACCCGCGGCTGAAATCCCTGGGCGAAAAAATCATCGTGACCTATAAAGAACAAGGGTTTGTTGATATCGGGATAATTCTGGCGGAAGATGAAAATGCGGCTTTACGAGAAAGAATTTTCCAAACCATGATTAAAGCGTTGCCTGCCGATACCGTCACGCTGGAAAAAGTATTTACGGATAATCTGCGGCAGATCAAGAAGAGATGGTTTAAAGAACAGCACCGCCAGATAAAACTGCGTCTGGGAAAAGCCCAGGAAAGCGGCAATGATGACTTGATAAATGAGCTTTTACGTGAAAAAGAACACTTGCTAATGGAAGAAAAAGAATTAAATTAATAAAATGGCAAAATAATTCTGGGGAGATACCAAATGGCTAAAGACCTGCAATCAGATGAATTCAAGAAATTGCTCTTACTGGGCGAAGAAAAGGGGTTTTTAACTTACGATGATGTAAACGATATGTTACCGGCGGATTTAACTTCATCCGACCAGATAGATGATATTATTATGCTTTTTGGCGAAAAAAATATCGATATCATCGATACTGAGCAGGGAGAAAAGCTGATGGTCAAAAAACCCGCCGAGCAGACCACCCCCGTAAAATTGACGGAAACCCTAGCCATGATGCCCATCGCAGGCAAGACAGGTGATCCCGTTAAGATGTATTTACGGGAAATGGGCCTAGTGTCACTGCTCAGTCGCGAAGGAGAGGTGGAAATAGCCAAAAAAATAGAGGAAGGCGCGCGGGAAACAATGTCGGCAATATTCCGGCTGCCTGTTTCCGTAAACGAGGTATTGAGCCTTACCGAAAAACTGGAAAGCGGCGAAATTAGAATAAAAAATGTTGTCGATAATATTGAGGATGAGGAAGGTTTTGTTGAAGAGGATGAACATAGAGAAAGAGTTTTAAAACTTCTTTCCAGAATAAAATTGTTCAACGACAGAAATAACGTGTTGCGTAATAAATTGAAGTCAAAAGGCATACGCGTCAAACAACGTGAAACATTAAGCGCCGAGTTGGAAAAAAATACCAGGTTTATTATTACTCTCTGCCGCAAAATTAGATTCAGCAAGAAACAGATTAACCGTTTTATCGCCCGCCTGCGTTATTATAGTGATGAAATTGAGAGAGCGGAAAGGGTTATTTCCCAATACAAAAAAGAAACCAAATTAAACCTTGCCCAACTGGAAAAAGCCTGGGCAAAAATGAAAAAGTCCAAGGCGAACGAGAAAAAAGTGGCCAGGGAAAATCGGGTTTCCGTTGATTTGCTCAAAAGAAGCAAAGCAGCCATAGACGAAGCTCATAAAAAGATAAAACGTGTCGTGAAAGAATCAGGGATACCCGCGGCAACATTAAAAACCGTCATCAAATCAATTGAAGACGGCGAGCGCAAAGCGGAGATCGCGCAAAGGAAATTGGTCGAGGCAAATTTACGACTGGTTGTAAGCATTGCCAAAAAGTACACAAATCGCGGGTTACAATTTCTGGATTTAATTCAGGAAGGCAATATCGGATTAATGAAGGCGGTGGATAAATTTGAGTATCAGCGCGGATATAAATTTTCCACTTACGCTACATGGTGGATCAGGCAGGCAATCACCCGAGCGATTGCCGATCAGGCGAGAACGATCAGAATTCCGGTGCACATGATTGAAACCATTAATAAACTGATTCGTACTTCTCGTTATCTTGTCCAGGATCTCGGACGCGAACCGACCCCGGAAGAAATCGCCAATAAAATGGAATACCCCCTGGAAAAAGTAAGAAAAGTTCTAAAAATAGCTAAGGAACCTATATCCCTGGAAACCCCTATTGGCGAAGAAGAAGACAGCCATTTAGGAGATTTTATCGAGGACAAAAAAATTATGTCGCCTTCGGAAGCGACAATAAATATGGATCTCGCGGAACAAACAAAGAAAATATTGTCAACGCTGACACCGCGTGAAGAAAAAGTATTACGGATGCGTTTTGGCATCAGCGATAGGTTGAGCTCTTTATCAGAGAATTCATCGGGTCTTACCAATCTTATAGAAAGCTTGGCCAACGAACCGGAAATAAAAGAAGCACTCGTGTCTAAAAGAGCTAAGAATAAGCCACGTAAACGACGCGGAAAATAGTGTTGACAATATAGATATTTATGTATATCAAGACACGCTTTCAAAAACAATTGGTATGCAAAAGGGCCCATAGCTCAATTGGTAGAGCCACCGGCTCATAACCGGTAGGTCCCTGGTTCGATCCCAGGTGGGCCCACC
>JAFGKC010000158.1 GCA_016928765.1 Syntrophaceae bacterium
CAATGCAATAAGGACGTGTAAAAAATATAGTTCATTGCAACGTGGATATTATTTTCTCTTGACACGTGCCTTTTAATGGGTGACCCCTTATTTCCCTGGCGATTATAGCCCTTTGCTCGGCCTTCATTTTTTATAGTTTATTCTTTCAATATGGAATGCAGTTCTGGGCAGCATTCACGGCAATATTCCATGAAAGCTACATTTTCTCCTTCTACAGTTTCATCATAATTCATAATGTCCTGTTCTTCTGGGATTTCAAGCCCAGCAGCCCTAGCGTTTTGCCATTTGTCTTTTGGTGCTGCTTTGTGTGATTGCTCAAACATCTTCCTAAAGGTCTGAGGGTGGATAGCGCCTAAAGCCGCGCCTTGCTCAGAATATTGCCAAGAAAGCTCTGCTGCAGTATCTGGCGTAACCTTCTCCATGCCATGTTCTAAAAAATAATCTTGACCATTGCCTGAATAGCCAACTCTGCCAATGAACTCTGAACCAACATAATCTGAGAATGTAGTTAATGCTGATGGGCTTTTTTTTAATAGGCTAGATGCAACCTCAGTAAAGAATGTTTCTACTGCACCATTTGGTCCTCGTGCGCCGAGAAATGCATGCCCGAACGCATCAAGTTTTGCAGAGTGCTTCGCCCCAAGGATACCACCGAGCTGGAAAAAGTAACCCCATAATACATAACATTGACCGTAAGTAAGGTAAGGTTTACCAAAAAGAGGCTTTCTAGTCTCTTGCTTAACCCTAGTTCTTGTCAATAGCCGTGAATATCCCGATATGTTTTCCATTGTATTATCTCATCCCAGTGCCGTGCGAGCCGAACATTGTTTATATGGATCTGTGCTAATATTGCAAACGACGATAGCGATGTCGGCTAATATTTTTTAGTTTCATCCTGCTTTTTATTCAACGGACAAACCTTAACGCATTCGTCGCAGTCAATCCAGTAATTATGGCCGGCGGTGTTGATTACGCGTTCGATGTTTTTCAGGCCTTCTTCGGTTTTCAAGGCCAGCGGATAAATGGCGTGTTTTATTGTATGTGCAAGGCAGGTCATTTTGTGGAAATTACCGTCTTCATCAAAGGCTTTGGATGGGCAAACTTTCATGCAGGCGCGGCAATTTGGCGGGCAGGGCAATTCATTTGAAAGGAGTTTATCACCGGGAATAGCCGCGCTGGTAACAACAGCGGCCAGGCGTAAAAGCGAGCCGTATTTGGGGTGATAAACTTGTCCGGAGCGGCCGAAACGTCCCATGCCTGCTTTTACTGCCGCGTGTTTTAAAGACATCACGCCCCAGGGTTCGAACCCATGAAAAACCATCGGCGCGTAACTGGGAATGGGTATGGCCAGATATTTACCTTTGGATTCAATAAAATTGCTTAAGCTAAGCGCGACATGATCAAGCTTGGTGTAGGCGCTATGATAAGTTCTGTGCACGCCGTAGAGATTATAATCAGGCGAGCGGAGCATCCCCTGCGGCACGGGAATGCCGATTACGATAACGGTTTTGGCAT
Organism: Syntrophaceae bacterium; assembly: GCA_016928765.1. GTDB lineage: Bacteria > Desulfobacterota > Syntrophia > Syntrophales > Smithellaceae > UBA4810. Next base: position 1,516 of record JAFGKC010000158.1, read on the forward strand.
CCTTACAGATGCGCGCGGGATGATGTTTTTCCGGCGCGTCGTCAAAGCGCGACACGGGAGCAAAGCCCACCGCGTCCACCTGCGGGCGCAAAAATTTATTGATGGCTTGTTTTAAGGTTGTGGCCATAAAAATAAATTTAGAATTCGTAGAGTTTTTTGCCCGGCACAACCGTGAAATTTTTCTTTGTTAAAATCTCGATGGCTTTTTCCGGGTTATCAAAACGAAAGATAATAACGGCGTTTTCACCGCTTTTTTCCACAAAGGCGTAAACGTATTCCACGTTAACCCCTTCCCGGGAAACGGCTTCCATCACGCTGTGCAGTCCGCCCGGTTTATCCGGGACTTCCACCGCGACCACGGGGGTTTTGCTTACCTGAAAGCCGTTATCTTTAAGTACCGTATTTGCTTTTTCCACATCATTGACGATTAAGCGTAAAATACCGAAATCCGCTGTTTCCGCGACGGACAGAGTGCGGATATTGATATTGGCATCCATAAGCACGCGCGTTGCCTGCTGCAGCGTGCCGGGTTTGTTTTCCAGAAATACTGATATTTGTTCGACTTTCATGGCCTACCACCCCTTTCTTAATATTGTTACATACGGCGCTTGTCGATTACCTTATCACCCGCTTTTAGCGTATTGGGCCCCACCAGTTTCACGCGCGGCTCGACACCCAAATAATCCTGCATGTCTTTGACGATGCGCTGTTCAATTTTCTGCAGTTCCTTGACGCTGCCTGAATCGCTGAAAATTTTATCGCTGACTTCCACGTGAAGTTCCAGCGCGTCCAGAGCGCCGGCTTTATCCACAATGAGCTGATAGCGCGGCTCCAGGCCTTCGATCTCCACCAGAATCGCTTCGATCTGCGCGGGAAAAATATTGACGCCGCTGATAATCAGCATATCGTCGCTTCTTTTGAGCGCTCTTTCCATTTTAATGTGCGTGCGCCCGCAGCGGCACGGCTCGGTGATCAGTCTGGATATATCGCCGGAGCGGTAGCGGATAAGCGGAATTGCTTCGCGCGAAAGAGAAGTGAAAACAAGTTCTCCTTCCTGGCCTTCCGGCAAAGCTTCGCCGGTCTGCGGATTGATTGTTTCGACGATAAAATGGTCTTCGAAAATATGCATGCCGTTATGCGCTTCGATACATTCCATCGCCACGCCAGGGCCGATTACTTCGGAAAGGCCGTAAATATCCAGCGCGGTGATGCCGAAAGTTTTTTCAATTTCTTCGCGCATAGATTTGCTCCAGGGTTCATTGCCGAAAATGCCAACGCGCAATTTGAAAGATTTCAAATCCATGTTCATGGCTTTAGCTTCCTGCGCCAGATGCAGCGCGTAAGAAGGCGTGCAGCATATTACCGTGGGGCCGAAATCACGCAGAATCATCAGTTGCCGTTTGGCGTTGCCGCCGGAAATCGGAATAACGCCCGCGTCAATCTTTTCCGCGCCGTAGTGCAGCCCCAGGCCGCCGGTAAACAAGCCATAAGAAAAAGCGTTGTGGATAATGTCATTTTTGGTAATGCCCGCGGCAACCAGACAGCGCGCGACCAGATCCGACCATGTTTCAATATCGTGTCTTGTATAACCAAAAACTGCGGAGCGGCCGGTAGTGCCGGAAGAGGCGTGAAGCCTGACGATGCTGCCCATCGGGACGGAAAACATTCCATAAGGATAGTTATCGCTCATGTCCTTGCGGGTGATAAACGGCAGTTTTTTCAAATCATTCAGCGATTTTATGTCCGAAGGCTTGATTTGAGCGGCATCGAATGATTTTTTGTAAAATCCCACCGTGTGATAAACACGCTGCATAACCTGCTGGAGTCTTTTGAGCTGCAGTGCTTTGAGCGCTTCGCGGGGCAGGGTTTCAAATTCTTCGTTGTAGAACATGGCGGCGCCTCCCTTTATTTAATAATATATCAGTAATTGTCATTGCGAGCGGCCAAGGGGAGCGTGGCAATCCATTATACATCAATTAGATACGAGATTGCTTCGGTCTCTACTTTCCCTCGCAAAGACGTGTTAGTTTAGTCGATGCGTCGTAAAGGTCAATTATGAATAAAGTCTAACAAAACTTTGTTGCTCTGGCAAGAATCTTTCCTGCGCGCGAAGGCGGCTATTTATTTAAGGTTATTAAAGTAATTTGAAGTTAAGAGTATGCCCAACGCGGTTTTTGTGTCGGTTATCTCGCCTTTTTTCAGCATCGCCTCTAAATCGGAAAGTTTTTTCGGAACGACTTCAATAAATTCATCCTCATCGGGTTTAAGTGGCGCGTAAACAAGACCGGAAGCGAGGAAAAAATACATGTATTCATTGCAGTATCCGGCAAGCAGATAGCCTTCGTAAAGACGAATCATTTTATCGGCGCGAAAACCTGTTTCTTCGGCGAGCTCTCTTTGCGCGCAAACTTCCGGCGGTTCGTCATGATCGTTAAACGCTCCCGCGGGAATTTCCAGCAGGTGCTTTTTTACGGCTACGCGGTATTGCTTTACCAAAAGAATTTCATTTTTTTCATTTATCGGAATGATTGCCACGGTTGGTTTGTGGTCAATCCATGTCTGTTTAATGGATTTACCATTGGGCAGCGCCACATCTTCTTCATAAACATCAAATATTTTGCAGCGATAAACACGGGAGGTTTTATTGTTTTCCATGGAGAGGGCGTCCGCGGTCAGTTTGTTTTGATAATGCTCAGCAAATTTCTTTCAATTTCTTCTTTGGGCAACGCGCCGTTCAGTCTCTGCACCAATTTGCCTTCTTTAAAAAAAAGCATGGTCGGAATGCTTTGAATACCGTATTGCGAAGCGGTCATCGGATTTTCGTCAACATTTAACTTGGCTACCTTAATGCCGCTGGCGTAGTCAGAAGCGAGTTCATCTAAGATGGGCGACAAGGCGCGGCAGGGTCCGCACCAAGGCGCCCAGCAATCGACGAGCACGGAAATATCAGATGCCAATACTTCACGCGCGAAGGTGTTATCTGTAACGTCAAGCGGTTTTGCTTTTTGTTGTGTTATCACCAGCGGATCACCGCATTTTCCGCACAAAGGTTTTTTGGTAAGCTTATCTTCCGCCACGCGGTTTTTTGTGCCGCATTTAAGGCATGGAATAATCAGTTCATCAAGTGGCGCGCCGCATTTGCCGCATACGGAACGCCCCTGAAACTTTTTGTTCGGTATGCGATTTTTCGTTCCGCATTTGAGACAGCGGATAATAACGTTGTCCGGCATACATTTGTCACCTGCACCACAGAATCAATATAGCCAAAACCATCCGCGCTTTATTTGGCGATGCTCACCATAAAAGGTTTTAATTTCTCAATAAGTTCGCCGGGTTTCATCTTTGCCAGAAGCCCGCGCTGCCCCGCGCCCACATAAATTTCGGGCATCATGGCGATAGATTTTTCCATAAAAGCGGGCATTACTTTCTGGATGCCGAAAGGAGAAATCGCGCCTCTTTCATAGCCGGTGTGCACCTCAGTCAGTTCTTCGCTGCACGCCGCAATCTGCCGAGCTCCGATGGTCGCGGCCAGCTCTTCCGGAGAAACTTCCTGATCACCGTGCATCAACACCAGCATTGGTTTGCCGACTTCGTCTTCCATAACCAATGTTTGGATAATGCAATGCGGATCAACTTTTAATTCTGCCGCCTGCTTCTCTATGGACCACGGATCTGCCATCTGGCAGGAACATAATGTGAAGACAGCTTTTTGTCTTTGTAAATCCTGCACGGCAGGGGTCGCGGGCAGCGATACTTTTGTTTTTGGAGCGGCCGCTTTTTTAACAGCGGGTTTTTTAACCGCTTTCACCTTTTTGGCAACCGCCTTTTTAGGACTGGCGACTTTTTTTGCCTTAACTTTTTTGGATACAGCGGCTTTCTTTGGTTTCGCCTTTTTAGCGGCCTTTGCTTTTTTAACAGGTTTGGCCTTTTTGATAGCTTTGGCTTTTTTTACAACTTTCTTCTTCTTTGGAGCCGCCGCTTTTTTAACGACTTTTTTCTTTTTGATGGGTTTTGATTTTTTTAACGCTTTAGCTTTTTTCTTTGCCGGCACTTTCTTTTTTGCTGGTTTTTTCTTTTTCATACTCCCTCCCCTTTGATTGCTGAATAAGGATTTTATGAAGCTTTGCTAGGTAATATAGCAAGTATAATGAAAAAAGCAATATTTTATGACAAGCACTAAAAAAGGGAAATATTATTGCCCAGGTTATGATAAATGTCTTGCTTCATGTAATTAAATTGTTTAAAAAGGTGAAATTAAATTTCAGAAAACGTAAATTATGCCCGAATCAACGCAAATCATTCTTGGTATTTTAGCACTGCTCATTGTTTTAATCCTGGCGATGCTCGGGACAGGCTGGTGGACTAAAAAAATATGCCTGGCAATTATGCGGGAATTGGAAACAAAAGGCGCGGTTAATGAAGCAAAAGCTGTGGCATTACCATATGATAAGTCTGAATATTTCAAAATCGGTTATCGCGATTACCGGCCGAAAGCTCTGGAGATGCTGGTTATCAGCGAGGCCGTTTGCCGTACCGAAGATGGGCGCTATTACTTAAATCAGGAAAAGGCAAAAGAAATTTGATAAACACAGTATGTTAATGGGAAAAAAGCCGTAAGCATTAAAAAAACGATTGCTTTCCTGTGAGATCAACAAACAAGTTATATCAATAATAATAACAGGTATCTAAGGGCCGGTAATCGAAAACATTGACGGATTAGATAAAATATTTAAAGGCCCATTACGCGCGCCCGAACACATAGAAAACCATATTCATTTCCTTGATTTTACGCTGATTTTAAGTTATTTGACGCACATAAAATTATAGTGGAGCCCGCGTTTTGCAATTTAATCCCTGCATGAAACATAAACTTATCCGCGATTCCGCGCGTCATTTCGCGGAAACGGAAATTGCGCCGATTGCCGCGGAAATTGACAAAAACGCCACATTTCCAACCGCCGTGGCCGAAAAAATGAAAAAGCTTAACTATTTCGGCCTGCAGGTTCCTAAGGAATTCGGCGGCGCGGCGCTGGATTCGGTAAGCGCGGCGATCGTGGTGGAAGAGCTTTCCCGCGTGTGCGCGGCGGTAGGCCTGTGTGTTACCGTGCACAACGGCGTTGCTGTTTTTCCGTTTCTGCAGTTCGGCAACAAAAAACAAAATGAAAAATATCTGCCCAAGCTTGCCAGCGGCGAAATGATCGGTGCGTTTAGCCTTACGGAAGCCAATGCCGGCTCCGACGCTGGTTCCGTGGAAACCACGGCTCTGCAAGACGGTAAGGGTTATGTTTTAAACGGTACAAAAATTTTTGTCACCAACGGCGGTATTTGTGGTTTGGCGCTGATTTTCGCGCTGACTAATTCCGATCAGAAACAATTGCAAAGCTCCGTGTTTATCGTGGAGAGTTCCTGCGAAGGTTTTTTGCGCGGCGAGCTTGAAGACCTCTGCGGCATGCGCGCCAATCCCGTCTCTTCGCTGTTTCTGGAAAACTGCCGCGTACCTGAAGAAAATATTCTGGGCAAGCTGGGCATGGGGATGAAAATCGGCATGACCACTCTGGATAACGGCCGCATCGGCGTGGCTGCCCAAGCCCTAGGCATCGCGCAGGGAGCGTTTGAAGCGGCGGTAAAATACGCCAAAGAAAGACAGCAGTTTAAAAAGCCGATTGCCTCGCTGCAGACGATTCAAAATTATATTGCCGATATGGCGACCGAGCAGGCGGCGGCGCGCCTGCTTTTATACCGCGCCTGCGAGCTCAAAGACGCGGGCGAGCCTTACGGCTGCGAAGCGGCGATGGCCAAACTGTATTGCAGTTCGGTCGCGTCCAAGACAACATCGCTGGCCGTGCAGATTCACGGCGGTTACGGTTACAGTAAGGAATACGATGTGGAAAGATATTTCCGCGACGCCAAAGTCACGGAAATTTATGAAGGCACGAGCGAAATTCAGCGCATGGTCATCGCGCGCGCGGTGCTGTCAAAATTGACACTGTAGGTTTTCATGTTAAACCTTGTCGTTTGCATAAAGCAGGTTCCCATGGTGACGGAACTGCCCTGGGATGAAAAAACCGGCACGCTCAGGCGAGATCTCGCGCCGGGAATGATGAATCCCGCCTGCAAGCACGCCCTCGAAGCGGCGCTTCAAATAAAAGAAAAATATTCCGCGCATATTACGGTTATCACCATGGGGCCGCCCGCGGCCAAAGAGGTGCTTTATGAGGCGCTGGCGATGGGCGCGGACAGCACTATTTTAATCTGTGATAAAATTCTGGCCGGCTCCGACACTTACGCGACATCCTGGATTCTCGCGCAGGCGATAAATAAACAATGCGGTAAAACGGATCTGATTTTATGCGGCGCGTTTACCGCGGACAGCGAAACGGCGCAGGTTGGGCCGCAGCTCGCGGAAAGAATGAATCTGCCCGCGGTGGCTTACGCGGAAAAAATTGAAATAAACGGCAGTACGCTGCGTGTGCGCCGCATCGTGGATAATTTCCGGGAAACGATGGAAATGGAATGCCCCGCGCTCGTGACGGTTTCCATGGAAAATTACCTGCCGCGCTACGTTGGTTTGAGCGGACTGCAATGCGCCTTTGGCGAAAACCAGATTAAAGTTCTGGATGCCGCGGCGCTGGGTATCAGTGCGGCGGATATTCAGAAGGAAGGTTCGCGAACGAAAGTCCGCCGGGTGTTTTTGCGCAAGACGCAAAAAGAAAATGAGTATTTTACCGGCGTCGCGGTAAATGTGGTCAATGAGTTTCTCAACAAGTATGAAAGAAAAATCAGCACGGTAATCAGCAAATCGATTGAAGGGAAAGAACGCACGCGTGGAAAATAAAAAGAAAAGCATCTGGGTTTTCGGCGATTACCGCAATTATTACCAGAACCGCGTAACGCTGCAGCTTATTTCCAAAGCGATGGATTTGGCCAAAACCATAAACGCCGAAGTGTGCGCGCTTGTTTTCGGCCATGAAATCGACGAATGGATTATGGAATACACGGCGCACGGCGCGGACAGAATCCTGGCTATCGACGATGCGGCGCTGAAAAGCTACAGCACAGAGCGCTATCTGGCGATTATGGAACATCTTGTCCGCGAGCGCGATCCGGAAATTATTTTAATAGGCGCGACAGATTTCGGGCGTGAATTCGCCCCGCGTCTGGCCAAACGCCTGAAAACAGGCTTGTCGGCTGATTGCGTTGGATTAGAAATTACTGATGATGGATTACTGATGCAGATCGCGCCTTCTTTCGGCGGCAACATGCTGGCGGAAATCGTCACCGAATATCACCGCCCGCAGATGGCGACTGTCCGTCCCGGCACGTTCAAAGAAATTCCGCACGACAACAGCCGCAAAGCGCAGGTGGAGCGCCTGCCGTTGATGAAAGGATTGCCCGAACCGCGCGTAAAGCTTATTGAATATGAACGCTGCGCGGAAAAGGAACATTCCATCGAAAACGCGCAGGTGATTGTCTGCGGCGGCCGCGGCATGGGCAATAAAAATAATTTTGCCAAACTGCATGAACTGGCGCGTATTTTAGGCGGCGGTGTTGGGGCGACGCGTCCCGTAGTTTACGCGGGCTGGTCGGATCATGATGCGCTGGTCGGCCAGGCGGGAAAACATATCAAACCGAAAATTCTTTTTTCCTTCGGCATCAGCGGCGCGATTCAGCACACGGCGGGATTGGGCGAGGCCGATTTTATTGTGGCGATTAACAAAAATCCTCAGGCCACGATGATGAAAATGGCTGACGTCGCCATGGTCGCCGACGCGGGCGATGTCCTCAACAGCCTGATTAAAGAACTCAAAAAACGCATCCGGGAATAAATATTCAGGAATTAATATTAAAACGAGTTTCACGGGCAAGTTTTTATTTGTCCGCCATAGAATTGATTATAGATAATCTCAATAACATTACGGCACTTCTTCAAAATCGAACTGATCTATTCTGGGCCATTTGCAGGCTTGGGCAGCTAAATCAAAAAGACGTAAAACAGTGTTTTTTTCTGAAATGATTGTCAGGCTTTCCAGGCCGCTGTTGATTTTTTCAATGATCACAAAAACACGGTTAGAAATTTCGTTTTGCTTTGCGTTTTGCAGCGCCGCTTTTCCGCATCCGACGCTTGCGTTGTCAATGATATATGGCCCGGACGCTTGACGAAAGATGTTTTTCCAGGGAATGTCGCCGTTTTTACATGCTAATAAAATGCTCCCGCGGATTTCATGAATGGTGGAAAACATCCTCGGTTTGTAGAGGATCGGCAGAAAATCCTGCCATGTTCGGCCGGCCAAATCCAGTTCGTGCCGGTTGTTGCGCTGTTTTACAGACGGCGCGATTTTTTTGAATTGACGAGTGTCGGTTTGCAAATCATAAACTACGGCCAGTTCGATAAAGGGCAAAAAAGGATTTAAAACTTTTTTGCAGATACGGCGTTTTTTTAAGCCCCAAAGCCCAGGAGACAGGCCGATGCTGAAACGTCGGTGTTCTCCAACAAGACGCTTTATTCGATTCAACCGCTTGGGGAAATCGGACAGCTTTTTATTGTCTTTCATTTTTATTGATGAACTCTTAAGTAATAGTCATTCTTTGATGGTCTCACGGGCGATGACGATGCGTTGAATTTCTGATGTGCCTTCATATAATGTTGTGGCGCGCGCGTCCCGAAACAAACGTTCCACCTTGTAGTCCTTCGTATAGCCGTAGCCGCCGTGTACCTGAAGCGCCATGTAAGAAACCGCATTGGCTGTTTCTGAAGCGAACAATTTTGCCATTGAGGCTTCTTTGGTAAATTTCAGCCCTCTGTCTTTTCGGTCAGCCGCGGCCAGCGTCAGCCATGAAGCCGCTTCGATTTGAGTCGCGGCATCCGCGATCATAAACTGGATTGCCTGAAACGAATTGATGGATTTTCCGAATTGCCGCCTTTCTTTTGTGTAAGAAATCGCTTCATCCAGACAGGCCCGGGCAATTCCCACTGCCTGGGAGGCGATGCCGATTCTGCCACTGTCCAGCGCGAGCATGGCCACTTTGAATCCTTCCCCGGGATTGCCCAGAAGATTTTTCACCGGGATTTCACAGTCTTCAAAAACAAGCTCCACGGTATTAGATGCCCTCAGCCCCAGCTTTTCCTCTTTTGTTCCTATTTTAAAACCAGGCGTTCCCTTTTCCACGAGAAAGGCGGAAAG
>JAFGKC010000159.1 GCA_016928765.1 Syntrophaceae bacterium
GCCGTGTCGGGATGTGGCCCAGCTTGGTAGGGCACTGCGTTCGGGACGCAGGAGTCGCGCGTTCAAATCGCGCCATCCCGACCATTTATCATCAAGCCGTGAAATCAAAACTTTCTTAACCGACAACAGATGCTATCTTAAAAATAGGCAGATACATGGCAACAATCATACCACCTACAATCCCACCTAAAAAAACGATCATCAAAGGTTCCATGAGTGTCATCATAGCATCAACTGTTGCGTCAACTTCGTCATCATAAAAATCAGCAATTTTACTTAACATCGCGTCCAGGGCGCCTGTAGCTTCACCAACAGAAATCATCTGTACAACCATCGGAGGGAAAATGCCGGATGCCTCCAGCGGCCCGGCGATTGATTCACCCTCGCTGATACTCTGGCGTGTTTTCATCAACGCGTCTTCAACAATTACATTTCCCGAAGTTTTGCTGACAATAGACAATCCTTCCAAGATCGGCACGCCGGAACTCAGCATTGTTGAAAGTGTGCGGGAAAATTTAGCCACAGCGACTTTCTTTAACAATGGGCCAAAAAGCGGCAGTTTAAGCAATAAGCCATCTATTGTCCACCTGCCCTTTTCAGTTTTATAGAATCTGTTAAAAGCAAAATAAATTATTCCTATGATAAATAAGATCAGCCACCAATATCCTTGCGCAAATTCACTGGCCGCGACCAAAAAAGCCGTTGGACCGGGAAGCTCGCCTCCCAAACCGGCAAACATCTCCGCAAATACGGGAATAACCTTGATGAGCAATACGGCAACCACTAGCATCGAGATAACCAAAACAGCTATGGGATAAACCATGGCGCCTTTTACTTTGCTTTTCAGCTTCATCGCTTTTTCCATGTAGTTGGAAAGGCGCTCCAAAACAACGTCCAGCACGCCTCCGGCTTCACCGGCGGCAATGAGATTTACAAAGAGATCATCAAATATTTTCGGATATTTCTTTAAAGCTTCGGTCAGACTGGTACCTCCTTCAATATCCTCTTTTATTTGTTTAATAATTTTAGCAAAAGTTTTATTGCTTTCCTGCTGGGATAGAAGGTCCAAGCATTGTATCAGCGGCAGACCAGCGTTAATCATCGTCGAAAAAATACGGCAAAAAACAACTACGTTTTTTTCTTTAACGCCTGCCGCCAGGAAGGGAAAATATTCCTCAAGGTCTTTGGGTTTTTTCTTGATATTGACGGATTTAAACCCCTGGCGACGCAAAACTGCCCCCAGTGCCAGTTCATCGGCCGCTTCCATTTCGCCCTTTTTTACTTCACCTTTTCTTGACGTTCCTTCCCAAATATAAATTGGCATAATTAAACCCTTTCTTTAATGAAACAAAATGATTGTTTGGCATTATAGGCTATTTTAAGAACAAACTCAACCCAGTTATCATAAATATTGTTGCCATTTCGCCTAATTGCTAACTTATATTTTCCTGATTGCGCCTGCAAAATATCTCATATTGAATGATTCCCGCAGCCACGGCAACGTTAAGAGAATCAAATTTGCCGGCCATAGGAATACTAAGCAGAAAATCGCACTGCTTTTTCAGCAGCGGCCTGATTCCTTTTGCCTCCCCGCCTAAAAGAAGAGCTACATGACAATTAAAATCAGCTTCTCTTGGGTCTTGCCCCCCATTGGCTTCAGCGCCAAAAACCCAAAATCCCTTTTCTTTCAAGTATTTGATTGTTTGTGATAAATTGGTTTCTCTGGCCACCGGCATTTGCAAAACACTTCCCGCGGAAGCTTTGACAACTGTGGCGGTTATTGAAGCTGCTCTATCTGAGGGAATTATCACACCGTTCGCCCCCATACAATAGGCACTACGTATTATTGATCCGAGATTTTGAGGGTCCACAACGCTATCCAGAATTAAGACGAGACTGAATTTTGACAATTTGTTTCGGTTGGCAATCAATGTATCAAGATCGCTATATGAGTAAGTTTTAGTCAACCCCACAAAGCCCTGATGGTTTTGATTAGCGGTTAATTCATCCAAATATTGACGAGGCCTGACTTCCACAGGGACATTCTTTTGCCGGGCAAGATCGATTATTTCCTGCGCGGCCGCGCCGCCCCGTCCGGAAGAGACATAAATTTTGGTCAATCCCGTTTCTTTTTGGCGCAAAATAATTTTTACTGGATTAACACCGTAAACTTTCTCCATTTGGCGCCTTTTTGTTTCAATATTTTTGATTATTATCTTGCGGCAAGACCTTCCGCAATTTCCTGAATAATTTGTCCGCAAGCTTCGAGCGGCTTTTGCGCGACGCTTATTGGCCTGCCGACAACAATATAATCAGCGCCCGCTTTTATGGCTTCATACGCGCTGAGTGTTCTCTTCTGATCATCCGCTTTTTTTATTTTTTCCCCGGCACGTATGCCCGGGGTTACAATAACGAAGTCATTGCCCAAATTATTTCTCAAAGCGTAAATATCACGGGGTGATGCGACCACACCAGACGCCCCGGCGCAAACAGCCATGCGGGCAAGATCAATTACCTGTTCATCAGCGTTTTTTCTGAAACCGATTTCATTCAAATCATGGTCATCCAGACTGGTCAGTACGGTTACTGCCAAAATAACCGGTTTTTTGATTTTAAGATTAGCCGCGCAAGCATCAACCGCCGAAACTGTTTCTCTTATCATCTTGCTGCCGCCTGTTGCGTGGATATTAAACATATCCACTCCAAGTTTTACCGCGGCCTGGGCGGCACGAGCGACAGTATTAGGAATGTCGTGAAATTTAAGATCTAAAAATATTTTCTGATTTTTTTCTTTTATTGAATCAACTATTTTAGGCCCGAAAGCTGTAAAAAGCTCCTTGCCCACTTTAAACATGCCAACATGGCCGGAAAGCAAATCTATCCAGGACAGAGCTTCCTTGTAGCTTTGCACATCGAGCGCGAAAATCAGTTTATCGGTTGCTCTGTTATTCGATATATTCTTCATCGCCAATAAACTCAGTATTATCCGGAATTGGCTTGAAATCTTCTTTCGTTCCCTTTAAATATTCCGGATGAGCGTAAACAACTTTTTCTTCCGCGATTTCCCTTAACGCCAGAACTATTTCTCTGTTTTTGCTATCCATTAACGGCTTCGCGCCTTTTAACAGCTGTCGCGCGCGCTTTGACGCCAGCGCCACCAAACCAAATCTGGTTTTTGCCACTTTCAATGAATCTTCTAC
>JAFGKC010000160.1 GCA_016928765.1 Syntrophaceae bacterium
GGGCAATATCCGTGAACTGGAAAATCTTATTGAAAGAATGATGCTGCTGGCAAAGGGTAATGAAATTACTGTAAATGAAATTCCAGAAGAATTCAAAGCGGCCGTCAGTAAAATTGCGGCGATCCCGGCCGATGAAAGCAAAAAACCTTTCAAAGATTACATGCGTGATCATGTGGAGAATGTGGAAAAACAAATGATCCTTAAAACACTTGAAGAAGCGGATGGCAACGTCACTAAGGCCTCGAAACAACTTGGTTTGAGCCGCAAAGGCCTTCAGCTTAAAATGATCAAATATAATCTGCGCAAAGAATAAAATAAAAAAGGGGGCGTAGCCTCTACTTAATATTTTTTCAGGAGGATAAAAAAATGAACTTTAAAATTACCTTGGTCGTTATGCTCGCCGTTTTAGCTCTTGTCTTTCTTTTGCAGAATATTGCCGCTGTTTCCGTCAGTTTTCTTTTCTGGGATATTTCCATGTCACTCGCGGTGCTGATCTTCTTTTGCTTGCTGATTGGTTTCGGTATCGGCTGGTTTCTGAACAGTTATCTCTCATACAGCAAGAATAAAAAAGAAGTGCAAAAAATTATCAATAAATAAACACGCAGCCCTAAATAATAATGACCATCAAGCGGCTTATAAACAACCACCTGAATATTTATTTTTTACTGTTTATTATTTTTTATCCCGCGATATTCTACTTCCGGACAAATAATATTGAGGAAGTTACCAGAATAATCATACCGCTGTTTGTTTTTATAATTTTTATTTTTGTTTCGCTTACAATCAGCACGGGCGAACAACACAACATTATTCTTTATTTTGTTTTTTTATTTATTCTAACGGGCGATTGCATTATCAACTGGTCGCAACATATTAAATTCTCCATTATTCCTTTCAGCCTCGCGCATATCCTTCTGGGAATCTACTATATTTTTGACATTAGATTTAAAAGGAAGGATTTTCTTTTTTTTATCCCTGTCCTGATTTTTAGCGCGTTACTTTTTTTTATGGCCAGAGGCGAAATCAAGGGCGCGCTTTTACAATCTGCCTTTATCATCTACTTAACTATTCTTAATTTCATGCTATGGAGAGCTCTTTGTTATTTGCGCTCAAAACAAAACAGCTTAAAAATATTACTGGTCATCGTGGGCTCTTTATTTTTCTATATGACGGATATTTTCGTTTCTTTATACGCGATTTATGATAATAAAATATTCATAACGTTGATATGGATTATATATCCGCCGGCTTTGTTTTTTCTAAGCCTGATAAATGTTGGACAGTCAAAAATAAATTTTTTTGAGGTGAAAAAATGACGGAAAATTCAAAATATCCTATCTTGTTCAGCCTTTGTACCGCAATTATTATTATCGGTTCTTTGATTCTCGCCAGAGACAGATTTACATGGGTTTTGGAAGTTTTCCCGATATTAATAGGATTTCCGATTTTGTTTTTTACCTACAAAAAGTTTCCGCTAACAAAGCTTTTGTATGTTTTACTTATAATCCATTTTACCATTCTCGCCGTGGGCAGCATCTACACTTACGCGGAAGTACCGCTGGGATTCTGGATGCAGGATTGGTTTGGTTTCAGCAGAAATCATTACGACAGAATCGGGCATTTCGCGCAGGGCTTCATTCCCGCTATTTTAGCCAGAGAAGTACTCATTCGCACTTCACCTCTGCGCCCGGGGAAATGGCTCTTCTTCCTCGTTGTCTGTGTGTGCCTGGCTATCAGCGCGTTTTATGAATTCATCGAATGGTGGGCGGTGCTGGCACAGGGCTCATCGGCAGACGCTTTTTTGGGCACGCAGGGAGACGTGTGGGACGCGCACTGGGATATGCTCTTCGCGATGACCGGCGCGATTGTGGCCTTACTGACATTATCCAAACTGCACGATAAATTTTTGAAAAAGTTTATACAACTGTAGAAGAGAAAAACTTTTTATTAACCAAGCTGAAAAAGAGCAAGCGGGGTCAAATGTCAAGAATAAAGATTTGAACCTACCCCAGTTTAACGGACACTTAAAAAGAAGGGGACTACCAAATGCCCCCTCCTTTTTTGAAATGTTTAACGACGCGACAAGGCAAAAAGCTCCGAACAACAACCGCGGCAGATGAGGCAATTACAATTATCATACCATGTACAATTACATGGTCCTTCGCAGTAGGTACCCATCCCTCTTCCTTTTGCTTTTGTTTGCGGTTTCATCTTGGCAACGTAGCTTTTGCAGTCTTTCCCTTGCAAGTTGTATACTTCTTTACCGTCTTTGCCTTTCTCTACGGCATAAGTGCAATCAACCTTGCCCTGCTTTGCCTTTTGCTCGGCGCCCGTTAATGCAGGTGCGGCAAAAACCATAACCAATCCCAAGATTAAAAAATAAAAAAATAATTTACGCTTTTTCAAATTTTTCATCTTTTCTCCCTCCTTCACTATTTTTTTGCCATGTCTCATAAACCGGCATTGACTATTTTCAGTGGCCAGCCAGTTCACTTCCAGATTATTTGATAAAGGTATCGTAAATCCCCGCCGCCATGATGACGATAATCAACACCGGAACAACATAGCGAATGAGGAAAACCCATATGTTTCCAATTGTGAAACGGGAGCTGCCCCTGTTGGCTTCGTTAATCGCTTTTTTAGCTCCCCACACATAGCCCACAAATATGGCCGAGAGAAGCCCCCCAAGCGGCAAAAAGATACTGTTGGCAAACCAATCATAAGTGTCGAGTAAATCCGTCTTTAGACCAGGAAAAGAAAAATCGCTAAAAACACTGTATCCTAAACTGGCGGGGATCCCGACAACAAATATAACCAGTCCCATTAATATTGCCGCTTTTTTTCTCTCCCAACCTTTTTCATCAATTAGCCATGCCGACACAACCTCCAAAAGAGAAATGGCGGAAGTTAACGCGGCAATTCCCAAAAGCACAAAAAAGAGAACACCAAAAACAACCCCGAAAGGCATTTGGGCAAAAACAGCGGGGAGCGTTATAAAAACCAGACCCGGGCCCGCTCCGGGGGCAAAGCCCAAGGCAAAGACTGCCGGGAATATGGCAAAACCGGCCAAAAGAGCGACTAACGTGTCCAAACCAACTATGGTGGCGGTGCTAACCGGAATTTCATCTTTACGTTTAAGGTAACTTCCGTAGGTTATAAAAACACCCATCCCCAGACTCAAAGAGAAAAACGCCTGCGAGATGGCACCGAGCAATGTCCTTCCGGTAACTTCGCTGAAGTCCGGTTTCAGGTAATAGGTTAATCCCTCGCCCGCGCCAGGCAAGCTGATGCCTCTTATAATCAGAACAATCAATAGCAAAAAAAGAATAGGCATAAGAATTGTAGACCATCTTTGAATTCCGTTAACCACGCCGGAAGCGATAATGCTGATGGTGAAAAGCATAAACACCGCCTGCCAAATGATAGGTTCCCATACACTGGTAATGTGTCCTTTAAATACCTGGGCATGATCAATTCCCTGTGTAGTTGTGGCGATAATAACTTTATAGATGTAGGCAACGGACCACCCGGCAACCACGATATAATAAGAAAGGATAACAAAGCCGGTAAAGACACCCAAAGCTCCCACCAGCCACCAGGGACTTTTCGGCGCGAGTGCTTTAAAAGCGCCCACGGGGCTTTTCTGGGACGCGCGTCCTAAAATTGTTTCATTGACGACAAGAGGATAGCCAATAAGCAGTATAGCAATAAGGTAAATAACGATAAAAGCCGCTCCGCCGTGTTCGCCGGTCATGTAGGGAAATCTCCAGATATTTCCCAATCCGACTGCCGAACCCGCCGCCGCCAGAATAAAACCTACACGATTTGCCCAATGTTCCCTGCCTTTGCCGGAATTACTCATTTGTGTTTCTCCTGTTCATCTTTGTTATTAAATAAGGGGAAATTTTCCCCGGAACTATAGAAATTTCACCCTGTTGTGTCAAGGCAAAACACAATTTCCTGGCTGACATCTTTATTGTCTTGACATGGCTTTTTTGTCTTCATATACTCACAGTCATTCAAAAGCTCACCATAAAACCCGGAAAGGAGTATTTAATTATGAAAGCTGAAGATATCAAAACAATCGCCCTTATCGGTGCGGGCGACATGGGCCACGGCATAGCTCAGGTCTGCGCTATGGCCGGCATGAAAATCAATCTTTACGATATCAAACAGGAATTTGTGGATAAAGGCATGGCGAAAATGAAAGCCAGCTTCGAAAAGCAGGTGGCCAAGCAAAAAATATCCGCGGATGATTTAAGCAAGATGATGGGTAATGTTAAAGGCTTCACCTCTTTGAAAGATGCTGTTGCTGATATCGACTACGCGATCGAAGCGGCGCCGGAAATACTCGACCTTAAAATAAAAATTTTCAAAGAGATGGATGAAAACGCGCCGAAGCACGCCATCTTAGCATCCAATACATCAAATATGAGCATCACGGAAATGGGTAAAGCGACAACAAGACCGGATAAAGTTTTGGGAATTCACTTTTTCAACCCGCCGGTAATGATGGCGCTGGTCGAGGTTATCCGCGGACAGAAAACTTCCGATGAAACAATGACTGCCAGCTATGAATTATTTGCCAAAATGAAAAATTTCCGAGGCCCGATGGTGCCGGTGCGCGTGGAAAGAGATTCGCCGGGATTTATTTTTAACCGGATTAACGCGCCGGTTGGATTGTACCTCGCTCAAATATACGAACAAGGTCTTGTAAACCCCGAGGCCGTTGACGCCAAGATAAGATCAATCGGTTCCCCCATGGGCCCATATGAAACGATGGACTTTTCCGGCCTTGATGTTTACATGCACGGCACGGAATATTTTGCCAAAACACTGTCTCCCGAATTCAAGCCCGCCAACTGGCTCAAAAAAATGAATGAAGGCAAAACACTGGGGAAAAAGAGCGGCAAGGGAATTTTTGACTGGCCGGAAGGCAACAGGCCGCAAATCGACATGAGCAAGGCCGATCCCAACTTTGATCCGATGGATATCATCTGCCTGCAGGTGAATGAGGGAACAAAGCTTCTGGAAGAAGGCGTCACCGGCAGCGCGGCAGAAATTGATAAAGCCATGGTCAATGGCGGTGGTTCACCTTTTGGTCCGTTTGCTCTGGCCAAAGGCATGGGTTGGCCTAAAGTGACCGAGCGCTGTGAAGCTATTTCCAAAAAACTTGGTGTTAAGTGGTTTTTGCCTACCGAAACACTGAAAAAAGGAAATGTCCAAATTTAAAAAATATTTTGGGAACTGTCAGGGGAGTTCATTTTAAAAAAAAGAACTCCCCTTTTCATAAATTATCACGCCGCATCGCAAATCTTGTAATCGTGTATTTATTCCTATATAAACAAACTTACGGGCAAACAAATAATGCACTTAAACAGCGTAACCTTTCATCCTGAAAAATATCCGACAAAAGAAGCATATCCTTTTTCTTTGCCTATTTTTCATAAAACAAAAATTGTTAATTTATCTTCACCAATCACTTTATTTGTGGGCGAAAACGGAACAGGCAAATCTACACTGCTCGAAGCCATCGCCCTTGCCTGCGGCATACACATCTGGCGCAATTCAGAGCGCTTACGCCCGCATTACAATCCCTACGAGAACAAACTTTGCAACTATATCACCGTCGAGTGGCAAAATGGCCGGGTGCCCGGGTCATTTTTTGGCTCGCAAATATTTCAGCACTTTGCTGAACTGCTGGATGGATGGGCGGCGGCAGACCGAGGACAACTTGACTACTTCGGCGGAAAGTCATTGACCACGCAATCCCACGGCCAATCACTCATGTCTTTTTTTAATAGCCGTTATAAGATAAAAGGAATCTATCTCTTGGACGAACCGGAAACCGCCCTTTCACCAAAAAGCCAAATAGAGCTTTTGTCTCTGTTAGAAAAAATGAGCAATGCCGGACACGCGCAGTTCATCATCGCGACGCATTCACCACTTCTACTGGCCTGCCCGAGCGCTAAATTATATTCATTTGACAGCAGCGAGATCTCTTCTACCAGTTACGAGCAAACTCAACATTACCAGTTAT
Organism: Syntrophaceae bacterium; assembly: GCA_016928765.1. GTDB lineage: Bacteria > Desulfobacterota > Syntrophia > Syntrophales > Smithellaceae > UBA4810. The sequence goes on from JAFGKC010000160.1 coordinate 6,041, forward strand.
ATAAAAGTTTTTTCGACCAAAAAGATGAATTCTTAAAGTCGAAGAAATAGAAAATTGTCCTCGAAGTTGAGTAAAAATACATTTTTTTACTAATTAATTCAATCTTTTAAGTCATTTGAGTCCTGAAAATAATTTGAACAAATTTGTATTTAGAAATTGAACAAATTTGCATTTGACAAAAAAACCTTTTCTGTATAGAAATACGGCAAACGATTGCCGATTGACCGATGAAACAACTTTTTGATCCAGAAGATATTGAGCGAAAAAATATTCTGATGCTGAAGATTCTCAATGAAAGTTCAGATTCGTTGGGCGCGCGCGTTATCTCGCGTAAAATGCAGGAGCACGGGGTCAGCTTAAGCGAAAGAACCGTTCGCTATCATCTAAAACTCATGGACGAAAAAGGCCTGACCAAACTTATCGGCAGACGTGACGGCAGAACCATCACTGATTTAGGCCTTGATGAAATTACCAATGCCCGCGTTCAGGATAAAATCAGCCTCTCGATTTCCCGCATCGATGTTCTTTCCTTTAAAACTACTTTCGACCTTAAGAAAAAACGCGGCCTTGTGCCGGTAAATGTATCTTTCTTTCCAGAAGACACTTTTGGCAAGGCTCTTTTAATTATGAAACCGGTTTTCAAAAAAAAACTGGCTGTTTCTAAACGCGTTGCCGTAGCCCAGGCTGGAGATAAACTAGGAGACATCACTGTCCCGGACGGCAAAATCGGCCTGGCCACGGTTTGCAGCATTGTCATCAATGGAGTGCTGCTCAAACACGGAATTCCTATAGATTCCAAATTCGGCGGCATCTTGCAGTTAAAAAACGGCGATGCCCTGCGCTTTGTTGAGCTTATTCATTATTCCGGTTCTTCCCTTGACCCTTCGGAAATATTTATCCGCGGGAAAATGACTTCTGTTAATGAAGTTATAAAAAATAATGAAGGAAAAATTTTGGCTAATTTCCGCGAAATACCGGCGCTCAGCCTTTCTCTAGTCGAAGATTTAATTGCTGATTTCGAAGACAGCGGCATTCACGGCGCGCTTTCCATAGGAGCGGTGGGCAATACGCTAGCGCAAACCAACGTGGACATAAACAAAGCGGGCATGATTCTGGTGGGCGGCTTAAATCCGGTTGCGGCGGCGTATGAAAAAGGCATCGATGTTGAAAACAAAGCAATGTCCACAGTTATGGAGTTTGGCGCTTTGCGCGACATAGAAGAAATATAATTAATTTTGAAAAAATTTCATGCGTTTTATTGACATGAAATAATAATAATTTTTAAGGGAGAATAAATTTATGTCAGTTATCACAGATGTTATCGCAAAAGTAAAACAAACGGATCCGAACCAGCCGGAGTTTCATCAGGCTGTTGAGGAAGTAATGGAGACTCTGGAACCCACCGTCAAAAGGCATCCGGAGTTTGTAAAGGCCGGAATCTATGAACGTATCGTGGAACCGGAAAGAGCAATGCAATTCAGAGTTCCCTGGGTTGATGACAAAGGCAACGTACAGGTCAACCGCGGCTTCCGCGTGCAGTTCAATAACGCTATCGGCCCTTTCAAGGGCGGACTGCGTTTTCATCCTTCCGTCAATTTGGGCATCATCAAATTTCTGGGTTTTGAACAGATTTTCAAAAACGCGCTGACCACGCTTCCCATGGGCGGCGGCAAAGGTGGCTCCGATTTCGACCCCAAGGGAAAATCCGACGGAGAAGTAATGCGTTTTTGCCAGGCTTTTATGCGCGAACTTTTCCGCCACATCGGCGGCGAAGTTGACGTGCCGGCAGGCGATATCGGCGTAGGCGGACGCGAAATCGGTTATCTCTATGGCTATTACAAAAAAATCCGCAACGAACATACCGGAGTGCTTACCGGAAAGGGATTGGAATACGGCGGCAGCTTAATCCGTCCGGAGGCAACCGGTTACGGCACCGTTTATTTCGCGGCGGAAATGCTGGCCTCACGCGGTTTGAATTTCAAAGGCAAGACCGTAGCGATAAGCGGCGCGGGCAATGTCGCTCAATTTGCCGTGGAAAAAGTCAATCAGCTGGGCGGTAAAGTTATTTCTCTTTGCGACTCATCCGCGACCATTATCGATGAAGCAGGAATAGATGATGACAAGTGCTGCTATGTTCTGGATCTGAAAAATGTCAAACGCGGCCGCATCACCGAATACGCGGACAAATACAAAACAGTTTGCTACGAAGGCAAAAACGTTTGGGATGTCATCAGAGAACAAAGCATCAAGGTTGATATCGCCCTGCCCTGCGCCACCCAAAATGAAATCAGCGGCAAGAACGCGGCGGCATTGGTGAAAAACGGCTGTATCTGCGTGGCGGAAGGCGCGAACATGCCATCCACTCCGGAAGCGATTAAAATTTTCCAGGAAAATAAAATTCTTTACGGCCCGGGAAAAGCGGCAAACGCCGGCGGCGTGGCAACATCAGGTCTGGAGATGAGCCAAAACAGCCTAAGACTTTCCTGGACACGCGAGGAAGTCGATAACCGCCTGCTCCTTATCATGAAGAGCATTCATAAGGCCTGCTACGACACTGCGGAAGCATACGGTAAAAAAGGAGATTACGTAACGGGGGCCAACATTGCCGGATTCACCAAAGTTGCCAAAGCCATGCTGGCCTACGGCGTAGTGTGATAAATACTATATTTATTTTTAACTGACTTTCAAAACCGCGGCTCAATATCAGCCGCGGTTTTTTTAATTTATATTTTTTTCCAACAAGCATCAAACTTGATCAATTTCATTTATTTCAATCATTATAAATTATTTATGGTGAATATTTTCTTTCTCGCCACGAAATCAACCTTAATCAAAAAAATAATCGAATAATTTTACACGCTACATTATAGCTATGAAATATTTTTAACCTTTGATTAATATTACGTTAATCAATATCTTTCCCCGCGTTATTTTCAAAATATAAGAAATAAATATTACGCCGAAGGTATTTTATTGTTGAGTTTTTTAAAAATGTCACGTAGGTTTTAAAAGATTTCACTTTGAGGAGTTTTTAAATGACACAGCACGATTCTTCAAATTTCAAATCCATCAAAGAATTTATCAAGAATAATTATCGCCATTTTAACGCCGCCGTGCTTGCTGACGCCGCTGAAGCCTATGTCCAACATATTCGCAAAGGTGGAAAAATGATCGTGGCGATGGGCGGAGCTATGAGCACCGCCGAACTGGGGATCACCCTTGCCGAGATGATAAGGAAGGATAAAATTCACGCGATTTCATGCACCGGCGCGAATGTTGAAGAAGATATTTTTAATCTCGTCGCGCATAATCATTACAAGCGCCTGCCAAATTATAGAGATTTATCTCCTGAAAACGAAGCGGAGTTGCTTAAGAATAAACTTAACAGAGTAACCGATACATGCATCCCCGAAGAAGAGGCCATGCGCAAAGTTGAAGGCAAGCTTTTTGATTGCTGGAGAAAGGCCGAGGAAGAAAGCAAAAGATACCTTCCCTACGAATTCATCTACCAGCTAATAAAGAGCGGCGCGCTAAAAGATGACTACGAAATCGACGAAAAAGACTCCTGGTTAATCGCCGCCTGCGAAAAAAATATTCCTGTGTTTGTGCCGGGATGGGAAGATTCAACGCTTGGTAATTTTTTCGTTTCTAATGTGCGCAAAAATAAAATTAAAAGCATATCTCTTGTAAAATCCGGGCTGGAAACAATGAACAAGCTTATTGACTGGTATTTAGACACTGCCCAAAAAAGCGATCTCGGATTTTTTCAGATCGGCGGCGGAATATCCGGAGACTTTGCGATCTGCGTCGTCCCGCTTATCAGGCAGGATATGCGAATAAACTGTAAATTGTGGTCATATTTCTGCCAGATTTCGGACAGCACAACTTCATACGGCTCATATAGCGGTGCCGTGCCTAACGAAAAAATTACTTGGGAAAAAATATCTGTGAATACGCCAAGGTTTATAATAGAAAGTGACGCAACAATAGTCGCCCCGCTTATTTTTGCTTACGTTCTAGCCGATTAGAAAATATTACCTGGACATAATAAACAATTTAAAATATTTTTGTTTAATTAAGCATAGTATCTTAATGACTTATTAAACGCGCTGAACATATTTATGAATAATTTAAACAAAACACTAAGTGATATTTTGCCCGATAAAGCAAAATACTTAATCGGTTATGCCGATCTCCAAGGTCTTTTACCGGACAAATACCTTGATTTTGACTATGGCATCGTTCTGGCTCGACGTCTTGACTATGATATCATATCATCCATAGAAAACGGCCCAAACATCGAATACTACAACCACTATAAGTCTGTTAACAAGGAGCTTGCTGAAGTGGCACATTTTGTCTGTGAGTATCTTCGTCAATGCGACGCTCAGGCCATGGTAATTAAGCCAACGATACAGGATGAAGATCTGGACAATAATTTTACTAAAACCCTGCGCCTTGATTTTTCCCATAAAATGGCGGCCACGCGCGCGGGACTCGGCTGGATAGGGAAAACCGCTTTATTCATTTCCAAAGAATACGGCCCGCGTGTGCGCCTGGTCACGGTGCTTACGGATTACCCCCTGCCTGTCTGCACCCGTCCCATTGAAGAAAGTCAATGCGGAACTTGTGATCTGTGCGTCCGGATCTGCCCCGCACAAGCGGCCAACGGCATTACCTGGAATATCAATATCGACCGCAATGATTTTTTTGACCCGTTTGCCTGCTTGAAAAAAGCACGAGAATTGTCACTGAAAAACTTTGGCAAAGAAGCCGGCATCTGCGGCAAATGCATAGTTGTGTGTCCGATTGGTAAATCGAGAAAACCTGCCTCGCGTTAAATTAATAAATACGCATCTGACAGCCGCCGGCAATTGTGCCGCCCAACTCGCGGCATTTTTCTAAAACATCTTCCGTAATTTTTCCCTTGGCAATAACCGGCTGAAAAACTGTTTTTAATTTGTAACCTAAAGCAATGCGTTCGATGGCCCTCAGCGCGCCACTGCCGTCATTGCCCGCGCTGACAAAAACAACAAAAGGTTTGCGGAAAACTTTATCCTGAGCCTCATTGTAAGTGCGATCAAAAAAGTCCTTAAGCATGCCAGACATGTAACCAAAATTTTCCGGAGTACCCACAGCCAGACCATCCGCCTCCAATAAATCCTCAAGCGTGGCATCGGCGGCTTTTTTTAAAATCACCTCCACGCCTTCAACCGCCCGCGTCCCTTCGGCCACGGCCTCAGCCATCTTTTTAGTATTTCCTGTCTGAGAATGATAAACAATTAATATTCTGGCCATTTTTTACCGCATAATCTGTTTTTTTAATCCTATAATAAAATACAATTAAGGGTAAAGATATTTTTCTAAGCCCTCTTCCCAAGCCTGACCCTAATCTGAAAATGCTTCATAAAAAAACAGTTGACATCTATGGCTATTTGGCTATATTGCCAAGTAGTTTAATGGAGATTATATAATGAAAAAAGATAGAAAAACTATATATGAAGCACGGGCGAAAATAATAAAAGCCATGGCGCACCCCAGCCGCTTATTAATAATCGAGGAGCTTCACCATCAGGAAAGATGCGTAAACGAACTCACGGAAATGATCGGAGCGGACACTTCCACTGTTTCCAAGCATCTGAGTGTGTTGAAAAACGCCGGTTTGGTCAGCGATGAAAAAAGGGGCAATTGCATTTACTACAATTTGCGTTGCACATGCATTCTTGATTTTATTGACTGCGTGGAGGAAGTGCTCACCGCTAATGCTGAAGATCAAAAAAACATCATGAAAGCTTGTAAAAGATAGGATAACATCATGAAGATAGAAATTTTAGGAATAGGTTGTGCCAAATGTCATAAACTGGAAGAGATGGTGCGTGATGTTGTTACAAAAGAAGCTATAGCTGCCGAAATATCCAAGATACAAGATTTTAAAAAAATTATGAGCTACGGCGTGATGACCACACCCGCGCTCGTTATAGACGGCGAAGTAAAAGCCGCAGGTAAAATTCCTTCTTTGGAAGAAATAAAAAAAATGCTTCACGGCAAATAAGCTTTATTACACCTTTGATAAACTGGTGAAATATATAATTATTATATGGAGGTTTTTCTATGATGTACTTAATTTATCTTATTACAGGGTTGTTGGCTGGTGTAATGGGTGGTTTGCTGGGAACGGGTGGCTGCGCTCTCATTATGCCGGTGATTCGTTTCGGTTTTAATTTTGATCCGGCGATTGCAGTAGGAACAACTCTTACCGCCGTGGTCTTTACCGCGAGCTCTGGAGCTATTCAGCATCTGCGCATGAAAAACGTGGATAAAACAACCGCCATGCAAGTAGGTATAAGCGGTGTTATCGGGGTTATTATAGGTTCCATTGTTTTCGGTTACATTAAGGAATACGGCGATATCATTGATCTTATTATCGGAATTGCTTTCATTATTGTTTCCGTGCGAATGCTTTACGAAGGCCTTTTGGGTAAAACTCCGCCTCCGCCAGCCGGAACTACCATGCCCGGCACGCCGGTAACAAAATCAATTTTGGGAACATCAATCGGCACGCTCACGGGAATTATCGGTCTAGGCGGCGGCTACGCGTTGGTTCCTTCGTTTCTCTATTTTTTACGCGCGCCGATGAAGCTGGCGATTGGGACATCAATGGCGGCTTTTGTCTGGATGGCGCTTATAGGTGCGATCTTTAAGATTTATCAAGGCGTAGTAAATATTCCTGTGGCGATCACGCTGGGCGTGGGAGCATTAATCGGCGCTATTTTTGGCGCGAAACTCGTTGCGAAATTCAAACCAAACGTGCTGAAAGCGCTCTTTGGATTTTTGTTTCTCTATGTGTCGCTTAAATATATCCTGCTTTATTTCGGGATACACATTTAAATGATGGGAAAAACGAAGAAAAGAGTTTTATTTTTATGCACCGCTAATTCCTGCCGTTCGCAGATGGCGGAAGGAATAACCCGTCATTTTTGGGATGATAAATTTGAAGCTTTTTCCGCCGGCACGCAAGCGTCGTCTATAAATCCAACTGCCATAGATGTGATGAAAGAAATCGGGATTGATATTTCAAATCATCGCTCGAAGAATCTGTCTGAGTTTGACGGCCAAAAATTTGATTATGTCATCACGCTGTGCGGCGACGCTAACGAGACCTGTCCTCTGTATATCGGCGGCACGAAAAAAACGCATATCGGTTTTGACGACCCGGTAAAAACCCAGGGGACAAAAGAAGAAATCTTACGTGAATTTCGTCGCGTGCGTGATGAAATAAAAGACACCTTGACCGTTTTTTTTCGCAAAGAGAAGATAATCAGTTAAGGAGAAAACTATGTCGGAAAATATCGTGAAAAAATTGTCGTTTCTGGACCGCTTCCTGACGCTCTGGATTTTTATCGCTATCGGCGGAGGAATCGCCTTGGGTTACCTGCTTCCGGAAGTTTCTGATTTTATCACCGGCCTGCAGATAGGAACAACGTCTATCCCCATCGCCGTCGGCCTGATTCTCATGATGTATCCGCCACTCGCCCGTGTAAAATATGAGGAGATGGGCAAAGTATTTAAAAACAAGAAACTTCTGGGCATTTCTCTTTTGCAAAACTGGGTAATAGGACCGATTGTCATGTTTATCCTCGCCGTGATTTTTTTGCACAATTATCCTGAATATATGATTGGTGTCATCCTCGTCGGATTGGCGCGCTGTATCGCCATGGTTATTGTGTGGAATGAACTGGCCTGCGGCGACAGAGAACTGGCGATAGGGCTTGTCGCTTTTAATGCCGTGGCCCAGGTGCTCTTCTACGCTTTTTATATCTATTTTTTCATTACCGTGATGCTCAACTGGCTGGGGCTGGCTCAGTCGGTCAATATTGATATTTCCATGGCCGAAGCGGCAAAAACCGTGTTTATCTATCTGGGTATTCCCTTCCTCGCAGGCATGATTACCCGCTATTCTGTTATCTATCTCAAAGGCGAAGAGTGGTTTAACAATACTTTTATGCCCAAACTCTCCCCTCTTACTCTGGTTGCTTTGCTCTTTACAATTGTGGTAATGTTTTCCACTCAGGGCAATAAAATAATTGAATCGCCTTTCGATGTTTTTATTGTGGCGATTCCATTGACAATATACTTCGTGATTATGTGGCTTGTAACATTCTTTGTCATCAGGAAAATCAGCGGTAATTATGAGCAAACCTGCGCCGTTTCCTTTACCGCGGGAAGCAACGATTTTGAACTGGCCATCGCTGTGGCCATATCTATCTGGGGTATCGGTTCCAGCCAGGCTTTTGCCACAGTTATTGGACCTCTTATTGAAGTACCGGTGCTGATTATCCTGGTAAATGTAGCGCTCAGATTTAAAGATAAATTTTTCTTCAGATAAAATAAAGAAGCAGAAACAAGGAGGCATTAATCAATGGCAATAAAAGAATTCATTAAAACATACCGTAACCCTATCACCATTGTGCTGGCCGCAATCGGCATCGGAATCATGGCGTATTACGACTACTGCGATACAGCTTGCGCTTATCTGCAAGGTGATATCTTGGGAATAGATCTTAAATGGATCGGGATCGCCTATATGGCCGTTATTATTATTTTTGCCACTTTTAAACAGACTGATTTTGCGCGCGCGCTGCTGGCGGCCGGACTTGGTGTGGAAATATTCTTATTTTCCTTCCAACTTCGCAACAATGTTTTATGCCCATTTTGCCTGGCATTTGCCGTTACGGTAATTGCCGCGTTTATCGTCAACTATGACGCGTCACCGTCCTGGCTGCAAAACCCGCGCAAGATGTGGCTTTATTTCCTTGGGGAGATTAATTTTCCGATCTTTAAAATAAAAAGATTGCCGTTAGCCGTTGTTGTCCTTATCGGTTATTTCTTTGTGTTTCTTACTTTCAGCGGCTCAACGCTGCCGGCATACGCTCAGGATAAGAACGCTGTTATTCCCTCGTTGGGAAAAGGTTCTTATGAAGTTCTGGTGCTTGCCGACTACTTCTGCCCGCCCTGCCGTAGAATAGATACTAAGGCCGAACCGTTATTAAAAGAATTACTGAAAACAGGAAAGGTAAAATTAACATTTGTTGATGTGCCTTTTTCGAAGCCAGCACCGACTTTCGCCAAGTATTACCTTTACGCGGTGAACGCGAGTAAAAGCGCGGATAATATTTTTCGCATACGAAGAGTTCTGTTTGACGCGGCTCAGGAAAAGCGTGTCAAAAATGAAAACGAGCTGCTGGAATATCTAAAGGAGAAAAATATTAACTTAAAAAAAATGGATGAGAAATCAGTTTTCCCTCTTTTGACTGCCGTCATTAAAGAACATAAGGTTAATGCAACACCCACCTGTGTAATCAAGTATTCGGCAACTGATACAAAAAAATATGTCGGTGACGATAAAATTTGGGAAGGCCTTATAGATCTAAAAAAACACCTTCAAAAATCAAAGTAACAGAAAGTATTTTTATGAAAGAATGGCAAAAACTTCTTTGGATTCTCGCGATTTTTTTAGGCGCTTATTACATTCCGTGGGAATCAGTGATAATCCGTCAGTCCGGCTTGGAAGCCTTTATGATGCTGCAGGAATACGCCCGCGAGCACGTGCTTACCTGCCTCATTCCCGCTTTTTTTATCGCCGGAGCAATAGCGGTATTTGTCTCGCAGGCGGCGGTGCTTAAATATTTCGGCGCGAAAGCGAATAAATTTTTGTCTTATTCCGTGGCTTCTGTTTCCGGCTCCGTGCTTGCGGTTTGTTCCTGCACTGTTTTGCCTCTTTTCGCTGGTATCTACACACGAGGCGCGGGCATCGGACCGGCTACCGCTTTTTTATATTCCGGGCCGGCGATAAATGTTCTCGCGATAATTTTAACCGCTAAAGTGCTGGGCTGGAAGTTAGGACTGGCTCGCGCCATCGGCGCCATTATTTTCGCTATCATCGCGGGGCTTTTGATGGCTTATATCTTCCGTAAAGACGACGCTAATCGTGAGGCAGGTGAAATCTTTTTGCCGGAAGAAGAAAAATCAAGACCGCTTTGGCAAAACGGAGTTTATATGCTGACAATGGTGCTGATTTTAATCTTTGCTTCGTTTGCGAAGCCTTCGGGAAGCGATTCTCAACTCTGGCAGGCAATTTATTCCGTCAAGTGGTACCTGACCGCCGCACTGCTGATTGTTCTCGCCGTGATGCTTAAAGCCTGGTTCGTAAAACAGGAGCTTAAAGACTGGGTTAAATCATCCTGGGATTTTGCCCTACAGATTCTTCCCTTGCTTTTGGCGGGAGTTTTGGTAGCAGGCTTTTTATTGGGACGACCCGGCCACCCTGCACTTATTCCTGAACAATATATCCAAGCGCTCGTCGGCGGAAATTCTTTTTTCGCGAACTTTTTCGCGTCTATTGTCGGCGCGCTTATGTATTTTGCCACGCTCACCGAAGTACCGATTTTACAGGGATTAATCGGCTCCGGCATGGGTCAGGGTCCCGCGCTGGCGCTGCTTTTAGCCGGACCCGCCTTATCGCTTCCCAACATGATTACCATCGCTAGCGTTATGGGTGTTAAAAAAACCGCCGTTTACTGTATAATTGTCGTGATTCTTTCTACTATTGCCGGTATGTTTTATGGTTTGCTTGTGAGCTGAACAACAAAATAAAATATTTTTTTATCGCGCTTTCTTAAAAAGATGCAACCTCAGCCACTTCTCTATACCAATTATAGTGTAAACAGCAATTGAAATAGCTATAATCATCAACCAGTCTTTTCCTGAAATTGGCTGGCTTCCGAAAATCCTGTTCATCACCGGGGAGTAGGTGTAAAAGAGTTGAAGAATTATCATCGTAGCGCTTCCAAGCAATACCAAGGGATTAGAAAAAACACCTATTTTAAACATTGATTTGGTCAAAGAGCGGCAGTTGAAAAGGTAGGCGAGCTCAATCATCACGAACAGATTTACCGCCACTGTGCGCGCTTCTGCCAGAGGATAGTCCTGCTGTTTTTGCCAAACAAAAATGGAAAATACAGCCGCTAGCATCAGAAAAGAAACTCCCATTATCCTCAATATCAGGATTCCCGTAAGAATGGGGCTGTTCGGTTCACGCGGTGGATAATCCATTATATCCGGTTCGCCCGGTTCAAACGCCAGCATCAGCCCCAAAAGAATCGCCGTGGTCATATTTATCCATAGAATCTGCACAGGCAAAATTGGCAAAGTCACGCCGGCAAAAATCGCGGCCAGAATAACCAAACCTTCACCGCCATTTGTGGGAAGCGTCCAGGTGATGAATTTTACCAGATTATCGAATATGCGCCGTCCTTCTTCTACCGCGCGCGTGATGCTGGCAAAGTTATCGTCCATAAGCACCATATCCGCCGCTTCCTTGGAAACGTCCGTGCCGGTGATTCCCATGGCAATGCCGATATCTGCCTGCTTGAGGGCTGGCGCGTCGTTAACACCGTCGCCGGTCATCGCCACGACGTGATCACTTGCCTGTAATGCTTCTACCAGGCGCAGTTTCTGTTCCGGAGCGACCCTCGCGAAAACAGATGTTCTTTCCGCTTCTTTAATCAGTCCTTCGTCCGTTAACTTTTCCAATTCTTTACCAGTAAGAGTAATCGGTTTCTCTCCACCCTTCCCTTTTTCCTGTCCGATATTCAATTGACGGGCGATTTCGGTAGCCGTTATCGCGTGGTCGCCGGTAATCATTTTTACCATGATACCCGCTTTATGACAGGAACGTACAGCGGCAATAGCTTCCGTCCGCGGCGGATCAATCATGCCCTGAAGTCCAATAAAAGTTAAGCCAGAAAGACAATCTTCAACTTCAATATTCTCTTTATCGGTAACCTTACGCGCCAGGGCAAGCACGCGCAGGCCATCCTGCGCCATCAAATCCGCCTTAGCATGTATTTCATCCTTATTCAATGTCGCCCTACCGTCTTCGATACATATATTGTCCGAGCAACCTTCCAATATCTTTTCCACAGCTCCCTTTACATAAATTATTTTTTCATCATCCGCCTTTATTGAATGGAGCGTGGCCATAAACTGCCGCTCCGATTCAAATGGTATCTCATCAAGCCTGGGCATTTCCTCTTTAACTTTTTCCGGTTTCATATAGGCTTTAAGGGCCGCAACAATAAGGGCGCCTTCCGTGGGATCGCCTTCAATGCGCCAAAGATTTTCTTCCTGAACAAGACGTGAATCATTGCAAAGAAGACCAGCCAATAAAGTTTCCCGCAACGGGAAAGGCATTGCTCCAGTGATGGCCTTGCCTTCATACAACAACATCCCCTCCGGCGCGTATCCGTTACCTTCCACTTCATAAATATTATTCCCGGCAAAAATCTTTTTTACCGTCATTTGATTTTCTGTTAA
>JAFGKC010000161.1 GCA_016928765.1 Syntrophaceae bacterium
CTGCTTTTAACAGGCATTGTAACTCCCAGAGAAGGTCTTTCCGGTTTCAGCAATACGGCAACAGTCACTGTGGCAGCGATGTTCATTTTGAGCGCGGCACTGCAAAAAACAGGTTCCGTCAATTTTCTGGGAACTTTATCGTCCAAAGTATTTGGTTTTAATTTCTGGATAGGCCTTATAGGAACAATGATTCTTGTCGGCGTTATTTCGGCGTTTGTGAATAATACTCCTGTTATTGCTGTTTTTATTCCGCTTTTACTTGGCGTGTCTGCTAAGTGTAAAATTAGTCCGTCCAAACTTTTGATGCCGATTTCGTTTGCTTCAATGTTCGGCGGTGTTTGCACGCTCATCGGCACATCAACAAACATCCTCGTCAGTTCTATCGCGGTTCAACATGGTTTGCCCGCTTTGGGTATGTTTGAATTCACAAAAATGGGGCTTGTTTTTTTCGCCGTGGGTATAATTTACATGGCTCTTTTTGGCGTAAGAATTATTCCTGACAGATCGACTGACGGTGAGCTGACGGAAAAGTATAAAATGCAGGATTATCTGACGGATATCATTCTTTTGTCGGGTAATAAATCAATCGATATGAGAGTTGCTGATTCTCCTTTGGTAAAAGAGATGGAAATAGATGTTTTGGAAGTGATTCGTAACGGGCTGCGTTTATTGGTTCCCATCTCCGATATTGTACTAAAGGAAAATGATTTATTGCGCGTCCGCTGCGACATAAAGCAGTTGCAGGAATTAAAAGATAAAGTGGGCATTCAGATGAAAACTGATTGCGAACTGCACGAAAAAGATTTCCATTGCGATGAGTTGATGCTGACAGAAGTGGTAGTCGCGCCCAATTCTCGGCTGATTGGCAAGACTATAAAGTCTTCTTATTTTCGCAATGTTTTTCGCGCAACGGCCTTGGCGTTAAGACACAGAGGTCAATTGTATAACACCGGGTTTGCCGATACTCCGCTCAATGCCGGCGATGCCATATTGGTTGAGGCGCGCAAGGAAAATTATGACGCACTAAAAAACAATAAAAACTTCGTTATTGTTTCAGATATTGAAACGCCCCAGTATCGCAAAGACAAAATCATTCCCGCCCTGCTAATCATTGCCGGAGTTATAATTACGGCGACGCTGGGTATCTTGCCGATCATGGTTGGAGCGATTATTGGGGCAGTGCTCTTGGTTATGGTAGGATGTATTACATTGGAAGAAGCTTACGATTCTATCGATTGGAAAGTAATTTTTCTTTTAGGCGGTATTATTTCTCTTGGTGTAGCGTTGGAAAAATCAGGCGCGGCCATGTATTTATCAGAAAAAATGATTCATTCTCTTGGGCAATTCGGGCCTATGGCGATTGTCGCCGCGCTTTACATTGTTACAACTATTTTGACGAGCACGATGTCCAACAATGCCACGGCAGTATTGCTGGCCCCGATCGCGATTGCCGCCGCCAACGCGATGAACGTAGACCCAAAACCGTTCTTAATGGCGGTTGCTTTTGCCGCTTCCGCCAGTTTCATGACGCCTGTCGGCTATCAGACCAACACAATGATTTATGGAGTGGGGCAGTACAGGTTTTTGGATTTTATAAAAGTGGGAACACCTTTAAACTTGATTTTTTTGGTTCTCGCGACTATCTTAATACCTGTCTTTTTTCCGTTTTAGGAGATTATTGTGGATACAATAGCCACTTTCACGAAGAGAATAATGGAATCATTGAAAATTCCCCTTTTTAATATGGGCGATTCGCCTTTTACCGTCCTGACTCTTGTTTATCTTGTTTTCGCGACATTGCTCTTGTTTTATCTGGCGTCAAAAATAAATAAAATTTTAACACATCGGATATTAGCGAGAAGCCGCATTAATTATGGTGTGCGTGCCGCCGTCGGTTCCATTATGAAATATGTGGTGCTGACTGTTGGCTTTATTATTATTTTGCAGACAGCTGGTATCAATTTAAGCAGCCTCACTATATTGTTTGGAGCGCTGGGCATAGGTATTGGTTTTGGTTTGCAGAATGTAATTAATAATTTTGTCAGCGGATTAATCATTCTTTTTGAAAGGCCGATAAAAGTAGGAGACAGAATAGAAGTGGCGGGTGTTGCCGGAGATGTAATAGATATTTCCATGCGCGCGACCACGATTGTAACCAATGACAACATTTCCATTATCGTTCCAAATTCACAATTTATTTCTGAAACGGTTATCAACTGGAGTCACACTGATCGCAATGTACGTTTTAATTATCCCGTGGGCGTGTCTTATAAGGAAGATCCTCAGGTCGTTAAGAAAGTTCTTCTTGAAGTTGCTCTTGATAACCCGGGTGTGCTGAAAGAACCAAAACCGGACGTTCTTTTTACAGAATACGCGGAAAGCGCCATGATGTTTAACCTGCGGGTCTGGACGCGCGAATACATAGACCGTCCCGGCGTGCTGAAAAGCCAGCTTTATTATGAAATATCCCGCCGTTTCAGAGAAGAAGGCATAGAAATTCCATTCCCACAAAGCGATATCCACATAAAAGAAATGCCAAAATAGTTATGGATATATCTGATATTATTGATATATTTTCGCTGGTAAAAAATATTACTTGTGAAATGAAAAAACGCATTGGTCATTATTTGCTATAGAATAAAAACGATGATGAAGTATGGAGAGAATCAGGGCTAAAGTTAACAAATAAAACACTGCGTTGGACGCGAATTTACCAAAGCTTCCAAAAGTGTCGGCGTAATGCAATGGCTGCGAATTTAGACGTGACGATTGCCAGAGGAAGAGATGAATGCAAATAATTAAGCCATGAGGTAACGATAGTCAAAAACTGATATTTCAAGACATGATCCTATTGTTGTTAAAAATCTTTGAAATTATTTAATGCTTGTTTGAGAGTATATAAACTGTCTTTATCTTTAATAATAGATTCTTTAGATTCCATTTTTTCAGCAATTGGCTTCGCATCAGCTAAACCAATGATACTGGCAAAATATGCGGCATAGCATCGATGTCGGTCAGTATATACAGATATATCGGTTAATATCTCCATTAATGCTCTTTTTATTAATTCCTTTTTTTCAATATTTGTTAAATCACTATAATAATAGTCTTTGAAGTCGTATGGAAATTCACCTTGAAAATATGCTGATACATGTTTTTTTCCAATAAGAGTGATCATTATTTCTTTAACTTGATCATATGATAGATTATGGGAAATGTTGAATTTTTCCTGCGCGCGTTCAATCAGTAATAAACATGGGCCATGTAATGAGTTGTCCATTAATAACTTTTCAACAATCGGTTTTGCCTCTACTAATCCAATATCACTGGCAACGTAAGCGGTGCGGTATTTGAGATTTTCACGCTTAAGATTATCAGAATTTAAAATGTCAAGCAGCACCTGTTTTACAATGTTTTTCTTTGCCTCGTCTTTAATTCTTTTGTAGTAAGCATAATTAAAGCGGTATGTAGATTTCGGCCTGAATCTATCCAATATTGATGAGCCTAATATTCCAGTAATGACTTCTTTTTTAATTTGCTTATATGAATAATTATTCATAAATAACCTTTAAAAAATATATGAGGTGATTAAGGGGACGCCCTTAATTTTCGTAGCTATTCTCTGCGTATCTTTTTCATATGATCTATGCGCTTTTGTATTAGTGCATCCGTTCCGATGTCGGCGCGGTAGGCAACCGGCCCTTTGATGGCTTTAACGCCTTCGGCGGTAATATTTCTTGCTTCCTCTAATGTTTCGGCAATGCCGACAATGCCGATGGCACGCGACGAACTTAAATAAAGCCCTTCTTCTTTTTTATCCACGGAAGAATAATAAAGCCTTGCTTTCCCAACGTTACCCACTTCAATCTTTGCCTTGGAAGAGGCGGCATCGGGGTGATCGGCGGGCAGGCCGTAGCCTTTGGGGACAACATATTTGCAGACAGTCGCTTTGTGTTCAAATTCGATTTTCAGTTTATCAAGCGTGCCGTCAACGATGTGCTTGCAGATTTCCACAAAATCCGTTTTTAATAGCGGCAAAATGTTCATGGCTTCCGGATCGCCAAAACGCGCGTTATATTCCAAAAGTTTCACTCCGTCTTTTGTGGCGATAAAGCCGCCGTACATAACTCCTTTGTATGGAATGCCTGTTTCTTTTAAAAGCGCCGCCGCCACCTGATGGGTTATTTCCAGCCCTGCTTCGATATCCGATGATTTTAAAAACGGCATGGAATGATCAGGCAAAGAAAAAGAACCCATACCGCCCGTGTTGGGACCGCGATCTCCGTCAAATCTTCTTTTGTGATCCTGCACCAAAGGCGTGCCAACTACAGTTTTGCCGTCGCATAGGCATTGCAGTGAAAATTCCTCGCCGTCAAACTTTTCTTCCACGATCAACGATGAACCGCCGCTGAGAATTTGCGCGCAAAGTTCTAAAGCTTCTTCTTTTGTGGAGAAATGGTCGCCTTGCACCAGCACGCCCTTGCCACCGGTGAGGCCATCCGGTTTGAGAACAATGCCTTCCAGTTTATTTAGAAAAACTTCAACGCCATCCATTGATGTGAAAACTCTATATTGAGGATTTCCCAAGATATTGTATTTATTTACTAAATTACGTGTAAAAGATTTAGATGTTTCCAGCCGTGCGAGGCTTTTTGTGGGGCCAACCGCCGGAATTCCTATTTTTTCCAGAGCATCAACCACGCCATTGTTAAGGGGATCTTCCTGGCCGATAACGGCAAAGTCAATTTTGTTCTCCTTAGCAAAAGCGGTAATTGCGTCAAGATCAGAGTAACTGCCGATTTTAATTTTTTCCGACAAAGAAGCGATTCCCGGATTGTTGGCTTTCATAAAAGAAAAGAGGCGCGGATTTTGTGGTGAGCGCGTGATGGCCTCGGCAATCGCATGCTCTCTCGCTCCGTTTCCCACTAAAAGGATATTGGGCATGGTTAAAATCTCCTAAAGCAAATTCTATTATTTAAAAACTTCTTTTAGCAGTTCGGTTACTCTGGCGGCCGGATTGGTGCGGATTTTTGTTTCTTCTTTTCCCAGAGTATAGAATAAGCCATCCAGTGCTTTAGAAGCCACATACTGATTTACGTCAAGGTTAAACATTTTTCCTACCAAGGGAAGAGCCTGCACCTTGGAATTAATGGCATCGTATTGCTGGGTAACGTTAAATTCACTCATTGTTCTGCGCACTGCCGGCTGAAAAAGTTCCAGCAATTTTTCGTATGTTTTTGTTTTGAGATAATCGGTTGCCGCGGTGTCACCGCCGCGTAAAATCCTATTGGCGTCATCAAAAGACATTTCGGTAATCGCCGTGGAGAAGATATCCGCGGCCAGAGGCGCGGCCTTTTCCGCCGCCCGGTTCATGCTGAGCGTGAATTCGTCCAGCTGTGGGCCAAAGCCAACTCCTCTTAAAATTCTTTCTGTTTTTCTCACTTCTTCGGGTAGCAGAATCTTTACGGCCTGGTTGGCAAAGTATCCGTTATTTTTACCAAGGTAAGTTATAGTGTTTTTAATGCCGACGTTCAGCGCTTCTTTTAATCCCAAATCAATTTTAGTTTCGGCTGGTTTGGTGCCGCTTACTGTTTCCAAGGTTCCTTTTACAACATCCCAAAGGGAAGCGTGGCCGAAGTTAAACAATGCCAAAACAAAAATAATGCTGAAAATTATCTTTTTTTTCATTTTTTATCCTCCTGATGATATTTGGTTAAAAATTTAAAGTATTCTGTCCGGCATCAGAGCCTTTTGCCTGTCGCAGATCGCGATGACGAAGTATAAGTAGGAAAGGCCTTGGCTGTCAATTGAATAAATGGTTTTTAATTAGTTTTTTGCGAGTATTTTTTACACAGACAGAAGTATTCCTTTTTTCCTTTCAATCTGCTAGATTAGACACCGTAAGCATGAAACGCCTGATATTTACTCATGCGTAGCCATTGTCTTTTTTTGTTAGGATATTTAAAGGATTTGTATGGATTTGCGGATTAAAAGGATTAATTGGGCTTATGTTTTAATCCTATTATTGGTGTTGGCCGGATGCGCTTTCGCGTTTAGCGCTGAAGACGGAAAGCAAGTAATTCATTACACCCAGGCAGACGTGAATCTGCTGGTGATATTTGTTCTGCTGGCACTAGTCTTTTCGTTTCTATGTTCCATTGCGGAAGCGGTACTGCTAAGCATTACACCTTCCTATATAGAAGAACTGCGCGAAAAACAGCCCCCCAAAGCTGATTTGCTGAGAAAACTCAGACAGGAAAATGTGGATCGCTCGCTTGCGGCTATATTAACTTTAAACACGATAGCGCATACAGTCGGCGCGACCATTGCCGGGGCTCAGGCTGCCATTGTATTCGGCAGCAAGTCACTGGGCATTTTTTCAGCCGTAATGACGTTGATGATTTTGTACCTGTCTGAAATTATTCCTAAAACAATCGGGGCGGTCTACTGGAGGCAGTTGGCCGGTGTAACATCCGGTTTTATTAAGATTTTAATAAACATTCTTGCTCCGCTGATCTGGCTATCGGAAGGACTGACACGGTTAATTGCGCGCGGAAAAAATGTTGATGTTTTCAGCCGTTCCGAGTTCATCGCCATGGCAAATATCGGTGAGCAAACCGGAGAAATAGAAGAACATGAATCCAGAATTATCAGAAATTTATTTAAATTTGGTTCTCTGAGGACGGCTGATATCATGACGCCACGCTCGGTGATTTCGGCGCTGCCGGAAAATATATCCATCAATCAGGCGGCCGAAAAAGCTATACACGCGTCATTCTCTCGTTTGCCGATATATGGTGGTGATCTTGATGAGATAACCGGGTTTGTGCTCAAAGATGAAATTGTTGTGCGTAATGTTGAGGGACAGGGTGGTGTACCCCTGGAATCACTAAAACGGAAAATATTTTGTGTTCCGGAAAACATGTTGTTGTCTGATTTGCTCGAGTATTTACTCGATAATCGTCAGCATATAGCTTTGGTCGTGGATGAGTATGGCGGGACAAGGGGTCTGGTTACCCTTGAAGATGTTGTAGAAACACTGCTGGGTATGGAAATCGTCGATGAAAAAGATAGTGTGGCCGATATGCGTATTTTGGCAAGACAACGATGGGAGAAACGCGCCAAGTCGCTGGGAATAGATTTAGAAGCTCTGGAAAATGATAAAGATGAAGAAGATAATTCGTCTGATAGAAAACCTGCTGATGAATAAGAAAACAGCAATATAAATTATGGCGGAATAAAATGAAGAATGCGGAATTTCGCGCGGTCATTCTCGCGGCGGGCAAGGGCACCCGCATGAAATCGGATTTGCCCAAAGTGCTGCATGAAATAGAAGGTAAGCCCCTGCTGAGTTATGTTTTGGATGCGGCCAAAGGCGCGGACGCAAAAAAAATAATTGTTATTATCGGCCATCAGGCTCAAAGAGTTCGCGAGCGTTTTGACGATTGCGAATGCGTGTTTGTAAAGCAGGAACCGCAATTGGGCACGGGGCATGCCGTTTTGCAGGCTAAAAAAGAACTCAATGATTATAATGGTTTAACTCTGATTCTTTGCGGGGATGTGCCGCTTTTAAAAGCGAAAACGATTAATAATTTGATCAAAGAACATGTTAAAACAGATTCGTTCCTGACTGTTTTAACTACGATAGTTCCCGACGCGCATGGTTATGGACGTATTGTGAAAGACAAAAAAGGCGATATTGAAAAAATCGTGGAGCAACTTGACGCGACGGATGATGAGAAAAAAATCAGTGAAATTAATACCGGCATTTATTGTGTGAACACTCCTTTTTTATTATCGGCTCTGGAAAAAATTGAAAACAAAAATAATAAACAAGAATATTATTTGACCGATATTGTGGAAATCGCCCGCCGTGAGTGTCGTAAGGCGCATGCTTGCGTGACCAACGATTATATCGAAGTTATGGGAATCAACACTCCCGACGAATTAATCCGCGCCGGTAAATATCTTAAATAAATAAAACCTGGTTAAAATTGTGTCTTCATTAATTGATTCGATAAAAGGCAAAGCATTGCTGGCGCCGCTGGCGGGAATTTCTAATTTACCTTTTCGTCTTGTCGCCCGTTCTTTCGGCTGTTCGATGGCTTTTACGGAAATGATCAGCGCCAATGGCCTTATCAGGAATTCAAAAAGAACATTTGAGTATTTAAAAAGTTCACCGGAAGACAAGCCATTGGGCGTGCAGATATTCGGCGCGGACCCGGAAGTGATGGCCAAGGCGGCAGAAATTGCGGCAGGTAACGGCGCTGATTCCATCGACATAAACATGGGTTGCCCGGTGAAAAAAGTTGTTAAAACAGGTGCGGGAGCAATGTTGATGAAAAATCCCGTCCAGGCGGGACGTATTATCAAAGCCGTGGTCGAAAAAGTAAATATCCCTGTGACAGTTAAGATTCGTTCCGGGTGGAGCCGCAGTTCTATAAATGCTGTAGAGCTTTCCCGGATAGCGGAAGGTGAGGGAGCGCTGGCAATAATTGTCCACGCGCGCACGGCTGATCAGGGTTATTCCGGAGTGGCTGATTGGAGCGTTATCGGGAAAGTTAAGAACGCGATAAAAATTCCGGTTATCGGCAACGGTGATATCTGGAAGCCGATTGATGCTTCCAGGATGATGCATGAAACAGCATGTGACGCGGTAATGGTAGGCAGAGGAGCGTTGGGCAATCCCTGGTTATTCAGAGGGATACATCGCTTGCTTACAGATAACGCCAATGATTACTTGCCTGATTTGGAAGAAAGAAGAGCAGTGATTATGAGTCACTGGGAAAAAGAAATTCATTTTTTGGGAGAAAAAATCGCCAATAAAACCTTCCGCAAGCACCTTCTTTGGTACACAAGAGGGCTGGAAAATTCCGCGCAATTTAGAAAAAAGGCGAGCGATTGCAACGATAAAGAAAGCCTGATGAATGAATTAAATAAATATTTCAACTTTTTGCGCCAGTCTGAGCATTAAGAAAGCAGAATATAAAATAAGACCTTGACTTAAACTGATAAGTTGGCATAAAATAAATACAAATAAGCGTTATTGTTTTTTAATTTTGTGTCCTTAAGGAAGGATAAAAATTCATAGTGGAACTGGAAAAATTTAAGCAATTAGAAGAAAAAATTAAGGTAATTGTTAACGAAAAAGTTCAATTAAAAAAGCAAATACAAAAATTGGAGGAAGCACTA
>JAFGKC010000162.1 GCA_016928765.1 Syntrophaceae bacterium
ACCAGCAGAGCTGAAGCAAGCGATGAAATATCTTTTAATTTAATACTTTCCATGAATTTTTCTTCAAATTGCATAAATTGTTTACTTTGCAAAATCGTCTCTGTCGGTGCTGGTGCTGGCTTTGGCACTGTTTTTGGCCCAGGCTTTGGAGGGTTTTTCTTCTCACGGGCCCTTGCTATCGTTCTTTGAAGGGCTTCCAAAACCTCGTTTCGTGCGGTTTTCCATTCGTGATCGGATGATTCAAATTGACTGAGAGGTGTAGGTTTCCCCGGTGTGATTTGGAACATACCGTGGATCTCGAGATCTTTCCAGTGTGCTGGTTCAAGCAGAATGGGTAGTATCTCGATTTTGCCTTGTCTACTTCGATCAAGTATCCTGGGTAGCTCCTCATCTCGAATAAATGGGGACACAATGAAGTCCTGCGTTACGAGTAGTACCGCTACGTTTGCATGATCGATTTCTTCTAAGATTCGAGTTCGCCAGCGATCACCTCCACGAAGCCCGCTCTCTTCATTCCTGTCGTGCCAAAAGACGACCGGTTGGTTGCGAAACGTGCGTTCCCAAAGACCAAGCAAATAACGAGGATTTTTTTGAGTTTCCTTTTTGTCAAGCCATTCCTGAAGCCAAATATCATTCTCGTGACTATAGCTTACGAATACCCTAATTTCATCCATATCCTGTGTTCCTTTTACAATCCTAATAAAAATGAATCTAAAAATCCTTTTAACAGTGTTATACAAATTTTATGAAAATAATCCTCGCCGTCTTCCAGACAAGCACCACTGTCTAATTATCCAACTCATTTGTGACTATTTATTTATCTTCTCAATAGCATAGCCTGCTTTGGCGAGGATTCCGGGAATCCCTCTTATCATGTCACGGTCGATCTGCTTTATCTCATCCGTTAATTGCTCCCATTCAACAAGGGACTCATTGCGCAGGGGATCTTCTTCTGTAGCTTTTCCCAATTTAAACCCACTGACAAGTTTTGCACTCATCCATAGTTCATGTTCCAATTTCGCCAACTTCTCGATATCGCCTACCGGGAACTCCAATGCAGGCTGATTGCTGTGCGAAGGAATCATGATATATCCGGCAGCAGCAAGCTTCTGCGGAATTGTACGCACATTAACACGATTTGCCTCTTTGGCTAATTCAGGGAGATCATTATAAGGCACAAGCCATGGATGTGTCTTTTTTTCTTCGTCCTTTTTTTCCCCATAGCGCCAACCGTCTCTTTTCTTACCATCGCAATAAGCCTGATGAGCGGCTTCAGCGAGTTTTTCCAGAATATCAGGGGTTAAATTTATTTGTTGGACGAGCGATTGAAACTCTAAACCATTTACATGCAGATTCAACTGCGCCTCAGTAGGCAAACACGATCTTTCCAGCCGATTTCGCCCCGTTAGCTGACTCATCGCCAGGATCGATTCCATGGAGCGTGCGCCGTGCTTGTATTTGCTGATGGCGAGCATTGCCCAAAGAACACCGGAATCGATATTCAAAAATTCTTTTTCATCTTTTTTCTCAATCAACTGCGGGCACGAGCGGACAAGAAGAGAACGCAGGAGTATAGCCCGGCGGATGACAAAATGCGGATCTGCAGAAATATCACCACCGACCGGATTCGGTCCCAAAATATTGACAAAGCCTTTCAAACGGCTGACAAAATCGGGGCCTTTGACGTCCCGGAATATTTTACTGTCTATCCCTTGTCCGAAAGCTTCGATATTCACGCTTGTACCACCGGCGAAAATGAAAATAGCCGGTCCGATCGGATGAGTGATCTGGCCGTGCTGAAAACAGCCATCCTGCATCGGAGCAAGGAAATGGCGCAACCAGCCCAGGGGTTGGCCTTCTAAAGAGGAATCAAACTCATCCCAGAATACGAGCGGGATTTGTCCCGCCAAACCGATATCCCGGACTTGATGCAAGGCATCGTGAAGAGCTTCCACACTGGTCAACTGGGATAGATTGAATTCAAGCTTCTTGATCAGATCGGGATACAGCGCTTTGGCAATCTCGACGATACCGAAAGATTTTCCGGAACCGGGCGCGCCAAAAACAGCGATAGAGAGTGGGCGCTTCTGGTGACTCTGACTGCAGTACTCGCCTATCAGAGCCATGATACTCCGAAAGCTCTCGATTTCCTGACGATCTACGGTTAAAAGCCCGCCGAATTTCCCCAGCGGCACATCACGAAGTACGGATTCTGTCCCTTCCAGCACAATTCTCCGGGCTAACTGCTCCAGAGAATCCGGATATCGCTCGTGCAGTATAGTCCAGAAATGTTCCTGGGTATTAATTTTACTCTCCGCCGAAGGCTGGATTAAAAAATGAACCGGATCCTGAACAGGGGCTACTGCATATTGTTTTGAATCCTTCATCAATTCTGCAGCAACAAGTTTTAAGGGAAAAGCGAGTTGCACACCCTGAGCCTTTAAGGTTCTGTCGCCATATCCTTCCTGATGGAGCTTTCGCATCGCGGCCAGTCCTGATTGAATACCGGCATCGATATCAGGTTCTTCTGCAAAGCGGAGTAGTTGACGGGCAATACCAGCGGTAAGACACGAATTGTAACCGATCATGCCACCCGGATAACCCTGTGCCCACATCCCTTCAATCGTTTGTGTGTCAAAAAATAACTTTCCTTTTTTCTCGGAAAGAAGAAGCGCACCGGCGGTATCAAACAAGACGATCACATAGGCACAATCAGAGAGAGCGTTGATCCGCGGGTTGTGGACCAATTCCCAGACCAGATCCTGGGCGGCGCATTCCCATGAGAGTGCCCGGCTGATGTGTACTTCGGATCGCCTCAGGTCATTCACGGTCATAACTACAATGAGGCGATCAGCATAATTCTGGTGCAGATGCTCCAGCAATTTGCCTTGAGCCACAGGGCGTGACATTTTCAGAATGATCCAGGGTTTCTTTTTTCCATCGTTGAGAAGTTCAGACCAGAGATCGGGATGATCACGGAAGCCGAGATCGGCGTCATCGATAACAATGAGATCGGGTTTCGACATATCATTTAACTGCTTTTTGATAATGCCGAACCAACCATCGGAGCTTCGATCCAATCCGATAAATTCAGAAACGCGCCAGGCTGGAATTTCTTTGTCGGCTTTTTTGCGAAAGGGGAATAAAGACCAGAGAGCATAGGAATGGTGAAACCGATTATCACCGGGATTAACCGTTTGATCGAATTCCAAAATCTTTTTGGTCTCATAGATCCCTTCTCCCACCTGCTGCATCAGGGCGGTCAGATCTTCAACCAGATCACCAAGCAGTGCTGCGCCCCCTCTTTGCCCGCAGGCTCGCGTGCGATCATCGGGATTCCAGGATAATCCACCGGTATCCGCGCCGCGGAGGCGGGCGATGTTCCAATCAATGGTGAGGTCACCAGTGACTAAAACAACTCTTTTTGATTTCTCTTGTGCCATCATACGGTGCTCCTTCCAACAAAGTAAAAGCCATTTAACGGAAATTGGGTATTTGGAGATTGAAATTAAACAAAGCGATCTTTAGTTGGTCAGCTGAGAGCGAGTATTCATTTTTTGAAGCCGTTTGAGGAGCACTTTAAGCCAACTCTATTGGTTCCTGCATTTTCTTTTATAAGAACTCGCCTTTGTTGGCAGGAAGTATAAGAAAAAACGGCCATGTATGTCAACAAAATAATAACTGCATTTTCAAGGCCTTAAGTCCGATGTTCCCTGCATCACATTATAAAAACTTAAACATTACAAATTCAGCTATAATAACTCGAACAAATATTTTGTGCTTACCAGGCTATTTCAACAGATTCGGACAAAGAATTTCCAATGCCGCCAGTAATTTCTTTTGACCATCAATTTTCTTGTAACCACCCTTTACATCGGCACTCATGACCCAATAAGGAGTATTGCTTTTTAGATATATTCTTATAGTCCATTTATCGAGTCTAATTCTAATGGAAACATGCTATAAACACTCCCCCAAATTCCACAACCAGTTTCTGATGGCAGGATGGGTAGAAATGGTAGCGCTTGCAGGAGAAGGCCAGAAGATACTCATGGTTACAGTCTCCGTATTTTACGCGAGCAAAACCGTTACGCAAGTTGCCGCAATCCAGGACATTCCGGAGATTGGGACGAAAGAATCCATAGATCAACTCAAATCGTTCTTCGTAACCCTGGATTAAGGATTCATGGAGATGATCCTCAACGCATTGATAATAATCGGTTGCCTGCGGACTTAGGGGCCGATATATTTGCACCGCATAAACCACTTAAAAATCCCATGAAAAACCTCCTATATTCGAGTTGTATAAACGTACAGAAAGTGGGTAACACTATTATTAATATATTTCGCGTAAAGCGCTAACGCGCCAAGGTAACTTGGCAGATAAGACCAATACCTTGGAGGGACAATGAAAAAATAAAACTTCCTCATTAAATTAAAAACGTACATATATTTTAATTGCCAAATTTTACGTTCTATCGACCACCAGATATCTACGCTATATCGAATAACCAGCGTTTACGCAGGGAGCATGCAATTTCTTCCATGCCGCGGAGGTTAGCCTCCTGGTAGGCTTCCCTTGCCAACTTCTGCGCATCATCATATCTGCGCAAATCATAGAGAAGCTCTGAGCAGGTAAATAATGCCTTCACAAAATCATTAGCAAAACCATGCTTTCGGCAAAAATCAATCTCCTCTTCCCTCAGTTTTAGCGACTCGGCCAACTTGCCTTCACGATGTAGACTGGTAGCTTGATTAGCCAAAGCAGCTTGCAGCTCTTCAAATAAGCCCAACTCACGACTTAATCGTTCGGCACGTGCAAAACACTCTATGGCCGCCTGGTATTTTTGCATTTGATTAAAAAAGAGACCTTGATTGATTAATGTGCTGGGAATAATCGTAGTATAGCCAGCCGCCTCTTCTAGTGACAGCGCCTCATCAAAGCACATCGATGCCTCTTCAAAACGGTCCAATTTGGCAAAAACCATCGCCTTATTTCCCAACGTGATTATTAGACGCCTTCTATCACCTGTCTTGCGACAGAAGGCCTCATCTTTTGCTAAAAAGGGCAATGATTCCTCATGTTTCCCCTCTTTTATAAGCATAACGCCTTCATGGGAATAAATTATATTAACGGCTTCCAAGTCGCCAGCCGCCTTCGCTTCGGTGATTGCTCGGGGGATAATAGATCGTGCTTCCTGATACTTGCACATAGCGACTAGCGCGGCTACTTGATTGCTAAGCGCTTCAGTCAGGAGTTGAGAACTACCATCCTCCTGAGCCATAAGTTCCTGCTCACGATGAACAGCCAATGCCTCCTGATGCTTACCTTGCTTTCTGAGAATGCAGCCACGATGGTTCAGTTGGCCAGCAACCAGGTTTCTCGCGCCCTTCTCCCTAAAGGTTCGCTCAAGCCCTAGGTGAACAGCAAGCGCCTCTTCAAATTGGCCAAGCTCCGACAAGAGCATTGCTTTATTCTCTGTAGTAACGATGAAGTTTGCCCCGTCGTTTTGTTCCTGAGCATGCTCGCCCAAGAACTGACACAAAACAAGCGCTTCGTGCAAATAACCTGACACACTAAGTAATTCGAGAACAGGCCAGGAAATGACCAGATTATCGGCCGGATGGGTAAGTACATGATCGTAAGCAGACCGAATCTTTATTCCCGTGTTTGCTTCCACTTCAACCCAATACCGTTGGATATCAAGACGACAGGTATCCCAAGCTAGTTTGAGAAAATCTGGATTTTGCAATATTTCCACCAGATCATCCCAGCAACTTAATTTCATTAACTGCCAAGGCACTTCGGCTACTGCTCTATTATCCGTTCCGCGCAGGCGGAAGTAGGTGGTGATTTCTTTCCGGTACTCCATCTCAGTTTCCGCACATGGTAGCCACAACTTGCAAACAGCGTCCTTGAATGAATCTGAACTCAGGGATATGAGCCCCGACCGGTTCACCACTTCCCCTTCCAGTGCCAGGTACAGCGGTGCCCAATAGGCGTTGGGAAGTGGGTTATTGCTTTCCCCCAGCAAGTCAAGCAGCTCTGGCTCTGTCAGTCCGTATCTAGAACATGCTAAAAGGCATAGAGCATCTCGCGCCAGGTATTTGCGATCCCTTGAGTAATCAGCCTCATATCTATTGAGAATCTTATAAAAAAGTTCACTAATGCTTTGAACGGATAAGTATTCGAGAACTTGTTTGGAAAGCTCACGATGTTTTCCAACCACGAGTAACTCCGTAAGCAAGGAAAGGAGAAAACGTGGATTCGCACACTGCTGTGCTTGGGCGATAATATCAACAATCCCATCAGCCAACTTCTTGCGCCTAGCTGCCAAGTACTCGATCACGAACTGTCTACGCTCAGGAATCGTTAGGGGAGACAATTCGATGGTCAGCCAATTTCGTTCCTTGGCAGCTTGCAAAGGACGGCCTGATGCCGCTGTCAGTACAATCCGTATATTTTCGGGAAGTGAAGTTGGGAGCCATGCAAGGTCCAGAGCCCCCTCTTTATCATCGAGAGCGTCGATACCATCGATCAGCAGAACAATACGTCCACGCAGTGCTGCAATATCAAGAAAGCTAAAAAAAGCGGCACGAAGCGCATCTGGCTCATTAGGAAGCTCCCGAGTAATTTTGAAATATGCAGATACCTCTCGCATAATGCGTTTCACCATGACGCACCAATCTGTACTATCAATAGTTGCACCTACGAAATGCATAACCATCAGTTCACCAGTAATGTTACACTGCGGTCGGCCCAAGGCCCAGCGTGCAAGAAGAGCTGATTTGCCAATTCCGGCTGGGCCCATAAAAAGGAGTGGGGGCGCTGAGCCTGTCATGTGCCCATCCAAGTACTCTATCTCTGCTCGACGGCCGATGTGGATTTCAGAGAGAATCGATGCGAATGCCTCATGCTCCGCTTTTACTTGTGCATTCGGATCCTGAGTGTCAACTTGCTGAAACAGCTGATCGAGCAAGGAAAGCAGATCGCGCTCAACCATTCTGCCGAATGCACGCGGGTCTGCGTACCCATCCACTAGTTTGAATCCGCTGTGCCGGATGCGCGTCTTGAGGTCCGCGAGTTTCTGTGATGCCAAGGTTCCGGGTGCTTCGCGGAAACGTTCCTGGGTTTCTGATGGCAACGAATTGATATATGCCGG
The DNA here is from genome assembly GCA_016928765.1 of Syntrophaceae bacterium. Classification (GTDB taxonomy): domain Bacteria; phylum Desulfobacterota; class Syntrophia; order Syntrophales; family Smithellaceae; genus UBA4810. The sequence goes on from JAFGKC010000162.1 coordinate 7,164, forward strand.
ATCTCTGAAGTAAAAGAAGGCATTATCTGCCATTTCCGGGTTGTTCAGGACACCGTGCAGAATTTCTGCCTCTGTGATAGAGACTCCACCTGCACCCTCGATCCACACATGATCTGGACACTCGGAACCCACGTCTTTCAAGAGAGTCCCATACCGCTCGCCTAGGATACCGATGAAATAAGGCCGACACCGATCAATCTCATCCAAGCAGACAGATAGCACCGCACCTTTTCTTACATCTTCTTCTGGAATTCCCCATCTAAGGTCAACACTCGCCCATGATATACCCCGTTCATTACAAAGCTTCCGCATTCGTGGAAAAACGAATTTGGCCAATTCATCACGTTCTTCTGCCATGTCGTCGAATGTCGAAGAAATGAAGATACGGATCTGCCGCCGCTGGGGTAATGTAGTCAACGCTGATACACTCCGCATTCTGAATCCAGAGAAGTGGTCAAATAACGATTATGTTAGCCGTGTCAATTCTGCTGAACGCCTTGCACTTTGGACACCTAACAACAGTTTCACCTCCATATCGCAAACCATCCTGCCATATACTTCCACATGAAGGGTCGCCACATGAGACGGTAGCGACGAAATTATCTGAGATTTTCATGGCGGCGTATCTAACGCCTGCCATTGATGGAGTGCCATGAATACTGCCTGAGAATTTAGCCAGTGCCAGGTTGATTTGCCAGGAAAGAAGGTTGGCAAGCCATATACCATCCTTATCAACCCCCCAAGTACCTTGCAGAGTCCGGACCGTAATGTAATAAAGCGGTTGCGTTACTGTCCTCGTAGCTAACCACGCCTTTGTTTGCTCGACATCATCGTGTTCATACATCTCGTAGGTTTTACCATCGATCACTTTATTTTCAATGTGTCTGGGTTCTGCTGCTTCCAAGTGCACCTCCGTGAGTATTTCTTACCGAGTCCCGTTTAATTCACTGCTGCTGCCGAATTTGGCAAAGATTTTGTTCGGCCGCCTTATTGCCGAAAGCAGCCCCCTTCTCGAATGCGGCAATCGCATTGTTATTATCCCCCATCTGGAACAGCGCGATGGCCTTGTTGGCCCAAGCATCGGCGAACTCCGGATACAGCTTCAGCGCTGTATCATAGAGGCTATTGGCTTCACGGAAGCGATTGGACCTCAGCTCATCATTGCCTTTGTTGAATGCCGCCTCCGCTTCACTGAATTGACGGAGCGCGTCGGCCGCCTCCCTGTTTCCTATGACTACGGCTTTACTATAACAGGCAACTGCTTCCTTGATCTTTCCTTCTTTACTCAGACGCTTTCCCTCCAGGAAAGGATCGGGCACTTCCACAAAATCCGCTTTCGCTTCTTTCTTGCGCCAAAACTGCCACCACTTGGATTCATTCGACCCAGGAACGGCAGTTTGCTCGGAATGACTTTTTTGGCACCCGCTATCTGGTTGTGGCGCCGTTTGGGGAGATTGTTTGGGCGCAAAATGAGCGCAAGGCTGACTGACTATGGCTTGCATGAGAGCGATGGGAAGTTGGGTGGGGCCACCCCCAGGAGCTTGACAGCGCATGCCGTAGTTCACCAAGTCGCTTTCGTTAGTAAATCCCATCTTTTGGATTTCCGCAATGTCAACTCCAACCAAAGTAACCGAAGCTCCGGCAATTCCGAGTGGTTTAAACGGCACAGGCTGCTTCACATACTTCCCCTGGTACAGACAATCAGTACATTTGGGCATTCTGACACCTCCTATAATACTTGATAGAAAAATCGATTTTCGTTGAAAAATTTTTATAAATAAAACATCAATAAGTCAAACTAAAAATAGAAAGTAGTATTGTAGCTTTGCTGTTGAAAACAATTCCCTTTTTATTAGTTTTGATCAATGGAAAAGAATTTGATACGCAATAAGAGAAAAAGTAATGTGATGATTCTGAATGCTACTTTCATGTTAATAATTTCCCTCCTTGATTAGTTGTATTTTAATAAATTCTGATAAACCTCGTCTGCATGTTATCTTTTCAAGTTCGTCTTGATAAATTCTATTTTTACGGCAATATTTTGATCCGAAATCCATACATATTTTCTTTACCATAAAAGCTACTTGTTTATCTCTTCGATAGGTATAGAAATGACCTGTCCGGCCGTTGTTCTATGTGGATCATCAATCTTTTCCTTGTTAGCCTGAAAAATCTTATTACACTTCTGACCATCCCCATAAAATCTATAGGCAAGCATCAACGCTGTCAGGCCATTATTGCTCTGCGCATTTACGTCCGCGCCTTTCTCAAGCAATGTTCGCACATCTTCCGCATGGCCGTCCTCAGCCTCACTAATAAGCTTATTTCCTGCACATGACATAAGAACCAGCAAAAAGTATGCTGCAAACATGACATTAAAAACTCGTTTCATACTTGCTCCTCTTTTAACAATTGCTTTGCTCAGCTTCTTTTTATGCTTAATGTGGAACTGAGCCGCGAGCCGCAGGTAAGCGAGCGTGGGTAGCGCATTGTCTCGATTTTGTTATTCGGCGAATCTCATTTCTTCGGCCAATTGATTCCCAACTGTTTCTTCAGTTTGGCCGCTTTGCTCCCTGATACCGCTGAAAACACAAGCAGGACAAAAAACAGAACAAAGAAGAGGCCCTGAAGCCCCAAAGCGCCGCCTGGGAAGGTTGCTCCAGCAAGCAGTCCGACAGGAATGCTGATAATAAGCAGTCCCCAGGTGGCCCAGAGAAAGATGTTGATGCTCTTCAGCTCAAGCGCCTGCCATTCTGCAAACTTCTCAGCGGGCACGCCTGGGAACTGGCTACTCGTGAGAGCCTTCAGCTTGGGCTTCTTCAGAGCGTAAACAATACCCACAATCAGCAATATGATTTGCATCGGTCTCCTCCTTTTTGTTTAGCCGAACAATTAATATACGAAATTCGCTTTTTCCAATCATCCTTATTACTTCTTTGCCCTCATTGGCTGAGCCCTAACAGTGGGACTACCCTTATTTGCCAGACCGCACCGGGAGTGCACGCATGCTGCCGTCACTGGACTGCCGATACCAATTCTTGTAGGCACCGGCAAAATCGAAGTATGCAGCGCTGGAACCACTTATTTCCGAAGCCCAAGGGCAACAAGTAGATAACTGAATTTTTTCAGTTAAATGTAAATCGTAACCCTTTTGTATTGCTTTATAACTTTTACGGCTATCATACAACCACTCCAGCTCATCCTGCGTAGGCATACGCCAGCCTGTAAAGCCGCCACCACGATAATTTTCGCAATACTTCTTAGCTTCTGCCCATTCGATATCGCTGCCATTATCCTTCGTTGCCCACATGAGACCAGTCTTTCTGTCGGTGACCGTACCGTTACCATTATCAATGAAACGGCTTGTCTCCATAGAAGCCTTACCCAGCAGATAATCATGTATAGATGTATCTTCAAGCAAAAAGCCAACAACTGAATACATAGCTTTATCACACGCCCATTCTGGACTAGCAGATTTGTTTGTTGCTTCATACGTATGAGAATAACCATCGCCAGTGTCTGCCTTCAATTCTATTTTGCACCGTACCAATGCCGCAACAAATGGTACACCCCATTCATCAATTCTTGCATTTATAACTGCTAACTTTAAAAGTCTTGATGATTTATCAGAAACACTGACCCCTTGTTTTCCAAGAGAGATTCTGACGCTTTCCACTGCAGAATTAGTCCACGAGCGTAAATCTCCGTCTAAAAAGCCAAACCCATATCGGCCAAAAGTGATTTCTTTCGAATCATTCTGATCATTGATAATATTAACGCTGAGTTGCTTGTCTGTTCTGGGTAACTTAGAAAAGTAAACCTCATCCGACTTTGGAACACTGTGAATGGTACAGCCTAATAATAAAAATATACAGAAAATGATCAGCAAGCCTTGTTTGAAAGATATTGTGTTATTCTTCACCATGTTTTTCTCCTTTCTTTTGTGTTCAGGGTTTTGAAAATTGGCTGCATTATCAATGCAAAACTCGAATGCCATCGCTTGTAACGCTATTTTTACAGTGCTACATATTTGCTAGTTATTAACAGCATGATACATGCCAAACAACTCAACTAAACATATATCCTAATTAAATCAGAATATTATAAATATCTATGTTGAGATTATTTTTTCTTTTAGTGAGATAATAGCTGTAAATCAATCGTTTCTTACTCATTCGAGAGGGGAAACGAAATTTATTCTTTCAATTTTGTTGAGTTTCTGGTATCTATGCAATAAAATCTCATAAAATAACTTTGAATATCTCAAAAGAGGTATTTATGTTGATTGATGCCATTCAGTTTGAAAAGAACAAAGAACCCAAAAGCCATGCTTGCGGGACCATCAACGAATTACTCATAATAAAAGACACTCTGCAAGTACCAATAGTTTGGGTAATAACTACGGATCAGTTTCCCTCATTGCAAAAGTTCGGGAATGTTATCGAAGATCTCGGGCAGAAGCATAAAGGCAGGCAACTTTCTCTTATTCTGTCGCGGCGTAAGCTTATTCCACTTCTCGATGGGGATTTCAGTTCGGTCGGGAAGTTACTGCAAAGTATCACTATATTTCTGAAGTCTAATACAACACCTCGTAATCTATATATTATTGGCACCAGTAAAGAGATCAACGCTTCTCTGCGCCGTCGCTTTAAACTGGACACTCGAAAAACTTCATACGCAAGCAGTGACATTGGACATAGCAATCCTGCTGAAGTCAATGAAAAAATATCCGCAGTTCCAGCATCTAGCTTCATCGGAAATTCTGAAGACGCGTGCCGGGTGCGTGATTTGATTCAGCGGGCAGCAGATGTTGATATGCCTGTACTAATTACCGGTGATACCGGCACAGGAAAAGAAATTGTTGCAAGTGAGATACATAAATTCAGCAAGCAAAAACATCCAGGCCAATTAGTTCCCGTCAACTGTGGTGCTATCCCCCCTTATCTTCTGGATTCTGAGTTATTTGGTCATGTCAAAGGGTCGTTTACAGGAGCTATCAAAAATAAAAAAGGACTATGGATTGTTGCCAACAATGGAACACTCTTTCTTGATGAGATTGGTGACCTGACTCTTGACCATCAGGCTAAAATCCTACGAGCCCTTCAAGAAGGGAAAGTCAGGCCAGTTGGCGCACAGGATGAAGAATCTGCAAATGCCCGGATCGTTGCCGCTACAAATCGTGATTTATTGTCCATGGTGCAGGCGCGCCATTTTCGAGAAGATCTTTATTATCGGTTGCGGTATTTTATCATTCACACTCCGACCCTCCGCGATCATCCTGAGGATATCCCTATTATTGTAAAAGAAAAATGGAAAAAAATTACGAAAAAAGAAGGTGTTCCCAAGCTTGACGATGACCTCATTGATATGCTCCGCAATTACACGTGGCCAGGCAATGTCAGAGAACTCATGATGATTCTCCATAATTTGTATGGCCTTTACAGAACCGAGACTAATCTGGGAGCTTCGCACCTCCGAAAAGTATTCGAAATTCAAGGGATTGTATTTAATCAAAATGGCAACCGGACAACGCCTGCTGACGAACTTAGAAATGTCCCCATTGGCTATGTGTTTCGTAATTTGCGGCTTACCCAAGAAGTAGTCCATGCCGCTGAATACACATTGCTACCGTTGATCAAAGATAACATTATTGATCAGGCCTCAACAAGTGAAATCGCCTTGAAATTACAGGACCAGTGCAACGATCTTGAGTATCTTTGCCGCAAACCGGATCATTTTGCGCCGCAAACCTACGAGGCTATAAATCTCCTCCGATCAAAACTTATGTATTTTCGTGCAAAGCTGCTAGTAAGTCCCACAGAGGCACTAATGTATTGGCGCGAAAACGCAAAAAATGCCTTTGATGATGTAAAAAAGGCGGTTTCAGGAGAGATAGAGACGTCACTCAATTATTCGTGAGAAGTGGAAACAGGCGAATAAAAAGCACTTCATTACTGTCAAGAATGCTCGGACACCACAAGAGAAGCGGTTTCAGCCCGAGATTTTGCTTTTCCAGTCATTTAATTTGTTGAGCGCCTCCAGCGGTGACAATGAGGAAATGTCGATATTTCTCAACTCCGCTATAACCACGTCTTCTTTTTCCACAAACAGATTTAATTGCGGGTTGGTTACTTTGGCTCCCGCCACGCCGCGCGCGATGCGGGGCATGCCGATTTCATCGAACTCCCCTTTTTCCAGATTATGCAGGATTTCTTTGGCGCGTTTGATGACTTCCTGCGGCACACCGGCGATGCGCGCCACTTCGATGCCGTAACTACGGTTGGTGCCGCCTTCCATAATCTTGCGCAGAAAAATAATTTTGTCGCCCCACTCTTTTATGGCGATGTTGTAATTTTTCGCGCCGGTTTTTGTCGCGACCAGATCCGTCAGCTGATGGTAGTGCGTGGCAAAGAGTGAGCGCACTCCCGTCTGGTGCAAATCGTGGATATATTCGGCCACCGCCCAGGCGATGCTCAAACCGTCAAAAGTTGAAGTTCCCCGGCCCACTTCATCGATGATCACCAGCGAGCGCGACGTGGCGTTTTTCAGAATCTGCGCGGTTTCCGTCATCTCCACCATAAATGTGCTCTGGCCTTTGACCAGGCTGTCGGAGGCGCCGATGTGCGTAAAGATTTTATCCACCACGCCGATTTTCGCACGATTAGCCGGAACAAAACTTCCCATTTGCGCCATCAACACAATCAGCGCGGCCTGCCTAATATAAGTTGATTTTCCCGCCATGTTCGGGCCTGTGATAATCAGCAGCTTATTTTCCCGCAAATCCAAAAGCGTGTCGTTGGGCACAAAGCCTTCCTTTTTCAGCGATGCCTCTACCACCGGATGGCGGCCGTCCTTGATTTCAATAACATCGTCATCGCTGATTTCCGGACAGACATAGCGGTATTTCTCGGCCACCTCGGCCAGCGCGCAAAGCGCGTCAAGTTCGGCCAGCGCAAATGAATTTTTCTGAATATCGCTGATATGACCGCCTACTGTATCGCGCAGCGTGACAAACAATTCCTGCTCGCGCTGATTTATTTTTTCTTCGGCATTGAGCACGGTCTGCTCAAATTCCTTCAATTCCTGATTGATATAGCGCTCGGCGTTAACCAAAGTCTGTTTTCTGATGTAGGAATCAGGAACCAGGTGCGCGTTGGCTTTGGTAACTTCAATATAGTAACCGAAAACATTGTTGAAGCCGACCTTAAGGGAATTAATGCCGCTTTTCTGCCGCTCGGTGTTTTCCAGCGCGGCAATCCATTTCTTTCCGTCGCGGCTGATGGATCTTAGCTTGTCCAGTTCTTCATCGTAACCAGCAGCAATAAACCCGCCTTCCTGCGTGCGCGGCGGAGGATTTTCCGTGATTGCCCGTCTGATCAAGTCCACCACCTCAGGCATCTCTTTAAGTCCGGCGCGCGACTCCTGTAGCGCCGGCGCGGTAAAATCATTCAGCATTATTTTAATTTCCGGAATGTTTTCCAGAGAAGTTTTAAGGGCAATTAAATCGCGGGGTGTGGCCAGCTTCAGCGCCACCCGGCCGGCCAGCCGCTCCAAATCGTAAATTTTCGTAAGCGTTTTGCGCAGGTTTACACGTGCGATATAATTTTCTTTAATCTCGGCCACCGCGCCCAGGCGCCAGCGAATTTTTTGCGCGTCAGCCAGTGGATAGTTTAGCCACCAGCGCAGGCGACGCGCGCCCATGGGCGTCAGCGTTTCATTGAGCAGAGAAAAAAGAGCACCTGCCTTGGCATTATCCTGAATCGTGACAAACAACTCCAGATTGCGCCTAGCGGTATCATCCAGCACCAGATAATGCTGTGGGCTATACCAACTGAGGTTCGTTATGTGCCCCGGACGGATTTTCTGAGTTTCCTGCACGTAGCGTAAAATGGCCGCGGCGGCTACCGCCGCTACCTGCCTGTCCCTGATGTCTGCCTCAATCAGCGCCTCTGTTGTGAAATTTTCCTCCAGAATTGACATAAAAGATTGCGCCGAGAAATATTCGTCTGCCAAATTATTAACTGTACCGGAAGGCATTTGCCCCTTGAGCTCTTCCGCCAAAAGCTTGTCTGGAAAAGTTAAAGGCAGGATCATTTCTTTGAATTCGAGGCCCGTGCAGGCCAGAAGCAGCGCGTCGCGGCCGGAAAATTCGCTTACCTGAAATTCACCCGTGGAGATATCCAAAAAGGCCAGTCCGTAGTTGCTTTTATCGGCAACGACGCAGGCCAGATAATTGTTTTCTGACGCGGACAGATTTTCTTCATCGAGAACAAGCCCGGGAGTAATCACTCTGATAACTTCTCTTTTGACAATTCCTTTGGCGAGCTTCGGATCCTCCACCTGCTCGCAGATCGCCACCTTAAACCCCTTTTCCACCAGCTTGGCAATATAGCCCGCGACGGCGTGATATGGAAAACCGCAAAGCGGCACGCTGTCTTCTTTTCCTTTGTTGCGCGAGGTGAGAGTTATTTCCAGAACGGGAGCCGCAATTTGGGCGTCTTCAAAAAACAATTCATAAAAATCGCCCATACGGTAAAGCAAGATGCAGTCGGGATATCTCTGCTTGATTTCCACATACTGCTTCATTGCCGGAGTGAGATTCATCTCTACGGCTGACGCCATTTGCCGTCATCTCCTTTTTCCATGTCGATATACTCCGGCTGGGGCGCGTTTTCTCTTTTGTGTCGAACAATAAATTTATTTGCCAGCCAGCTGACAACGCTGATAATGAGCGCGCCCAGAAAAGCGGCCATAAAACCCTTAACCTCAAAGCCGCGAATCAGGTAGGCGACCAGCTTCAGCAGAAAAGCGTTGAGGAAGAAAGTAAAAATTCCCAGCGTCAAAATATTTAAAGGCAGGGTGAGAATAATCAGCACCGGCTTGATGAACGTATTGATTAAGCCCAAAATGGCCGCGGCAAAAATCGCCGTTAAAACAGACTCCACCCTGATGCCGGGCACCAGCCAGGAGGCCAGCAATATCGCAGCTGTTATAATCAGCCAGCGCGTGATAATTAACATTTTCGCTCCTTAAGTCAACCGCTCCTCACTTGTTAATAATCAACAGTAACCATGTCCTCAGACTGGAAAAATACCCAGGCGATGCTTATGCCGCCCATAAGAGATGTTTTTCTTTTCACCAGCGGGCTGTCATCAATCACCGCACCTCGAAGATAATCGGCGCTCACAAAAGCGTTCAGCCTGAGTCGCTTATACGCCTTGTTCAGGCCCACGGTAAGAGTTGTCCCGCTGTAACCGCTTTTGGCGTTATAAGCAGGCCGCCATAGCGTGGCGTACGCCGGTTCCACCGTGTAAAAATAATCATGATAACCGTTATCGGCAAAAATTGGCCCTACAGAAACACCCAGGTTTAAACCCGTGCCGGGTATAAAATCCCCCTTTGTGACATTAAGACGCGGGCTGATAATCAACCCTTCATAAGTAACCTTCTCGAAATCGGTGGAAAACACAGCGCGCACAGGTAGATTAACTTTCAGAGCAAATTTATTTTCTTTATTTTTCAAAATAGTTATGTCCAATGCCGGTCCAATCTCAAAGGACGCATCCAGATCCTCCATGCCGGCGCGCGCGTCATTCTTATCGCTGTCCACCGGAACAGAACCGTAAAAACTGACATCAAGCAAAACACGGTCGGTTTTAAAGATTTTACCGGAAATCGTCTGGCGATCCACCTTGATAATATCGCCGCGATAAATAAAGTATGGATACGGCAGCGCGTAAACACGGCCTTCGTTAGAGCCGCGGTAATCAGGTATGTAGATCGCGCCCGCCCCGAAACCTATTTCCCAGGCCGGCTTTTGCTCCTGCGCCAAGATCGCGGAGGGCATAAAAAAAACAGCAACGGCAAAAACAACCGTAATCATCCGACGAAGCTTCATACGCTCACCTCACATATCAAACATGAGTTAAAAATAAATTTCGCTAATCCTTATTTGTCAAAAGCGACAAACTGTTCCTTTTTCGCGCCGCAGACCGGACATTCATCAGGCAGAGTGCCATCGGCGACATATCCGCATACCTTGCATACGTAATAATCTGTTTCGCGCTCTTCCATGAAGTGCGACATGGCCTGCTTATAGAGTTTGGCGTGGGTTTCTTCCACATCTTTGCTCTGGCTGAACTGCAAAAGGGCTTCTTTGTCGCCCGCTTCTTCCGCGAGTTTTACAAACTTATCATAGGCCACTTCCGCCACCTGTTTTTCCGATTCAAAACTGGCCGCGAGGTTTTCCTCCGTGCTTTTAATTTCCCTCAGCACGCGCAGGGCGCGCGCGCCATGAATCTCTTCCGAAAAAGCGATAACATTAAAAAGCTTGGCCATCTGTTTATATCCTTCGGCCTCGGCCTTCTGCGCGTATACCTTCAGGCGCAAAGATGCTTTAGCTTCACCCACATACGCCTGATTTAGAGCATTGCGAATTTTTTCGTCCATGCGTATCTCCTTTAGAGTTTGTTTACCGGCTATTTATTCTCTATTCCGGCGCGAATTCGTCTTTAGCCGCGCCACAAACAGGGCAGACCCATTCAGCGGGCAAATCCTCAAAAGCCGTTCCTTTCGCTATACCTCCATCCGGGTCTCCTTTTGCCGGGTCATAAACATAACCGCATATTGAGCAGACATACTTTTTCATTTCATCCTCCTGATTTTTATTTCAACTGGAAGCCAGTTTATTTTTCAACTCGGCCGCTATTGTTTTCCCCAATTCCTGACATATTTCCAGCGCGCCTTTGTTGGGAACGTTCCTGATGGAAAGCGCGGGCGCAGCTATCTCCACTTTCATTTCCTTTAATATCGTTTCGAGATCGCGCACGCCTTCTCCGCTCCAGCCGAAAGATCCAAAAGCCGCGCCGATAAGATTTGCCGGCTTCAGCCCTTTGAGATAAGTCATTGTATCGGCCATCTGCGGCAGCATATTATTATTGAGCGTGGAAGTACCAACCACCAGAGCGCCCGCTTCCAACACCTCGTATGCCGCCTGACTGCGGTGAAAATGGTTCATGGAAAGAATACTCGTCCTGACGCCCGCTTCCGCCAGCGCTTCACTGATGGCACGCGCCATTTTTTCCGTGGAATGCCACATTGTCGCGTAAATTACCACGGCTTTATTGGCGGGTTTTTGCGCTGCCCATTTTTTGTAAAGTTCGATGATCCAGCCCAGATTTTTGCGCCAGATCGGCCCGTGATCCGGAGCGATTATTTTTATCTTCCAGCCGGTGGCGGCAACCTTTTCCAGCGTTTTGAGCACTATTGCCGAATAAGGCAAAACGATGTTGGCGTAATAAGTGGCCGCTTCGAATTCCAGTGTGTGCTGCGGCAGTTCATCGTCAAAGCGCTCCAGCGTCGCCAGATGCATGCCGAAAGCGTCCTGAGAGAATAAAAGCTCTTCTTCAGCAAGATAAGTGAACATGGAATCCGGCCAGTGAATCATGCGCGTTTCCATAAAAGTCAGATTCATGTTGCCCAGGCTCAAAGTTTCCCCGTTTTTTACCGGGACGATTTCATGCTGGTCGTGATAAAGCTCCTTAAGTGTTTTTACGCCGATGGCTGAAGCAAATACTTTATCCGGCTTGATGAGGTCAATTACTTCGTTAAGGCAGCCGGAATGATCCATTTCCGCGTGGTTGGATATAATGTATTTTATTTTGGCCGGATCGATAACGGACCTGATGCGGGAGAGCATTTCATCCTTAAACGGCGCTTTAACCGTATCAATCAAGGTAACTTCATCGGCCATGATCAAATAGGCGTTGTAGGTGCTGCCTTCGGGCGTCGTGTAGCCGTGAAAATCTCGGATGCCCCAGTCAATGGCGCCGACCCAGTAAACATTGTTCGTAACTTTTACCGCGGAATAAACATTTTCCATCTTTTCACCTCTAAATTAAAATCGTGTTTATTATATGCTCTAATTTATTTGCGTCAAATTGCAGTTTAAACCATTTTCGCTCCCGCGTCAAAAGCCGCAAGGTTAGCATTGCGTTTATCCGCGGCAACGTTCTTGTTTATTTCTTTTTCAAAAGCGTGTCGATCAATCGGTAGTAACGCCGTCTTCGCCAGCGCGCCAATCATCACGATATTGCTCAAAACCGGATTACCCATTTCCATCGCGACGGATGTGGCGTCAATCATCCAGCTTTTTGCCGTAAGCTTGGCAAAAATGTTTTTTATTTTATCCTCGTCAGGATAATCGTAATCACCGGTGATGACGCCGATGGGATAGACCACGCGGTTGTTGGATAAAACGGCGACATCGGGATTTCCCCAGCGCGACAAAACACGCAGTGCTTCGGAAGGCTCCAAGGCGACAATAATATCCGCCTGCCCCAGCGGTATCTGCGGGCTCCATGCCGATTTTTGAGAAACTCGCAAATGGCTCATCACCGAGCCGCCGCGCTGCGACATGCCGAAGGTTTCACCGATGGTCACGTAAAAGCCTTTATCCACGAGCATTCCGGCCAAAACCCGCGAAGCCATGACATTACCCTGCCCGCCGACGCCGGTTATGACAATATTCGTTGGGTCTTTGGCTAAAAGTTGCTTCAACTTGCGACAACCTCCTTTTTTATAATCGCGCCTTGCGGGCAAATCGCGGCGCAGAAGCCGCATCCGGCGCAGATTACTTCATCCACCACAGCTTTCTTTTTTGCCTTATCCCACGTGAGCGCCGGACAACGGAAAATTCTGGTGCACAAACGATTACAGCCGCAATCTTCGCCCAAACACAATTCTTCGTTTACCTTTACTTCGTATTGCTTTTTGCCTTTTTTCTCGGGGCTTAGCGCGCAGATTTGTTTCAGAATTAAAACTTTGGGATTTCCTTTTTCCTCGAGCAACGCGTTTAGTTTTTTTGTTGTCGTCTCTAAGTCAAAAGGATCGCTCACTTCAACTTTAGCCCCGATAGCCGCGCAGATTTTGCCGATATCCACGGCGGGAACAGTTTCGCCCACGGCGCTCATCGTCAAGCCCGGATGCGGCTGAAAACCGGTCATCGCCGTGCCCGCGTTATCAAGCACAATAAAAGTAATGTCCGCTTTATTATGCTGGGCGTTAATCAGCGCGGGGATTACCGCGTGATAAAAAGTGGAATCGCCGCATACAGACAGCACGGGCTTTTCAAAACCGAACATATCGAGTTTGGCAAAACCGCTGGCCAGACCCGTACCGGAACCCATCGAGTGCAGCGTGCGCACGGTATGAAAACCAATCGCCGGTGTGAGCGCAGCCATCGCGTAGCAGCCAATATCGCCGCAGACAAACCCCTCGCGCCCGTCAAGCTTGAGCGCCGCGTTGATATTCCAGAAAGAGGCGCGGTGCGGGCAGCCCGGGCAAAAAGTCTGATCGCGCGGCGGAATCACCGCCGCGACTTTCCGCAGTTCCTGCGCGTAAGATGCGGGCAGAGTTTTGTATTTAACTTTCATTATTTTGGCCAGCGCCTCTGCCACCACGTCGGGATTTAGCTCGCCTACGGAGGGGAAAGTTCCGTCGATTTTTCCATAAAAAGATTTCACACCGATTTCTTTGGGATAACTTGCTGCCAGCACCTTGATGTTTTCTTCCATAAACGGCAGCACTTCTTCGACAATCATAATATTTTTTGTCAGGCGCAGATATTTTTTCAAAAGTTTTTCCGGCAGCGGCCAGGTGCAGCCCAGCTTCAGTATGCCCACGCGCTTTTGCAGATTCAGCATGCTCAACGCTTCCCTGCTGTAGAGAAAACAGGCACTGCTGGTAACAATCAGAAACTGCGGTTTCGGGGGACCGAAATATTTATTGAAAGGACTTTTTTCAAAAAGCTTTCCGGCTGTTTTTAGTTTTTCCTGTTGCAGTTTATGCTTGAGACCCACCGGCGTGCTGATTACCGGGCCGGTCAGCGGATCCGTCAGAGGCCCGTCATAAACAAAACGCGCTTGCGGAATTTTATTGGGGAGCTTACCGCAAACAACATTGCCGCTCGCGTGCGACATGCGCGTAACTGATCGTAACATAACGATATTATGAATTTTTTCCGATAATTCAAACGCCCATTTGGTTAAATCTTTTGCTTCCTGAAAATCAGCCGGCTCCAGAAGCGGCATCTCGAGCATCCGGGCGAAATAGCGCGATTCGCCTTCGTTGACGCTGGAGAGTGCGCCCGGATCTTCACAGCTCACCAGCACGATTCCGCCGCGAGTGCCTGACGCCGTAAGATGCAGAAGAAAATCGGAGGCCACGTTAACACCGTTTTGCTTCATCACGCACATCGAACGCAAACCGGAAAAGGAAGCGGCGGCGGCCACTTCCACCGCCACTTTTTCGTTGGTGGACCACTCCACATAAAGATTTCTTTCTTTAGCTACGGCGGCGAGATTTTCGATAACTTCCGATGAAGGCGTGCCCGGATAAGCGGCGGCGACATTCACTCCGGCTTCCAGCGCGCCCCGTGCGATGGCCTCGTTGCCCATGAACAAAACTTCTGTATTTGCCGGTGATAATAATTTGATCATTTTTTTATACTCTAATTTCGATATCGTTCCACTACACGATAACGCTTAGCTCTGTCATACCGGCGCAGGCCGGTATCCAGAAACTGCTTAAATCATGGATTCCCCCGTATCAAGTACGGGGCAAGCTCTTCGTCGCGCTTCGCTTGCACGGAATGACGAATAAATAATTTTGAAACATCTACTCTATGCAACAGGAACCAAAATTGCTATTTGCTCTTCCATAACTTCTTAAACTCCCAAAATCCTCCGCAGCAAAACGTCGCGATTGTCCAGATACAAAAGATTTTTCGCCGAGCCGCTTTTACGCGTGATATTTGCGAGCGCGGTTTTCTTTTTTTCCAGAGCCGCTTTTTTGAGATCGCGCAAGCTTTCCTGCGGCGCGTCTTTTATTTCCAAAAAACCTTTTTTCGCGGCCAGGTCGATCAACTCTATGCCTTTCCGCGTGCGGACAATCAACTGATTCCAGCCGCGCTGTTCTTCCGTCGTTCCGGCAAAGCGCGCCGCGCCCACGGAAACATCCGCGTATTCCGCTGTGCTGTCTATACAATAGTTGCAAGCTTCACGCGTGCAGGCCTGCGCCTCATCAAGAGGAATTTCTCTGATACCATTTGCTGTATGGAGCTCCAATATATTTTTCCCCGCGGGAATATCCATGCGTCTTATCGCGTCCATTCTAATATATTTTTTTGCAAGCAATTCAGAAAATTTTTCCGCTGACAACGCCCAACCGCAATAAAGGCCGATGACAAACTGCAACTGATTTATTCTTTTGGCTTCGTTTTTATCCTGGTTTAATTTCATTTTAGCCAAAGCCAGCGCCTGACAGGGCGCAGCCACAACACCGGCATTACCCTTTTCATGACGGGTAAACTGATTAAAAGCTGCCGCCATCGGCGATACGGTAAATTTAACGCCGGCGTTTTTACACAGCGTATTTTTATCCGCCGCCACCGTTCCGTAGCGTAGATATTCCTGATTACCAGATGAAACAATTGCAGCGTCGATCATACCTTCATTCAACGCCAATTCCATGAGCGCTGTAACCGTACCGCCGTGCTGGGCGACAGAGCGGATTTCGGAATCAGCCGCGCGGGTCAGATAATAGGCCTTAACCGCGCCGATTTCCGGCGTCAAATCCTTCGTGTCAAATAAAAGCTCTCTTAAACTTTCAAAATCGGTGGGAGTGCGGGGACAATAAGCGTGGCATTTGCCGTCGGTCAAATCGCAGTAGTGCAATTGTACCGTCCGGTCATTATAAATTGCCTGATAAGGACAAAGGCTCACGCAGGCGCCACAGCCTGTGCATAATTGCGCATCCAGCACGTTATTTTTTAATAATTTCTGGCTGCTTAGCCTTTTTGCCATTAATGCTCCGATAGGATAATGATTTGTTTTTATATAACATTAGCGCCTTTGAGGCAAGTTTAAGGATTAAAGTTGTAAAAAACTTCTGAAAACGTTAATATATTTGTAAAATAACAAAGGAGAAAACCATGAAAAAAATTACTATCCCTATATTGATATTATTTCTGTTTGTTGTGGCGGCGTGCGCGCCGACACAGAGCTCGCGCTACCGTGAAGGCTCCAATGTCGGCCAGGTAACCAATCTGACCGTTCAGGACGAAGAACGTCTGACGAAAGAAGCCATGCCGCAAATGCTGAAAGATTATCCTCGGTCAAACAGCAAAGATCTTCAGAAATATATCTCCTATTTGGGGAATAAA
>JAFGKC010000163.1 GCA_016928765.1 Syntrophaceae bacterium
CGGTTTTGGCGGCTGTCTGGCGCAGCATCTGGGCACGCATGTCTATCATCGCGCGGGTGAGGTGGATTTTGTTTTTGGCACGCACAATATACACCTTTTGCCGGAGATGGTTGCCGCCGTGAAAAAAAAGCGTCAGAGAATAACGCAAATTGATTTTCATAAAAATTTGCCTTCGGCCAACATTTTCGCGCCGCCACAAAAAGGATCTGTAAGTTGCTTTGTCACTATCATGCAGGGCTGTAATAATTTCTGTGCCTATTGCATTGTGCCTTATTTACGCGGGCGGGAAATGAGCCGAACGCCGGAGGAGATTATTGAAGAAATAAAAAGACTCACTGATTACGGAATCAAAGAAGTAACGCTTCTGGGGCAGAACGTAAATTCCTACGGCCAGACGCTGGAAGGGCAAATTAATTTTGCCGCTTTGATTAAAAAAGTCGGGCAGATTGATGGTATCGAAAGAATCCGCTTTACCACGTCACATCCTAAAGACTTATCCGAGGAATTGATAAACTGTTTTGCCCAAGAAAAGAAATTATGCGAGCACATTCATCTGCCGGTGCAATCGGGTTCGAACAAAATACTCAAGTTGATGAACCGCGGCTACACGGCAGAAGATTATATGGAAAAAGTGGCACGTCTTCGGCAGGTTTGCCACCGGATCAGCATCACCTCTGATATCATTGTGGGTTTCCCGCAGGAAAGCGAAAAAGACTATCAAGAAACCATTGACATGATGGGAAAAATCAGGTTTGATTCAGTGTTTTCCTTCAAGTATTCTGAACGCAAAGGCACGGCCGCGCGAAAGCTCGATGGAAAAGTCGAAGAAGCGGAAAAACTGCGGCGCCTAAAAGCGTTGCAATTGCTACAAGATACATATACGCTGCAAAAAAACAAGGAACTTGAGGGCAGCACGCAGGAAATACTGGTAGAAGCAACGAGCAAAAATTCCGAAAGTGACATGATGGGAAGAACACGCTCGTGGAAAATAGTTAATTTTAAGGGTAGTCACGCTCTCGTGGGTAAGCTGGTAGAAGCTAAGATAACCAGCGCTTATCTGCATTCTCTGAGAGGCGAAATTAACTAAAGGCAGGAGGTTGGTAATGCTGATTGAAATGAAAGTTTCGGGATTGACAGTTGATCCTGTTACCAATACGCCCATTGTTATCCTGAAAAGCACTCAGGAAAATAAAGCTATTCCCATCTGGATTGGTTTGTTTGAAGCGAGCGCCATTGCCACCGAGCTGGAGAAAATCGTTTTTTCCCGTCCCATGACGCATGATTTATTCAGCGAATGCCTGAAAGCTTTGAGCGTGACGATAAGCAAAATTATAATTGAGGATATTCGCAATAATACTTTTTTTGCCAATATTTATTTAAACCATGAAGACAAGGAATACACTATCGACGCCAGACCGAGTGACGCTATCGCGCTGGCGCTTCGGGCGAAGGCGCCTATATTTGTGAATGAAGTTGTGCTGGAGAAATCGCGCAGTATCGATTTTGGGATGAAAATAACCGAGCTGGATAAGTTAAAGGAGGATAAGGTAAAAGAATTTTTGGAAAATCTTTCAGCAGAGGATTTTGGCAAATATAAGATGTAATAAATTATGGAAAACCTAGTGCAGGATTTTCAAACTTATCTGAAGGTTGAGCGCAATGTTTCGCCACACACGCAAAAAGCTTATATCGCGGATGTTCAGGAATTTATCCAATTTCTTAAAACAAATGGCTTGGTAAAAAATGACAAAGTGGAAAACGCGGACGCGGAAGCTATTCGCTCGTTTCTCGGATATTTACATCGCCAAAAAGTAAAGAAAGTTACGGTTAACCGTAAAATATCGTCATTGCGGGCTTTTTACAGATATTTGCTGCGTCAGGGTAAAATCAAGAAAAATCCCGCGAATATGGTTCAGCTGCCGAAAACAGAAAAATACATGCCCACTTTTTTATCGGTGGATGAAGCTTTTGAACTTTTAAACTCTAACGCGGAAAAAAATTCCCCGGATTTGCGCACGCGGGCGATGATGGAGTTGTTTTATTCTTCAGGTCTGCGCCTGAGCGAGCTCGCTGCGCTAAACGTCATGGATATTGATTTTAAGCAGCAGTTAGTTAAGGTGCGGGGAAAAGGCCGGAAAGAAAGAATTGTTCCTGTTGGAAAAACGGCGCTGCAATCTATCAGGGAATACTTGGATGGCACGGGCGAACTGAGGAAAAATATCAGCGTGGATGTTTTTGTGGAGCCGCTTTTCTTAAATGCCCGGGGTAAGAGAATTACGACAAGAAGCATCGCCAGGAGTATCGATGATGCGGCAGAAAAAAGCGGTCTGGGGCGTAAGATTAGCCCGCACGCTCTGCGGCATACTTTCGCCACGCATTTGTTGAACGCCGGGGCTGATTTGCGTTCGATTCAGGAATTGCTCGGCCACAAGAGCCTTTCCACGACGCAAAAATATACAGCGGTAAATATTAACCGACTGATGGAAATTTACGATAAAGCCCATCCGCGGGCTAAAGGTAAATGAGACTTGGCTTTTTCCAAGGCGAAGCCGCC
>JAFGKC010000164.1 GCA_016928765.1 Syntrophaceae bacterium
GTGGATGGATCTTTACCAAGCTGTATTCGAGAGGGGTGAGTTTTCCAGGCTTGGTGAGAATTTCGGCGGGAACGGCGATTTTTCCGATATCATGAATTAATCCGGCAATGCGGATTCCCTCTATTTGTTCTTCATCCAGCTTCATTTCCACGGCGATGGCCTGTGCCAGATGCGCCACTCTCTGCTGATGGCCTGCAGTGTAAGGGTCGCGCGTTTCCACGGTAGCAGCCATGGCGCGCACCGTGGCATCCAATGCCGTTCTTACTTTTTCAAAACTCTGTTTACGTTCGGTGATGTCGATAATTGCTCCTCTCACACCGATGATTTTGTTTTCCTTGATGATGGTGGAGGCGTATATCAATCCGGGAAAAGTCGAGCCGTCCTTGCGCAAAAACAAAAATTCCTGACCGGGAATAGATGTGCCACTGATCACTTTTTTTATATTTTCCCGTAGTTTATTTTCTTCTTCTGGCGCGAAAAATTGCAGGGCTTTCATATTTTTATTATACTCTTCCTGCGAGTAGCCGAAAAGATCCATGGAGAATTTATTGAAGGAAATGAGGCCGCCGCCGGCATCGATTTCAAAGATGGCTAGCGGCAGAAAGTCGATCATTTCCCGGTATTTTTCTTCGCTTTCCCGCAAGGCATTTTCCGCCAGCCTTTGTTTCTTTTTGTTTTCCGCTTCATTTAGTTCTCTCTCGATAGTAGGAACAAGTCGTGATAGTTTTCCTTTCATAAAGTAATCAGAAGCTCCGGCTTTCATGCACTCCACCGCTGTTTCCTCGCCGATGGTGCCGGAGATAACGATAACAGGAATATTCTTGTCTGTTTCTTTGAGCAGTTCGATAGCTTTGATGCCGCTGAATTTGGGCAGTTTGTAGTCGCACAGCACAATATCCCATTGTCTTTCTGCCAGGGCTTTTTTCATCTCTGCCGCTGTTTCCACCCGGCTGTATTCCGGGTTATAGCCGTTTTTTGTGATCTCTCTGATTACCAGCAGGGCGTTGTCTTCCACGTCCTCCACAATCAGGACACGCAGGGATTTTGTCTTTTCCGTTTCGGATGTGTTTTTTACCATTATAAATTCCTCTTGAACAAAATGATTACGGTGATTAGGAAAACCGATTATAACGATTAAAAAAGCACTGTAATCTTGTTTATATATCGCCGTAGGCTTTTCTTACTTTTCCAAAGGTGGTGGTTCATTCCATAAAAGCCAATATAACCCAAGTAGCTTTATGGCTTCGACAAATTCTTTATAATCAACAGGTTTACGCACATAACTGTTGGCGCCCAGTTTATATCCAGTTATTACGTCTTCCTGCTGTTTTGAAGAGGTGAGAATGATTACCGGGAGCAATTTGGTCAGCTCGTTGCCGCGTATTTCCCTGAGCACCTCCAGGCCGCCCATTTTGGGAAGCTTTAAATCCAGCAAGATTACCACCGGCAGATTATTTACGACGCGGTCTTTATATTTGCCCCTGCCGCAAAGATAATCCAGCGCCTCCATTCCATCATTGGCAACAATTACTTCATTTGCAATATTGTTTTGCTTGAAGGCGCGAAGCGTAAGCGCTACGTCATCGGGATTATCGTCCACCAGCAGAATTATTTTGTTATTCATATAAAACTCCTTTCGTATTTCGTGAAGCGTCCGGCATTCGCCGGATTTCATATCTCGTAGTTTCCGCTTCACTCTTCACGAGTCCGTCATTCCGGCGGAAGCCGGAATCCAACTATAATATTGTATCATACAAATCATTCCAATTTGGATTACTGCTCTCAATTAATTCCAATTTCCATACACGTTTCCATTCCTTTAACTTCTTTTCGCGTTCAATTGCTGATGCCATATTATCATGCATTTTATACCAAACTAAATTATGAACATTATAGCGTTTAGTAAATCCTTTTACCAAGTTGTTCTGATGCTCCCATATTCGCTTGATGAGATCTGAAGTTACGCCAATGTAAAGAGTGCCGTTTCTTTTACTTGCCAGAAGATATACAGCCGGTTGCTTGCTTACCATTTAATTTTTCCCTGGATACCGTCTTCCGACGGTATGACAATTATTTTGCTATTTTCTTCCATAATTATTTGTTCCTTACGAGATACTCTTCACGAGATACGTCTTTTTACGGCAGCGTGAAGAAGAATGTTGCCCCTTTCCCCGCCTCGGATTCTGCCCATATCTGCCCGCCGTGGCGGTGAATGATTCTCTGCACGGTGGCCAGGCCGATGCCCGTTCCCGAAAATTCATCCTGGGTGTGCAGGCGCTGAAATGGCGTAAATAATTTATTGGCGTAGGTCATGTCAAACCCCGTACCGTTATCGCGTAGATAAAACATTTCTTTTCCGTCTTTTTGCTTAGAGCCGAATTCT
The DNA here is from genome assembly GCA_016928765.1 of Syntrophaceae bacterium. Classification (GTDB taxonomy): domain Bacteria; phylum Desulfobacterota; class Syntrophia; order Syntrophales; family Smithellaceae; genus UBA4810. The sequence continues at coordinate 2,384 of JAFGKC010000164.1, forward strand.
ATTGAAGGATTATTTTGTTTACTGCTGAATTTGAAAGCGTTATCAATAAGATTAGTCAGGGCAATTTGTAAAAGCGCCTTGTCGCCTTTAGTCATTATGTTTTTTTCAATTTTGATTTTAACTGTTTTTCCACCCGTGTGCTTCTTGCGGCTTTCGGTTATCTCTTTGGCTATTTCACTTAAATTCACCGGCTCGGGCTGGAAATCAGCTTTGTTTACGCGCGATAATTTCAACATGTCATCGATAAGTTCTCCCATAAGCTGGGTGGCGCGACGCACTCTTTCCAGATAATTTTTCCCTGTTTCGTCAAGTTTGTTGCTGTAGTCTTCCAGCAAAGCGGCGCTGAAACCGTCGATGCTTCTGAGCGGGGCGCGCAAATCGTGAGAAACGGAATAGGCAAAAGCTTCCAGTTCCCGGTTGATCGCTGCCAAAGATTCATTGGCGGCGGATAATAATTTCGCGTTTTCATTGAGGTCATCCACAACATTAAGCAGGGCAAGTTGGCTTTTGTGCAGTTCTTCGGTACGCTCGTTCACACGTTTTTCCAGTTCTTGGGTAAGTCTTTTCAATTCTTCTTGCGACTGCATCTGTTCGGTGATGTCCGATACTGACGATTGGTATCCTGTAATATTGCCGTTTTTGTCCCGTATGATGGTCGCCATGCTGTAGCAAATAAAAGTCGATCCGTCTTTCTTCTTGGCGGTAAAGTTCCCCTGCCAGTGGCCATTTCTATTAAGTGATGTGACGATGGCAGAGGCTTCGTCTGTATTTTTAAAGAAATACGATATGGGATTGCCGACGATCTCTTCCTTGTTTTTATAACCCCAGAGGGTTATAAAAGAATAATTTGCCTCAATAATGATTCCTTCAGCATCAGCAATGCTATTTGCCGCGATTGATGTATCAAAAGCGAGATTTTTAATCCGCAGCGCTTCCTCGGCCTGCCTGCGTTCGGTGACATCGTGAACGATAGAATGGAGTAAATCCCTTCCTCTTACTTCGACTTTAGAGCTGAAGACGTCAACATCCCTTATCGAGCCGTTGGCAAGACGGTGGCGGAACTCAAAATAGATCTTTTTCTTCGTATTTGCTTTCTCCATTTCCTTTTTTATTTCTTCTGGGGAAAGGGTGTTTATATCGGTTACTTTCATTTGTTTGAGCTTTTCGCGCGGCCAGCCGTAGTATTGCTCCGCGGCCTTGTTGGCGTCGATAATATCGGCGGTAGCAGGGTCAACCAATAATTTGACTGCCGCGTGGTCTTCAAACAATTTCCGGTAGCGCTCTTCGCTTTCCTGCAGGGCTTTGGCATTGATTAATCCCGCCAGTTGATCGGAAAGAATTTTGCCGGCAAGAATTGTGGCCAGCGGGTATAAAGTAATCACCGGCAACCCCAGGCTTTTTATTGTTGCCATCGCCAATTTTCCGGGCAGGGTAAACATCAGAGACAACATTGCTGTGTGCACGGCCAAACCAAGAAAGAAAAGACGCAAGGTTGAAGGCGGCTGGAGGTTTGGTTTTATATAATGACGCGCCAGCAGGCCGAGCACGGCGGAAACCAAGATAACCGAAACACCCATAACAACACCCGGGCCGCCCAATGAAAGACGATAGGCGGCGGCCATTCCCGCTGTGATTGCCGTCACCTGGTGGCCGAAAAACAAAGCGCACAAACTGATGATAATCGAGCGCCCGTCAAAAATCAGATGTCCCATTACCAGCGGTCGCAGCATGCCGAGAATCGTAACGGTTCCGAAAAGAAATCCCTGCATTAATACACCCGTAAACGTGTTTCTCGGCCAACGCTTGTCGATAAATCCCGAAAAAACGCTCAGGGCGACAAGCAACGCTAGATTAAGAATTAAATCTATATAAGGCATAAAATTCCTATTGAGGAAAGATTACGGAAATTAAAAAACTCCGCAATCTTTCTTTCCTAATCTCTGGAACCCCTTTTTTCTTTTACTTCCAGTTCCTTAATTCTTTTCTTCAGTTCTGCCATCTTTAATTCCCTGCCGGTAAATACGCTGTTTAGCTCTTCGAGCTGGGCAATTGTTTTCTGCAGCTGTTCCGTCCGTTCAGTTACCAGCCTTTCCAGTTCCTGATTGAATTGTACTGATTTAGACCATTCGTTTTTGCGTTCAGCCAGTTCCTGCTCCAATTTTATATTGAATTTATCCAGTTGCTCCACTTTGTCTTCCAGTTTGCGGATAAGCACTTCATTGTATTGTTTGAGATAAACTGATTCCTCCTCTTCGATTATTTTTTCTGGTTTGGTTTGCGTCGCGGAAGGAGCAAAGGTTTCTTGTAATGTTTCTTGGACAATATTTAAAAAATCTTCCGGGTCTATTGGCTTAACCAGAAAACAATCTGCCCCAAGGCCAAGGGCGAATTTCCGGTCGCGCTCATCGGTATAGGTGGCAGTGTAAAAGATAAAAGGAATCCGCTTCAAGCGCTCGTCCTTTTTCCATTCACGACACAAAGTAAATCCGTCCATTACTGGCATAAGAATATCAGCGATAATCAAATCCGGCGGACTTTGACGCGCTTTTTCAAGCGCGTCCACGCCATGGATGGCGTGGATAACCTTATGTTCCTGTTCCGTAAGCAGACTTTGCAGCAGGTAGCGGTTTTCCTCTTTATCGTCAACAATCAGAATAAGGCTCATTTGCGATTACTCCCGTTATTTTCATTTTATTTATCTTTGCCGCTTTCGCGAGCTTCACTGTTTTTCTCCAATTCCGCTACGCGCTTTTTCAATTCTCTCATGCGCATTTCTCTATCCACAAATACTTTATTTATTCTTTCCAGCTCGGCCGTTTTTGCCGCAAGCTCGGCGGTGCGTTTTGCGACACGCAGTTCCAATTCCTCATTGAGTTTCTTTATTTCTTCTTCTGCTATCTTCTGTTCAGTAATGTCGCGGGCGGAGGACAGAGCTCCGGTAACATTTCCCTGCTCGTCCTTGAGCACCCGGCACCACCAGGCCAGCAGACGTTTTTTCCCGTCTTTGCGCCTCTGCCAGCTTTCGAGATAAAGAACTTCTTCATTGCCGCGGAATATGGGGACAACGTTTACATAGGTATTCTGTTCCCCTTCAAAATAGAAAGAGACCTCTTTGCCGATAACATCATTGCCGAAAAATTCTTTTCCGGGTTCGTTTGCCCAAGTATAAATTTTATTATTGTCCACCTCCATAATAATATCGGGAATGGCTTCAAAAAGAAAATTTTCACGCAAAATGAGCTTCTGGCTTATTTCCTGCGCTTTCTTACGCTCGGTAATATCATCGAAAATAGCATATATCTGAAAGGGTGTCGTTTTGCCCGGTTCAAAGAGGGGGATCGCCGTGATCGATAGCCAGATGTGAGTATTTTTTTCTGTATTAAAGACCCCCCTGACTACAGGTCCCACTTTCTGGCCTGTTCTCAATACTATCATTGCCGGATGTTCTTCCCCCGGCACTTCCGAGCCGTCCTCGCGAATCATTTTCCAGCGGGGGTCATTGGATGTCTTTGCCTGCATCTGCTCAAAAGTTAACCCCAGAATTTTCTCGGCAGCCGGGTTGGCGGATATTATGCGCCCGTCCGCGGCCTGATAGATTACCCCCAGCGACATTGTTTCAAAAAGAGTCTGAAAATGTATCTTTTGTTCTGCAAGCACCTTTTTTGTCCGCAGGAATCTGATAAAAAACAATAAAGCTGTCAGTATCGCGATAATACCGATAATCATGATAACCAGCACTGCTATTCGCAAAGGAATCCAGAATTCACGCGGTTCATACCATTTGCGATAAAGATAGAGATAATCCTCGGTCTGTAAATATTTATTTAGCGCTTTATTAATCTGGTCTCTCAGCAAATGATCTTCTTTGCGGAATTGATAAGCTCGTTTGAGATGAAAAAAGGGATCGCCAAGAACTTCGATTTTTTTCACAACGCCGATATCAGAAGCTTTCTTGATCATCGAATATTCGGGGCATAACACCGCATCGACTTCTGATGACAAGAGCGAAACGAGAAGAGTTTCAATATTAGGCATCCGTATAGTAATAAAAGAAGGATGGCTTACGAGGGCTTCTTCTGCCGCGCTTTTTGCAATGACGGCCACTTTTTTCCCCGCAAGATCAGCCCAATTTTTTATATCAGGATCTTTTGCGCGAACAAAAAAAGAAACAGGTACGGAGACTATTTCAGTGCTATAAATGAATTCCTTTTTGCGGTCTTCAATTATCGCAATACCCGGAATAAGATCAACATCGCCTGCTTTTAATGAGTTGATCGCATCTTCCCAGCTTTCCACAACGACCATTGTCACTTTAATGCCGATTATTTGAGATAATTTTTCCAGAAGTTCGATAGCAAAACCTGTAGGTTTCTTAGAGGCTTTTTTTCCCACATAGAGCGGTGGTAAATCCCGCAATACTGCGACACGAATATTTTTCTTAGCGGGTGTGCCCGCTTTAACTGTGGGCGAATCTTTGGTTTCAACTTGATTATCTTTTGAATGTTTTGTTTCGGTATCTGCTGATAATAAAGAGAAGGTGAGACAACTCGCAAAGAAAATAGAAATCAAAATGGAAACTAGACTTTTTGCTTTAAAGAGGCTCATATTACCCCAATCCTGCCCTTATCTGGCGGCATCCGGTAAATATGATGTTGAGAAGTTAACTCTGTTGTGCTGTCATTATGCTTAATTTTACTATAAAAATGCCAAAAAGCAAGATGATATTAAGGTATGTGATCGGGGTTTTTAGCGTTTTTGCATAGGTTTGTAATTAGTGATGGAATTTGCCCGCGATATTTTTTATATTATTAAAAGTACGGACAAAGAGTTTTTATGAAAGATAGACAATTTGGCCGCCTGCGTTTTATCAGCGGAGAAAATCACGGCAAATACCCGTTTAATCATTCAGTTTATATACAGGGCAGGGATGCGCGTATTGTTATTGATCCGGCATGCTCGCTGGAAAAGCTTACCCGCCTGCGTGACGAAGAAGGAGTTGATATGATCTGGCTTTCGCACTGGCATGAAGACCATTTTCATTACATGTATCTTTTTAACGGCGCGGAAGTGTGGATATCCGAAACTGATTTTCCGCCGCTGACAGATATTGAGATTTTTCTGGATTGGTATGGCGTAAACGATGCCAAAATACGCGCTTACTGGGAAAAAATTATACGCGAGGAATTTAATTATCAGCCGCTGAAGTCGGCAAAATTTTTCCCGATAAATGATGAGGTGAATATCGGAGGTATGCGCGTGCGAACTATTGCCACGCCAGGGCACACGCCGGGGCATCTTTCTTTCTTTTTTCCCGAAGAAGAAGTGCTTTTCATCGGCGATTATGATCTTACACCATTTGGCCCCTGGTACGGCGATGCCGCTTCCAGCATTGAAGAAACAATAGAGTCTATCCGACGCCTCAGGGCGATTACTGCTAAAACATGGATTGCCTGTCACGAAAAAGGCCTGTTCGAGGAAAATCCCGGCAAACTTTGGGATGACTACGAAAATATTATTTATCAGCGGGAGGAGAAAATCTTAAATTTTGTAACAAAAAAACCGTCGACATTGGAGGATATTTCTGCCGCCTGGCTGATTTATGGCAAGCCAAGAAAACCATTGGAGTTTTTTGAGCCCAACGAGCGCGTGCTTGTAAAAAAACATCTGGAACGCCTGCAAAAAAACGGCATCATTATTCAGGAAGGAGATAAGTACCGCAGGGCATAAAGTGTTGCGGCAGTATAAATTTTTGCTATTTGCGCAAGCATGCTCGCGGCTATAATGATTATTCATTCGAAGGAATTAAGTATACTGGGAAAAACGAGATAGAATAGAAGCTTTTCCGACTGCTCGAATTCAAGTCGAAATATGATTAGGTGGTTTGCTCTATAAATTTTGATTCGAAAAGAAGAAACGATGAAAAAAATACTTCGCGTTATATATCAGCCGTACAAGTGGCTGATCTTTTGTCCATTCCTGGCAATATCCACTATCTTCTTCGGCTCGTTAACGATACTCATGGCTGTTCTGGCGAATCCTCGAGTAACCAGCTTTGTATGTGGAACCATATGGGCGCGGTTCAATGGCTACCTGACACCCATGCTCGTTAATGTTAAAGGAAGGGAGAACGTTGTAAATACTCAATCTTACGTTATTGTCGCGAACCATCAAAGTCAATATGATATATTTGTTATCTACGGATGGTTGGGAATTGATTTTAAATGGGTAATGAAGCAGGAATTGAGAAAAGTGCCCGGCATAGGGATTGGATGCGAGAAGGTTGGACATATTTTTATTGATCGCTCGAATCATGAGAAAGCCCTTGCCTCGCTGCAAGCAGCGAGAGAAAAAATCGTAAACGGCACATCGGTCATATTTTTCCCGGAAGGCACGCGCAGCAAAGACGGATCGCTCGGCGAATTTAAAAAGGGAGCTTTTAAAATGGCCATCGATCTTAAACTCCCCATCCTGCCAATTACGATTATCGGCACCAATAAAATTCTGCCAGCGAATTCTATGGATCTCTTTCCAGGTAAAGCGCGGATGATAATTCACAAACCGATTGACACGGCAGGCTATACCGATGCGAACCTTGATGAACTGGTTAGGTTGACTCACCGGGTAGTCGAATCCGGCCTTGTTGAGGCGGTATCTAAATGACTGCTTACTGACCCTATTTTTGCTTGTTTGATTATTGTTTTTGTTTATAATTTTCGATAATTTTCAAAATCCTTTAACCTCAGAAAGGCAGTCAAGATTTCCTTGACAGAGCAAACCACGTTTTTTATGCTTCATCCGATAAAAGCGGTGGATTCTTTCAAGTGTGTTGTTTATGGAACAGAAATTCCGTTTCATACCGTAGAAAAATAGTAAAAATGATAAACCGAAGGAAATAAAAAATGCCCATTACAGAAATTCTTGCTCGCAATGCCGCGCTGTATGGCGAAGAAATCAGCCTTATTGAAATCAATCCGGAAATCAAAGAAGTAACGGCAAACTGGAAAGATTATGAACTTGTTGAACCAGATCCCGAAAAGAGATACCGCCGGGAAATGACCTGGCGCGAATTTGACGACAAAGCAAATCGCCTGGCCAACTTTTTGCTGGGCAGAGGTTTGCAAAAAGGGCACAAGGTAGGAATTTTGCTGATGAACTGCCTGGAGTGGCTGCCGATTTATTTCGGCATCTTGAAAACCGCCGCTATCGCCGTGCCGCTCAACTACCGCTATACGGAGGAGGAAATAAAATACTGCCTTGATCTGGCAGAATGCGACGTATTGATTTTTGGGCCGGAGTTTACAGGGAGAATAGAGGCGATCCGAGAGCGAATTCCAAATGTAAAGATAAGATTGTTTCTGGGGCAGAACTGTCCCGCGTTTGCCGAAAGTTATTACGCACTCACCGCGTGCTGTTCCTCGGTGACTCCGAAAATTAAGCTTTCCGACGATGCCGCGGCCGCCATATATTTTTCATCCGGCACCACCGGTTTTCCCAAGGCGATTCTCCACACACACCGCGCCCTGATGCTATCTTGTGAAGTAGAAATGAATCATCACAAGCAGACATGTGAGGATAATTTTCTCTGTATCCCGCCGCTGTACCACACCGGCGCGAAAATGCACTGGTTCGGCAGTTTCCTTGCGGGAAGCCGTGCCGTTTTGCTGCGAGGGGTCAAGCCGGAATGGATTCTTCGGGCGGTTTCCGAAGAGCGGATTACAATTGTCTGGCTGCTGGTACCGTGGGCGCAGGATCTTCTGGACGCCATCGAACACGGGGATTTAAAGCTTGCGGACTATAAACTTGCTCAATGGAGACTGATGCACATCGGCGCCCAGCCGGTTCCGCCCAGCCTCATCAAACGCTGGAAACAGGTTTTCCCCAATCATGAATACGATACCAATTATGGTCTTTCGGAATCTATCGGTCCGGGCTGTGTACATCTCGGCATCGAGAACATCCATAAAGTCGGCGCGATCGGTAAGGCCGGCTACAAGTGGGAAGTGAAGATTGTGGATGAAAACGGACGCCCCGTGAAACAAGGCGATGTGGGCGAGCTTTGCGTGAAAGGCCCCGGCGTGATGAAATGCTATTACAATAATCCGGAAGCCACCGCCGAAGTTCTCAAGGAAGGTTGGCTCTATACAGGAGATATGGCGCGTATGGATGAAGACGGCTTTATTTATTTGGTCGACCGCAAAAAAGACGTCATCATCACTGGCGGCGAAAACATCTATCCGGTGCAGATTGAGGATTTCCTGCGCACGTACAACGTTATCAAGGATGTGGCGGTGATCGGATTGCCCGATCATCGTCTGGGAGAAATTGTCGCGGCGATCATTGAATTGAAAGCGGGTGTTTCCTCTTCAGAAGCGGAGATAGCGCAGCTTTGCGAAGCGTTACCGCGCTACAAGCGGCCCCGCCGGATCATTTTTGATAAAGTGCCGCGCAATCCTACCGGGAAAATTGAAAAGCCGCGGCTGCGCGAAAAATATTGCGGCAGCAGCAGTCTTGTCGAGATGGAAACGGAAGGTTAGTTAAAAATCAGAAAGTTTTTTCCGTCGCCCTTCAGATCGTTATTTCAGGGATGAATGTTATATCAAAGTAATGCCCATAGATTTGACTTGATAAAACAGCCGCAGAATTGTACAAAAGATACACGTAATTTCTGCCCCGGCGTATAAGATGTGCTGGGATTCATAGATGGATTTGCACAAGGATATCATAAGCGGAGGGGGGCAAATATGATTGCTTATCAACTTTCTATTTTCGCTGAAAACAGGCCGGGAAAACTCGCGGCAGTAACCGGCGTTTTAAACAAGGAAAAAATTAATATCCGCGCGACGACGATTGCTACCGCGGATACCTTCGGTGTGGTCAACCTGATTGTGGATGATCCCCAGCGCGCCGAGGCGGCTCTTTCCCAAGCCGGCATGACCGTTCATCTGCGCGAGGTTTTGGCTATTTTGATTCCGGATAAACCGGGCGGGCTGGACAGCCTTACTCGGTTGCTCCATAAAGAAAAAATCAACGTCAATAACGCTTATGGTTTTGTGCTGGAAGGTTCAAAAACGGCGGTATTTGTCGTTGATGTCGACCAGACGCAAAAAACGGAAAAGCTTTTGGAAGAAAACGGATTTAAAACTTTGGACACGAAAACTCTATCTGCAATGTAAGGGATAAGGAGAGTAAAATGGCGCACCAAGATAAAGGGAAATATTTTGAAAAGCATCCGAAAGATTCCATAATAGATGAAGGCGTGAAAGAAGAAATTCTTGCCGAGGTGCAGAATGTCAATATCGCCTGCAAAAAGGCTGAAGAAATTGCCGGTAAAAAAGGCGTAACCATCGGAGATGTCGGCAAAGCCATAGATATTCTCAATATTAATATTGTCGAATGTCAGCTTGGGCTTTTCGGCTATGGCGAAAAGAAAAAAATCGTGCAGCCGGCAAAAGAGGTCACGCCGGAGTTAAAGATAAAGATAGAGCGGGCGTTACAAGAGGGAACGCTTCCCTGCGCGGTTGCTTGGAAGATTGCAGCCCAGTTAAATATTCCCCGGATGAAAGTTTGTGCCGCCTGTGAGGCGCTGAAAATAAAAGTTAAGCCGTGCCAGCTGGGCGCTTTTTAAAAATATTCCTAAGTACTTTCAGGAAGATATATCTAAATAACTTTTCAGAAGTGTAACCATCAAATCGGCGTTTTTGCGCGTGCCTTCCAGTATTTCTTCCAGACCCAGGGGCTTATCGAGCAGGCCGTGGCCGAAATTATCCACGGAACAGGCGCTGGCATAGCGCATGCCCAGTTCCATGGCGATGACGGCTTCATTAGCCATGGTCATGCCGACGATATCGGCAAAATTTGCCATCATTCGGATTTCCGCTTTTGTTTCCAGTCGCGGCCCCTGCGTCTGCCAGTAAGTCGCTTTTTCCACGGCAGGTAGTGAACAACGTTTTGCCGCGTTAATCAATTTTTGGCGTATTTCTTCGTTTAAGCTCGGCGTTATGTGCACAACACTATCTTGAAAAATAGTCGGCGTGGCGGTAAGCGTCACAAAATCATCAGGGATAACAATTGTCCCGGGAGGTAGTTCTTTTTTCAGGGAACCAGTTGAATTAATTCCTATTATTTCCCTGACGCCGATTTCCTTCAGCGTCATTAAATTGGCGCGATGATTTATCATATGAGGCAGTATGTGATGATGGGGATCACCGCCGTGACGCAAAATCAGAGCGATTCCTTCATACAAGTAAACGGCGGCCCGGCCAAATTCATTATCCAACATTTTGGGCTTTGCTTCTTTTAAAAAAGTGCTTCTTTCCATGACCAATGTTGTGGAAATAACGCCGACTAAACCCATATAACCTCCCTTAATTACTACATTCATAGCAGATTAACGCTATACAGTCAAAAAATTGATCGGCTAAAATCCAGGGCAAATAGAATTTGACTTTTCTTGGCGTATTATGACATAAAAGCGCTCAACCAAAAATCAGGGAGGGCGCGGACAAGTGAGCAGCGAATTTTTGAAAACAGCCACCGATGATAACTTCGAGAGCGAAGTTTTAAAAAGCGAAAAACCGGTGCTTATCGATTTTTGGGCGCCTTGGTGCGGTCCGTGTAAGGCAATCGGGCCAGTTATTGAAGAATTGGCCGGTGAACTGAAAGACAGCGTTAAAGTCATGAAACTGAATGTCGATGATAATCAGAAAACGGCCGTAAATTTCGGTGTGCGCAGCATACCCACCCTGATTCTTTTTAAAGGCGGAAAAGTTGTGGACAGCGTTATCGGACTTGTCGCGAAAGAAAAAATCTTGGAGCTTTTGAAGAAGGGTTAAAAACCCGTTAACTTAAATTTAAGGGATAGAAGGAAGAAAATGCGTTCTAAAATATTTTATAAAAACTCACCTTTCAAATTAATTGTCACAGCCCTGCTGCTGCTGGTTTTTTTGAGCGGCTGCCAGATTTCCTTTTTGAATCTATTCGGCGGCGGGAAAACAAGGGTTAGATCGACGCCCGAAGGCCTCTATTCGGCCGGCACGTATGAGTTTAGCAAAAAGAAATACACTAAAGCCCGCGAATATTTCACTCGGCTTAAAGAGGAATATCCTCTGCATGAACTGGCGGTTATGGCCAGAATAGGCGTTGCTGATTCTTATTTTAGTCAAAAAAAATATGCCGAAGCGGAAAATGAATACAGTGATTTCGTTGTTTTTCATCCCACAAA
>JAFGKC010000165.1 GCA_016928765.1 Syntrophaceae bacterium
GAAAGTTATTATCGTTCGCTATTTTAATACTTTGACCATTAAGCTTTCATTAGTCTATTTGAAGAATGTGATATTCTACTTTTCTGTTCGGATATAGAGTTTGCATAATTTTTGTATAAAGCTTTTGCTGTTCCTCGTATTTCTGCCTGAGCCCCCGCATTGAACCGGATTTATAATCAATAATTGTCACCAGATCATCGGATACTATCATTCTATCCACAATACCGAAATTATCTTTATCAGATATTTGTTGTTCAATATAAACCTTGCCCGGCCTAAACATAATTTTGGACACATCATCTCTTTTGATAAACCGCAGCGCCGTTTCATATTCTTCTTTACTAAGCTCGCCGCGCGGCGGCAAATAAGCAATATCAATAATTTTTGCCAGCCAGCGGTGCAGACGTTCGCCGCGCATGATCCCCGTCTTGATACTTGCCGAAAGAAGTGTCGGATCAATCTCTTCGTATTTTTCCGGCGCGCCTTTCCGTGTGACCAGCGCTTCTAGAATTATTATATCTTCTTTGTCTTTATTTTTGCCGGTTAAAGAACAGATTTCTTTTTTGTTTCCATCCGGCGCGAAACAAGAAAATGCGTTCAGCACCGCCTGATGCACGGGCTTATAATTATCATCCTTTTTTCCCGGCAAAAATACCGTCAGCGTTCTTACTGCTCTTGTAGCGGCAACATAAAATACATTCGCTCTTTCACGGCGCAGACGCTTTAGATTTTCCTGGTAATTACTGATGATCTCCCTCGCGATATCCGAATCACTTGCTTCGAGAAATTTAATCTCCGGTCTGGAAAACTGCACATGACATTTTTCCGATTCCAGATAAAACGGAGTTCCTCTTTCTTCTTCATTCCAAAATACAAATACATGATTAAACTGAAGCCCTTTTGTCCCATGAATGGTATCAACTTTGATGTTCTCGCTTTTTTCCGCTTCCGGCACTTTTATGTTGAAGCGGACATTGAACATCCGCAGCATAAATTCATCCACGTCGGCGCCGCCTTCTGTAAAAAAAGCCTGCGCTTCATCCTGCCAGATATCCAGTATGTTCGCAGATACTTTTCCGCGCAGTAGCTCAATGGCGCGGCTGACAACCATGAGCCCATAAGGGCGGGGATATTCCTGTGCAAATTTCGCCTGTATATCCTTGATATCTCTGAATATTTCTTTCCATAATATAGAGTCCACCGCTGAGGCGATAAATTGCGTCTCTTCCTCGCGTAAAACAGCGGCAAGAAAAAGCATTACCGCCACCCCTTCTTGCGTGGAAAGAAGCTGTCTGCCCTTCACCGCCGCCACGCCAATACCGCTTTTTAAAAGCTCGGCTTCTATTTTCTGAACATGATTGTTCGTTAAAGCCAGCACAGCCATCTCGCCCCAGGCGCATCCATATTCCTCCTTTTTTTTCTTCAAGTATTCAACCATCGCGGGATAAAAAGATGCTTCCGAAGCGCCGTCTTTTTCCAGTTCCACAAGATTCACTTGAGTCATTCCATCAAAAGAATCTAATTCATCGGGCGGCTTTTGCGTTTCCCTTTTTTCTTTTCCTTCATAAAGATGACCGACAAGCTCGTTGAAAAAAGAAATAAGCAGTGGTGTGCTGCGGTAGTTGTAGGCAAGCGAATCTTCCGTTATTGTTTTGTTTGTGATGTATCTGCCGATTGCTTCTTCCAGCGCTTCGCGATTTGCGCCGCGCCAGCCGTAAATCATCTGCTTCCAATCGCCCACCGCGAAAAAAGACCTCTCGCCGCGCTCACCGCTTCCGGATAAAATCTCGTCAATCAATGGCATCAATATCTGGATATCACCTTTCGATGTATCCTGAAATTCATCAATAAGCAGATGCTCCGTGCGGTCAAGCCCCAGCGAAAATAATTGGCTCATAAGTTTCGGGCGTTCCCCTGTTGCGTCATCGTCTAAAGCAAGAAGGTTTCGGCGGACATCGTGAAATAATATCCGTCCCTTCTCCTTTTTTACCTCCTCGGCTGCCTCCAGATACAATTCGCAAAGAGAAGCCACAGCCAGTTCTCTGAGAAGCGCCTTGTTAACAGTGAGTTTCTCAGCGATTTGCCGGTACTCTTTAAATATTTTGTTTAGTTGCTGGTATGGTTTTTCATCCCACTTAATTTTTTTACCCAGGCTTGTGTAATTTTCCAAATCGGAATAAGTGGCCACTGTCTTGGAAATAAAATTATCGTAATCGGCTAAATAATTAATAACTCGGTTTTTTACGGCAGGCGCAACCTGATCGGACAAAACCGCGGCTTTTTCTGAGATCGCTGCGAGCATATTTCTTAACACACCGTTTTCCCTCATCAAATCATCAAGGTCAGCAAGTCTTTCCCTGTCCAGAAGGCATCGTTCGATAGTCTGATCATCGGCCAGCGGCTCCCAAAGCGTGTCTATGTCCGTTCTTAAAATTCTGGCCACGATAATTATTTTATTTGCCAAGGCGTTTTGCCTGACGCGGTTACGGAAAACTGCTTCTATTTCATTAAGCAGTTCAGTCTGCGCTTTTTCATCCGCGAGCTGCGGGACAAAGCCAGTCACAGATCCGGCGGCAACGAAAAGACGATAGAAAAAGGAGTCAATCGTTGAATAACCGACACGCCCCGCTTCCATAATCAGCCGCAGGCGCTCCAGCAGAGGCAATTCTTTTTTTTCTGCAATCTCTTTCATAATGCGTGAGCGCATTTCGGTAGTAGCGGCACGGGTAAAAGTCAGAGCGGCGATAAACTTGCCGCCGATGAGGATTCTACGGAACACCTCCTGGGTTAGTTTTGTCGTTTTTCCCGAACCTGCCGAAGCTTTAAGCAGAATACTTTTCATTAGCTATTTCTCCGCATAGCTTTGTAATAATCTTCTCTGCCGCACAAAGCCTGATATTGACAATATTCGCACTCGCCGCAATCATGCGCGGGTAATAGTTCATCACCGCCGACAATCTCATCCAGACGCTCCTTGATCGCCACCATCAAATCCTGCGCTTCCTCGCTTTCGTTCTCCAACAGTTGAATTTGCCGCTCTTGCGTAGGCTCCTTCAGAAAGTAAAAACGCGCGGCCTGCGCTTTATTAAAATATTGATAAATAATAAGCTGCGCTGCAGGATGCAAAACGCCTTTTTCTTTAAATCGCTCCCGCACGGTTGTTCTTGCGGAAAGCTCATATTTTCCCTGCTTTTTCGTGTACTTAAAATCAATTATTTCTGTGCGTCCGTCAATGCTTGCCAGCCTGTCCACACGCCCGGTTATCTTATATTCTCCGGCAATGGTACCGTGAAATTCTTTTTCGCTTGCCAGCGTATTATCGGCAAAAACCACGCGCTCGCCCGCACCTTTCTCATCCTCATAAATTTCCCGTAAAAATATTTTCGCGTTGAGCATGTAGATATCTATGCCGGGAATATTTCGAATAGCGGCATTTCCTTTACTTTCCCACAATTTATCGAAAAGCTTTTCCCAGGCATCGAATTTATCTTTGCTGCTGGTCATCTGCCGCAAAAAATCATGCACAAATTCGCCCATCCGCATATTGATTTTCTCTTCGTCATCCATAAATGAAGGCGGCTTAATTTTCAGAATATATTGATGGTAAAACAAAAACGGACAGGCCAGTATCTTGCTGAGACTCGAATATGAATAGGTGAAATCTTTCAACTTATTTCTAAGATCATCATCAATTTTTATCGCCGGTTTTTCCGCGGTTTTTGTTGCCGGCAGAGATTCTTTAAAAGCTTTCGCCTTAACCGTCTTGGCGAATTCCTGCGCCAGCAGGCTCATGTAGTAACTGGGCGTTCTTTCCCTGATAACGTCATTTACCGCGACTATTTTTATGCTGTCGCCCTGCGCCAGAATCTGCCGGAAAACAAGATCCTCATATTCAAAAACAGTCTTTCTCAACTGCGGCACATGCACCGGATTGATAAAAGGTCCCTCATACGGCTGGCTGGGCATAACGCCGCTATCCAGGGAAAGAATGAGTCCCCTGCTGAATCTTTCTCCCGAAACATGGCCGAAACCGACCACCTGCACCGGCGCCGACCTGCTTCCCGTAACACGGAATTTTTTTGCCTGGATGAGAATTTCCGCGGCATCGGACAAATTGCGCCCCAGCCTGTCTTTCCATTCATCAAGGATGGTGGAAAAAGATATTGCCGCTTCCAGCGCCTCGCATTCCTCGCGCACATAAATTTCCGCGTTTTTGGCGAGCTCCATAGCGCAGGCCGCGGCGAATTTTTTGAAATCAGGCGCGTGTCCGGAATTTTTGGCCTTTTCTATTTCGGCAAGCAACCTTCTTGCCGCCGCTGTAGTCGCAAAAGGCAGCCAGACGGCTAGGTTTACGGCATTGCCAAAATGACGCAGCGCTCTGTTCCAGAGCATTGGTGTGAGCGATTCATCAAGAAGATATATTATTAACTGTTCATTTTCTGAACGTTCATCAAGAAATGAGGAAACTTCGAGCGTCACCAGGTCAGCAAGTGCATGCAGACCCTCCAGCGATACCAGTTCAATATTATTTCCGTCACCACTTTTTATTTCTCCACGGAAAGACAAAACCAGATTCTTTGCCGAATCAAAGGGAAGCGTCTCTAAAGCGAATAAATCAGCTCCAAAAAGCGGCGGATCAATAAATAGTCTCTCCCTGCTTATCTTTCTATAAAAGCGTTCCGTAACGGGCGTCATCGCCGGAAGTCCGATAAATACTTCCTTTTCCGCGGGAGTTACACTCTCAAGCAACGATAATTCCAGCTCCGTCATAAAAAGATTTTTCCTGGAAAGCCATTTGCGGAAAGCCTGCGCTGTTTCCAGATAATCTTCTAACCTGTTCCATTCATCCTCGGTAAAGCGCTCCGTGCCGAATATTGTCTTGCGGCCAATGTTGTATTCCGCCAGCTTTAGAAGCAACGGCAAGAGATGGGCGGCGCGCCGGGCAGGATACGGCTCATCCGGAAATCTCTGAGCCAAAAACTCAATGAATAATAATAGTTGCTCATCGCCGGCTACTGGATGCAGTTTCAGTTTGCCGCTTATTTTTTCTGTAATGTACGCGTCAACACTTTCCACACGCGGCATAATCCCACCCAACCGGCTGTGTATATAGTGCTGAACCGGATCTACTGCCCTGTCATTGGCGCAGATTATCGTCCAGGCGGAAAGGTCGGGATAATCCACGCGCAGAAGCTCAATTATCTTTTGCGAATATTGTGGCACACCGCGCCCTCCCGGACTTTAATAATTATTGTCATCGATATTTCACTTATGAATATTTTCATGGCTTTTTTTGTATATCTAAATTAAGTATTTGAATATCATAATTTTCACAAAAACCAATATTAATTTTCTATGAGCTATTGTCTGAACACAACAGAAAACTATCATGCTCACGAGTTAGATACTCTCGGCTGGGAGCTGACTGTCTGCAACGCGCTTTATCCTGAAAACAGCCCCTGCCGCAACATTCTGAAAA
Organism: Syntrophaceae bacterium; assembly: GCA_016928765.1. GTDB lineage: Bacteria > Desulfobacterota > Syntrophia > Syntrophales > Smithellaceae > UBA4810. Next base: position 5,480 of record JAFGKC010000165.1, read on the forward strand.
CAAATGCCTCTCTGGGAGTCAGCCTCTATCGTTTTTTGGAAAAATATATCCCTTTTCCCGCGGTGCGCGATATTCTGGAAATCGGCGGCGGCATGGGCTATCTGCTGCGTGATTTTCTGGAGCTGAATCCAGACCTTCGCGCCACGGCACTAGATATATCCCCTTATCTTTTAAACCAGCAAAAAGAAACTCTGCAAAAATATAATGTACAATTTATGCAGGCGGATGCTTTAAAAAAAGATGTTGCTTTTTTCAACACCTTTGACTTGATTATCATGAATGAAAACATGGGTGATCTGCCCACTCTGATTTCTCAGAAAGGCATCGTTCCCTCGCCGACAGAAGAACTTGCATTTTATCAAAATAAAGCCTCTGAACTAAATACCAGATATTGCTTAAACTTTGCTTCAGATGAAATTATTAATATCGGCGCTTTGCTGCTATTAGAAAACATCTGCCGCGCGGGGGTTAAATATATTTATTTAAGCGAGCATAGCTGCGAGGCCGCCGTGCCGAACACTCTGCGCGAACTTATTTATATCGCGCCCGCGGGATTCCCTGAAAAAATTTCTCTTAAAGGGCACAATGAATACACTATTAAATTTTCCCACCTGCAAAAAATCGCTGAAATATTTAATTACAAAGTGCATCGCGGTCCTATTGCAGATTTTTTACCTGTTGAGTTCAGCGATAAATTAGCGGCTATACTTCACACGAAAATACCTGCTACGGACGAGCAGGAAATAATTCAGCAGTTTGTTTATGATTTATATAAATACGAATACTTGATACTAATTAAACAATCGTGAGCTGAGTAAATAAACTTATATTTCAAGACCTGATCTCAATTCTTTTCCTTATGCCCTCCCTTTATATTTATAAGTGCAAACTTTTTTTGTTTTGCCTTCCGATTGAATATAGACACTTAAAGTCCAATCATACACATTCCATTTGTCAAAATATGTCTGATTCTTATAAAAGAAAACATCATATAGTTGGTATAAGCTATTAGCTGCCTTTGCTTCAATATTTCTTGGAAATGGATTCTGTAAAAGCGGCTCTGTCTTCTTAAGGTCTATGAGATTTTTGGATCTATCAAAAACAAACAGGGGTCGAGAATAATGTATATTATATGCGGAATTTCTATCTGTATTACAGCGGGGCGCTCTATAGAGCATTGCCGTTTCTGGCTTACCATCATTATCTATGTCAACAACAGTTTTAGTTAGTAAATTATATTTTAAAATATGACCTTCAAAATATTTTTCAAATTCTTTTTCATTGTCTATTAAATTTAAAGCTCCAAACTGTTCTCCTATAGAAAAAAACTTATGTATCTTTTTTAAGAATTCTTTGTTTTCTCTTAAATCCACCTCTTCCCATTTCGGCCTTGTTATGCCATTTTTTGAGGAATAAGATTCATCGCGTTGGCACACCATTTCATTTAATTCGAGAGATTTTAAATTTTTAAAGTGCGCCTCACATACCGGGCAACCTTTACCTTTTACCAGCACTAATTCATCCGCAAATACTGCGTATGGAAATGCAAAAACCATGAACAAAAAAAATATAAATATCTTCTTCATCCCGCCCTCCTGAATTTTCTGTCTTTAAACTCTGCCGTTTTCCCCGTAAAAAGTTTTTTGCCAAATCAATTAAGATTTCTCGTCGCTAACGCTCCTTCGAAATGACAAGTTCGAAATTCTACTCTCAACTCCGAAACAAAAACTATATTTCCCCGTACAAACCGCCGCGGTTCATCAATAATTTACTGCTTACTTATTTTTCTTACTGACAGGCAACGTACCGGATGATTTCAGTTCTATAA
>JAFGKC010000166.1 GCA_016928765.1 Syntrophaceae bacterium
CCTCAAAGATAAAGGCTATAATGTTTTACAGGCCGCAAACGGTGAAGACGCCCTCGAAATATTGAAAGGCGCGCCGGTTGACCTGATTTTGCTTGATGTAATGATGCCCGGAATATCCGGTTTTGATGTTTTAAAAAATATTCGCGAAAATAAAAGATTACAGTCTTTGCCCGTCATTATCATTACGGGATTGGCGGACAAGGAAAACCGCCTTAAAGGCCTGCAGCTGGGCGCCGATGATTTTATTACCAAACCTTTTGACGTGGATGAATTACTGGTTAAAGTAAGCTCTCAAATCAAGCTCGCTTCTCTGAGAAATCAAATATTTGAAAAACGAAAATTATTAAATGTCGTAAACAGGCTGGACGAAGGAATAATAATTACAGACACAAATTTTATGCCGATAGTTATAAATGCCAAGGCAAAAGATTTTTTGGGAATGAAGGAAGAGCCGGATAATGTTCTGAATCATTTTAAAAATCTGTTCAAAAAAGACATTTACCCTTATCAAAGTAGCAATTATTTTATTGTCAAAAGTCAGGATATGGGTAAGCCCGGAATATTCTCCCTGAACATTCAGCCGGTGAAGGACGCCGCCGATGATATTGATTCATACGTTTTTATAATTCGGGATATCACGTCGAACGCGGCAATATTGTTCGATTGGAACGAGTCCCAAGAGTTATTTAAATTAGAGCAGTAAACCAACAATTAATTCAAGAAAGGGGATTTTATATGGCGCAGGAGTCACGGGAAATGAAGAAGAAAAAAGTCATTGATGTCTTGAACAAAGCCAGGGCAATGGAACTTTACGCCATTCATCAATACATGAACCAGCATTACAATCTGGACGATATGGATTATGGAGATCTGGCCGCGAAAGTTAAACTTATCGCCATTGATGAAATGCGTCACGCGGAGATGTTTGCCGAAAGGATCAAGGAACTGGGTGGCGAGCCGACGACGGAAGTTGACGGCAAAATAGCAAAAGCGCAAAAAGTCGATATCGTTTTTCCTTTTGATTCCAAATTGGAAGACGACACCATCGACGCTTATAACAAGTTTCTTCTCGTTTGTCGGGAAAATGGAGACAGCGTCAGTATGAAGCTTTTTGAAACAATTACTGAAGAGGAACAGGCACACTTTAATTATTTTGATAATGTAACGGATCACCTCAAAAAACTTGGTGCGGCTTATCTGGCGCAAATTGCCGGCACACCCGCGGATACGGGGCCTCCTTCCAAAGGTTTTGTTTCCGGTGGCGGGGTTTAATAAAACAATTTAAAACGCTTGATAGTTAAATAGACAGAAACTGCCGCTAAAATAAGCGGCAGTTTCTGTCTATTTTTCAGGGCGTGTATGATTATTGCTTTTTGCCACATATGAGGAAAAAGCAAATAACCAATAAATATCAAAGGCTTATAAACAATCCCCTTTAAAATCTTTTAATTGATTCACGTGAAACATGCCGGGGGAATGTATTATTTTCCGGACTTCTTCTTTTTTAACTCTTTTTCTTTGAGTTTTATTTGCTGGTCGATATTATTTATTTCTTTCATGAGCCCGGGAACTCCCCTGACATCTTTTTTTAGAGACGTGTTTTCTTTAGAAAAATGCCGGTAGGCAATAGTTCCCAGTTTACTTATTTGTTTGGCCATTTTGTGCTGCAGGGTAACGATTTCCACCTGTGTGATGCCCATCTCCCCCAGCTCTTTTGCTTTTTCGTAAGTTTTTTTTGAAAGATCCAAGCCTTTGTCAAAAATCTCCTGCATTGTTATCTTAATATCCATGGATTTTTTTCCTTTCGCTATTCGTTTTGATTTTCTCACACTATAATAAAAAATAAAGATAATAAAAAGTAAATATTTTTATGGAAGATGGCAACTTTTAGTTGTAATTGCCGCGCGGTTCAATTATTAACCAAAGACAAATATTGTTCATGTTATATAAGGAGGAAGAAATGAGATTAAAAGATAAAGTGGCTGTGGTTACCGGTTCGGGACGAGGTATCGGCGAAGGCATCGTTTTGCGGTTTGCAGCCGAAGGCGCCAAGATTGTCGTCAACGATGTCAACGAAGCGGACGTGAAAAACGTGGTGGAAAAAATTAGAGCGCAGAAAGGCCAGGCCACAGCTGTTATCGGTTCTGTGGCGTCGCGAGAAGTTGTCCAGAATATGGTGGATACGGCAGTGAAGGAATATGGCACGGTGGATATCATGGTAAACAACGCCGGAATCACGCGGGACTCCATCCTTCATAAAATGACGGATGAACAATGGAATCAGGTTGTCGCCGTAAACCTCACCGGTGTTTTTTACGGAATACAATGCGCGGGGATTTATATGCGCCAGAAAGGTTACGGTAAAATTATTAATATTTCTTCCACCAGCGCTTTGGGGAACGCCGGCCAGCTCAATTACTCCGCGACAAAAGCGGGCGTTATCGGCATGACCAAAACCGCCGCTAAGGAACTTGGCCCCAAAGGGATAAACGTAAACGCCATCGCCCCGGGAATGATCTGGACAGACATGATGAAGAGCATGCCCCCGGAAACTATTAAGCAGATGGACGCGATGCTGCCTTTTCTTGTTCCCATGAACCGAAAGGGTTTGCCAGATGATGTCGCTAATCTGGCGCTGTTTCTCGCGTCCGACGAAAGTTCTTTTATTACCGGTCAGCTGATTTTCTGCGACGGAGGCATGAAAATTTAATAAAGGCTGAAAAAAGCACGAAATATCAGGCGGTTTAACGATGATCGATAAGCCGCCTTTTTTTTTGATGAATATGAGGATTGACACCATTATTTTTTATCCCTATAGTAACGAAAAATAAAAGTTCCAAGGAGGATGCAATGCTGGTTGTTGTCGCGGTAATGAAAGCAAAAGCGGGAATGGAGCAGGAGTTTGAACAGGCACTAAAAGATATAATCCCTCAAGTCGAAACGGAAAAGGGCACGCTTATGTACACGCTTCATCGTCACAAGAAAGAAGCAGGGAAATTTCTTTTTTATGAAAAATATACCGATAAGGAAGCGCTCAAAGAGCACAGCTCAACTCCTCATTTTGCCGCTCTCTTTGGTAAGATTGGCCCGATGCTTGACGGCTCTCCGGTAATAGAAATGTACGAAGAGCTTTCCGGAATCACGCCTAAAAAATAGTCATCTTTTATAACCAGCAATTATTTAAAGTGGCAGGAAAAACGTATGGAAGGCTGGCGCGAAGAAGAATTCAGCAACAAAGATTTAATGGCTCCCTGCGGTCTTTATTGCGGCGTGTGCGGAGTTTATATCGCCACGCGTGATAATAATGAAAAATTTCGCCGGATAATGGGCAATCTCTACGGTACAAAACCGGAAGAGACTGCCTGTCTCGGGTGCATGCAGCAGGAGCCGTCGGGAAAATTATACGGTTACTGTCAGTTGTGTTCCATTAGAAATTGCGTAAAAGATAAAGGATTCTATTCCTGCCACCAGTGCGCGGATTGGCCCTGTGCCATGATAGAAAAATTTGGCCTGGCAACAGGAAGAAGGGTGATGAAGGAAACCATACCCATCTGGCGCGAAAAGGTTGCCCAACACGGTGATGAAAAGGGCAGCGTGGAATGGGCACGCTCAGTTTGCGAGCGCTACCATTGTCCTTTCTGCGGCAAACCGCTTTTTCGCGGCGCGCAGCGCTGCCGCAGCTGCAAAGCCGAAATATATGAGCACCTGGACGGCAAGCTATAATTATTTGATTTTAAATAGTATTAATCGCTGAAATATTTCAGTATGGCCAATATTGCCGTTATCCCCTTTTTTCATTGACAGATAAAATTAATGTTCCTATACTTCATCGCACACACAAAGTATGAGCGTTGTTAAGAGTTGTCTCGTTTTTAAATCCATTAACTTTAAAAAAGGAGGAAAAACATGAGCAGCATTTACAAGGTGATTGAAATTATCGGCAGCAGCGATAAGTCGTGGGAAGATGCCGCAAAAAAAGGTGTGGAAATAGCGGCAAAGAGCCTGGAAGATTTGAGAGTCGCCGAAGTTAAAGAACTCGATATGAGAATCGAAGACGGCAAAGTTGTCGAGTATCGGGCAAAAATGAGAGTATCTTTTAAATATAAGGCGTAATTCTTGACGCTTTATCTTTAATCGGTCTCTTGCGCGGATGATGAAAGTTATTGCCGTTATTCTTGGATTAAAAGCTAATCATCACAAAAGATCCTGCTGAGTGGCTGGTCTGTATATATCTAATATAGGCCGCCACTCAACACTATATCTGGAAAGAAAGGGTTCGAGAGGTGAATTAAATGGCGGGAAAAAATATCAATACAGTCGGGATCATTTTACTGGTTATAGGGGTTGCTCTCCTTATCTGGGGGCTTAATCTTTACGGCGCCTTCGGCGATAAGTTTTCGAGAGCGCTTACGGGATCATCCACTAATGAGACGATGTTGTTTCTGATTTCCGGCGCTGTCTGTGCTGTACTTGGTGCCGTAATGATCTTTAAAAAATAGCGCTTGAGCCGGTACTAAGATATTTCTTGTTCCCGGACAATATCGTTTTTTATAATTTCTAAAAGTTCTTTGAACGCGGGGAAAACATCTTTGCGAAAACGTCCGGCTACGCACACTTTCATTATATCGTCGCCGATTTTTAAAGTGCCTTCATTGATCCACGCTTTTATATCAACAACACCATCTCTTTTTTTAAAAGCATCAATTGTTTGATTGAGGCGCGCATGGTCGTAGGTTAGTTTCATTTTTGTTACCGGCTGTCCGTTTTTGGATGTCGCCCGGACAATTCCATCATGAACAAGAATCATTCCCAGTTGATCCGGCGGGCTTTTTTCTTTTATTTCTTTAATCCATTTTTCTATCATTAAAAATATCTCCTTCAAAATATAATCCTTGTATTATTGCACAATTTTACTTTTAACCTCAATAACCAATGCATGAAAATCAAGGCAATGCCTAAAGTCCTTATCAAATCAATAACTTATTATTTAATTGACAGGCAAAGAAGGTTTTTCTATACTTGAAAACGAAACGGCGCTTTTTATTAATATTTTTATGTAACTGCATTGATTTGAGAAACGCGGAATATGCAAAAAGACATCAGGAAAGAAGAGCTGCTGTCTCCTGAAATCCAGGAAGTTTTAAGAAGCGTTGTTCTGGCTATTCGCGCGGTAAAGCTTTATCCTGTTAATAATCCGTCCTACTTTAATTCTGTGAAAAAATCATTCAGCGCTCTTAATAATTATCTGCAAAAAAATGATGAATATCGTATCGGTGTGCATAAAAAGTACATTATGTTTCAGAATGTTCCTTTTGAAAAAAATCAAGATATTAATCAGCCTATCGCGCAGGATTTGTTTTTGAAAGGGATCCGGGAAATAATTTTTATTTCCGGGCTGACTGAATCGGAGCTGCTGGAATTTTATCAGGGACTTACCCAGACGGCTGAAGATCTGGAGATGAGAGGCGGAATTAATTCTATTTTATGGGAAAAAGATATTCTGAATATTAAGGTTACAGAAACCGGCATTGATGAGGTTATCACCACACAGTCCACGCGGCGTTGGGAAGAAAAAGGCGCGGATAAAAAAGATTATGAACAAAGCGAAGATGAAAAAAAAGAATTGGGCGCCCCTCAGCGCACCCTGGTTCTTTTTGACCTTACCGAAGATCCATTTAAATTCGGCGAAAAAATGCTTGAATTGGCCCAGCAGACAAAAACAGAGAATGAAACTTTAGAAGACCGCCTCTTTGCCTTGTATAAAGAAGCGGGAAAGAAAATTGATGAGGAACAGCCGGCACAAAGAGAAACCTTATATGAAGGTTTAGCTAAATCAGTTCTCGCGCTTGATCCCCGCTACCGCAACGGTTTTATCGCGGATAAACTATACGGTGCTCTTGATTCAGAGATAGCCAGAGAGGAAGTCCCTTTGGCAGACCAGAGCATTCCGGGTCTAAATCAGGAAGTACAGTCTGGACGTTTTTCTGAAGCCTGGACGGTTCAACAGATTGCCACGCTGCTTAAAAAAGCAGCCGCGCAGGAACCGGAAGCGCAGGGAGCGCAAAGCCATCTTGCTTATCTTCAGGCGCAGCCTATTAATGAGGAGCTTATCGCTCTTGCTCAGGAGTTTACTAAATATAGCCCCGAAGAAATGGAAGAAATTAAAGCCGTTAACGAAGCGGGCACGGAATGGGATACCGTAAGGGCGGCATCGCGTATTCTGATTTCTTTAATACCTCATGCAAAAGAGGAAAGCCAATCCAACAAGCAGGATAAAGACGCCACACTTTTTTCAGCCATTATCACTCAGCTGGAAAATATGCTCGATTATCTTTTAAGAAAGCAAGATTATAATTACGCGACGCTTATTGTTCACGCGTTACAGATGCCAATGGAGCCTGAGTTCAGGCATAAAGTAAATGATGCTTTAAAAAAAGCTTCCGCCCGGCTCGTAATTTTAGACGCGATAAAAGAGGTCCGCCGGCACGTTACGGATTCTTCCGAATACCGCGCTATTTTCAGTTATTTATCCGCTTTTGAAGCGGAATCAACCGAGACTATTTTAAAGCTTTTGGCTGAAGAAAAAGACAGAAAAGTGCGTATGTTTTATCTTGGCCTCTCGAAAGAGCTTAGTAAAAATCAGACATCTTTATTGGGCAGGCATTTATCAGATAATCGGTGGTATTTTGTACGTAATATCGTCAATATTTTAGGGGAAAGCAAACCCGATCAAGCCATAACGTATTTCCGTAAAGCGGCGGAGCATAAAGATATTCGTATCCGGCAGGAAATCATCAACGGGTTACAGAGCATCGGCGGTAAAAATGCTATGGCCTTTTTGGCCAGATTTCTGTCGGACGAAGATCAGGAAGTGCAGAAAAGCGCGATTAGGGCTTTTTCCCGTTTTCCCGGTGTCAGCGCTGATGACGCTACATATCTGACAAATTTTTTAGATAACCGTCCGCTGAAGAAAAAAGAACAGGAACTTACTTTAGTCGCCATCGGAGTGCTCGGAAATATCGGCGGCCGGAATACTAAAGAATATTTAAATAGGTTCACTAAAGTGCGATGGTGGAAGTCGAAGAAACTGCAGGAAGAGCGCCGTGCTGCAGCTCTAAAAGCGATAGAAGAGATAAGCTGGAGAATAGGTGATGGTCGAAAATCAGCGTGATGAACAATTAGAAGCAAGGCAATCATTTTTTGAAAAGCAAAAGCTGATCGAGTCGGCGCGGATTGCTTTTCATTTGTTGGCTGCCGTGCTGCGGAACATATCACTTTATCCCCATGATCATCCCATCCTTCTGGCCTCTGCGGAAAAATTCCGTGATCAGTTGCAGGAAGTATTAACAGACAGAAAAGAAGCGGCTTTTTATTTAGTGAGAGGCGAATTATTTTTTGAAACCATCGCCATACCTATTGATAATAGTTTTTCGGCGGCAATTGATCTATTTGGTTATAAGGATATCGGCGGCGTTGTTTTCAGGCCGAATTTAACGGCTGATGAAATTGTCCGCTTCGCGGACATGATGAGCAGCGACATAGTATTTTCTTCCGAACAAGAAAGCTTGAATGTTACTACTGCCAAGAGAGGTATCCTGCACATTATAATCCATCACGCGTTGCTTGTTGATAAACAAATTGGCAAAGTAATCAAGGCGCGGGAAAGAAGGGCCACGGATATTTTCCGTGATACTATCGGCGCCCTGAAGGATGTTGTTCAGGCTGTTTATCTGGAAAAAACCTCCAGTATGCGGAAAATGAACACTGTTATGCAAAATATGGTGGATTACGTTCTGGATAATAGAGACGCTATGGTCGGTTTGACCAGCATCAAAATGTATGATGAATACACATTTGCCCATTCCGTGAATACGGCGATTCTGGCGGTTTCTTTGGGCACTTATTTATCTTTTAAAAAACC
>JAFGKC010000167.1 GCA_016928765.1 Syntrophaceae bacterium
CGTTCCCATGAAAAATTCTTTGACATCCAGCAGACGGCACGGCACCTGATTGATATAGTATTCGCTTTCCCCTTCGCGGATTATTTTACGCGAAATTGAAATTTCATTCATGTCGGAGTAAGCGCCGGGAAAATTATGGCCGTTGGCGACAAGCGTCATGGTGACTTCCGCCATACCTACGCCTTCGGCGTCTTGACTGCCGTTAAAAATTACATCCTCCATTTTTTTGCCGCGCAGCGTTTTTACGCGCTGTTCGCCCATAACCCAGCGGATAGCGTCCACAACATTGGATTTGCCGCAGCCATTTGGACCGACAATAGCCGTAACGCCTTGCGAAAAATCCAAAACGGCCCTGTCGCGAAATGATTTAAATCCAGCTATTTCCAGTTTTTTCAGGTTCATAAGTAATTATTTCATCCAAATGCGCAAAATTTTGGAAATTCTAGCAGAAGAAAAATCCTTTGTAAAGGGAAAATACCACAAAATGTGGTTTTGAGCGCCTCAAACCACTATATGTAGTGCTTTGATCTTTTTTAGCTTTTTCCTTCCCTTGCGTGAAAATGTGCGGTTTTATGGCGCGAAGAGGGTAAAAATATCAGATTAATTTTATAAAAAGCATGACCAGTTTATTAAGGTTGAAAAAAGCCGCCAATCGCTGCATCGCGGATAATTATACTGCGTAAATTTTACGTCTAAAAAAGCCCGGAAGAGAGATTATTTCGGGCTTTTATTTGAGAAGCGTATCGCGGCTTTGTCCGGTATTAGAATAAACCGGCTTGTATTATTTAACCGTATATCCCCGCGCGTCAAGACAGGCGCTTATCGCCCGCTGATAATCGGCGCGCTTTTGGTATAATTGAGACGCGGGCACGCTGTCCGGCGGTTGGGTTGGATCATAAAGAGTCTGATCCACAGCCCAGCGGTGGCATTCATAGCGGTCGTCCGATTGCTTTTTTTCGCTTTGGCCTTTGCGCGGATAAATAAATAACCGCTCTTCCGGTACCGACGCTTCAACTATATTTTCTTTGGGCGGCTCAACAACCATATAACCGCCGGTGGTGCGGGTATAATAAACCTGATTGGCGTAAAAATAAGGCGCGCCACCAACCCAAATTGTCGAGTGATAAAGAGGCAAGAAGGGAACGATCAGTCCAAAAGGAGGAGCGACAACGGTAAAGGTCGAGCCGTAAGGACGGTACCACGCTCCGCCGTGGAAGTAATATCGCGAATTACGATGAACCACAGGATGGTATCCTCTCGGCAGCCTGGAAATGGAATGGCCGCGTGACGGATACGCGTGGTCATGGCGATGCCGTGAATCCATGAAGCGGGAACTTGGCGCGGGGGCGGGGTTGGAGCTTGGCCTTTGCGCGTACGCGTCCTGCGCGAAAGCCAAAAGCATTGCTCCTAAAAAAACAAAAATCGTCAATCCAATGCCTAAATATAATTTTTTATATTGAGCGGATTGCATAAATATCACCTCCAGTAATATTTGTTACTGCACACTGTAGCCGCGGCCTTCGAGACAAGCCGACATCGCGCGCCGGAAATCCCGCGCTTTTCCTTCGTAGGCGGGATCAAGTGCCTGGTCACGGTTCGCGTAAGCTTCTTCCATTTGCTCGGCATACTGCTGTCTTGTCGTGTCAGATATGACACCGGCAATAGCGCCGCTTCCCGCGCCGATCAGCGCGCCCGCGCCCGCGTGCCGGGGCCCAGCGATTAACGCGCCCAGTACCGCGCCGGCGATAGCCATGGCAATAGTATCATGTCCAGGCGGAGGCATGGGCACTACTTTAACACGGCGTTTGGGCGGAATTTGTGATTGACTGGGATCAAAACTTGTCTGCTCCATCGCCCAGTTGTAGCATTCGTAGTGATCGCGTGACTGCTGTTCTTTTGTCTGGCCTTGCTTTGGATAAAAAAAGATCTGAGTAAGGGGCGGTTTTTCAGGCGGGCTTGGCGCCTCGGTTTCGCGATAAGCCGCCGGATAACACGCGGTCAGAGATATTATTAAAAAGAGAATCAGAAGCCGGATACTTGCCATTGATAAATCTCGCTTAGATATATATTTTCTTATTATCATTTTCCAGATTGACATTGTTAAGCTCTCCTTTGGTTAAAGAGTGAAAAAACGCTTGTTGATTGTTTTTCTCCTTCTTACGTTTATAAATCTAATGTAGTTACTATTTAAAAGCAAATCATACACCATTTTTCAAAAATTTTTGCTGTATTAATCCATATGTTCCAGAGATAATTTGGCCGGCTCTTTTCCTAAAAGCACCATGCCAAAATGTTCGTATCTTTCTCCTGTTTTGGGGTCCATGTCGTGCCAGCGCGCCAGAAACTCGCGTTCGCGCAGCCAGGTGCGCCGTATTGTTGCCGGGTCTTCAAAAAGCAGAAAATTTTTATTCACGCCGATAACAATCGCGTAATGTCCGTTTTCCCAATCGTTGCGCCAGTCATCAAGCGTCATATTGCGGTCGGCCCACGCCTGCAACAAAACGATTACCGGAGTGCCTGCGTCAACATACTGCTTCACCTGATTTAGCGACCAGTGCGTGCCGGAATTGACTTCAAACCCGTATTGTTGCGCCACCGAAATCATCGAATGAATCGGCGTACCCGTGTCCGGAGCGGTACCCAGCTTTTCCATCAATTCATCACCGCGCACATCCACGCCGTAATATCCCATTACTGTTTGCAATGCCTGCGAGCCGCAATCATAATCGTAAGTTTGTTTGCCCACATGCAGATCAATCATAGATATTTTTTGCGAAGCCTCGAGCGATTGAACTGTCTGCGAAAGTGATTCCGCGAACGCCCGGCGCAGGCGGTTTATCTGCGCGAGATTCGGCGTGCCATCGGCGTTTTTAAAAAGATGCTCGTTTGTTTCCTGAATAAACGCGGGAGCGCGCGCGCCTGATCTTTTTAACGCGTTGACCGAATGC
>JAFGKC010000168.1 GCA_016928765.1 Syntrophaceae bacterium
CCGCCTCGATGATATTGCCGTTGACGGCAACATCCATCAATCCCGCCTTACTCTTTTTGACCACGCCTTCCAGGATAACTTCCGTGCCGACAAAATTAGCGATATATTCATTAACCGGCTGGTGAAATACCTGCGCGGTGGCGCCCTGCTGGATTATTTTTCCCTCACTCATCACGGCGACATCCTGCGCCAAACGCAGGGTTTCCTCACGATCGTGCAGCGCCAGCACGGCGGTTATTTTTGTTTTTTGCAGAATATTTTGCAGATCATCAATTATTGCCTCGCGCGTGGGCGGGTCAAGAGAATTAAACGCTTCGTCTAAAAGTATTATTTTTGGTTTTATGGCAAAGGCGCGTGCCAGGGAAACGCGCTTGGACTCACCTCCGGAAAGAGTCTTGGCCGCACGCTTGGCCAGATGCTCAATGCCAAAATATGCAAGCGCTTCATCAACGCTCTTTTTTATTTCCGCGCTGCTTAGATCACGAAACTTAAGCCCCACGGCGACATTTTTTTCCACATTCATATTCAGCAAAAGCGGCTCCTGAAAAACCACAGCGATATTTCGTCTTAGCATCGCTAGAGCCGAAGAAGTGTTCATCAGCCGTGATTGAAAAAAAAGTCTGCCGCTTTCTATGGGTAAAAGCCCGGCCAACGTCAGCAAAAGCGTGGATTTCCCCGCGCCGTTTGGTCCGATAAGCGCCAGTGTCCGCCCGGGGAATACTTTAAGTTCATTAACATTCAGCACGGTAACTTTACCGCGTTTCACCACCAGATTTTCGATGGATAAAAGGAGTGATTGTTTCATCTGGATTACTGCCTCTGCTGAATCTGCGTGAGGATGAAATTAATCGTAAAGACCAAAATCAATAATATAACACCGAGAGCAATGGCCAGATCGAAATTACCCTTCCCCGTTTCCATAACGGTGGCAGTGGTTAAAACCCGCGAGTATCCTTTAATATTACCGCCCACCATGATGGAGGCGCCGATTTCTGAAATAACGCCGCCAAAACCGGCCATCACCGCCGCCAAAAGCGGCAGGCGTGATTCTTTTACCAAAACCCAAACCATCTGCAGGCGGCTGGCTCCCAGAGATAAAATCTGCAATCTTAAATTCGGCGGCAGATTTTGAATGGCGGCAAGCGATATGCCCATAACAATCGGCGTGGCAATAATCGCCTGCGCGATGATCATAGCTGTAGGAGTGTAAAGAATTTCTAAAAATCCAAAAGGCCCGCTGCGCCAGATCATGATGGTCACAAAAAGGCCGACAACCACCGGCGGCAATCCCATGCCGGTGTTGATAATACTTATGACCAGACGTTTGCCGAAAAAATCATTGAGCGCGACAGCAACGCCTATGGAAACACCAATAAACAGACTGATAAACGTGGCTGTCCCCGATATTTTGAGAGACAGCCACGTAATGTTCATTACTTCGGGATCGAAGCTGATTAATAAATGAAAAGCCTTGATGATTCCCTGTAAAATTAACTCCAATTAATACCTCTACTCTAATAAATTATTTTCCCAGATCTTCCACTTTTTTACCCGCATCAGGGAAAAAGAGCGGCGAACCAAATTTATCTACCCCAAAAGTTCTGATAATTTCCTGCGTATCTTTCGACACCATAAAATCCGCGAATGCTTTCGCGCCAGCGGCGTTCACTTTCGGCCACATTTTACTATTTACTTCCATTACATGATAAATATTGAGCAGAATAGCGTCGCCTTCCACCAAAATTTCCAGCGGAATGTTTTTCTTCAAGGCCAGGTACGTGCCGCGGTCAGCCAGCGTGTATCCTTTTTTCTCTGACGCGACATTCAATGTCTGCCCCATGCCTAGTCCGGTTTCCTGATACCATTTCTGGCCGGCAGGAGTAATTTCCGCCTGTTTCCAGAGCGCCTTTTCTTTAGCGTGCGTACCGGAATTATCGCCGCGTGACACAAACAAAGCACTTGCGGAGGCAATCTTCTTAAGCGCATCCGCAGAAGCTTTTACACCCTTTATTTTCGCCAGATCATCAACAGGCCCGATAATGATAAAATCATTATGCATAATCAACCAGCGGTTAATGCCGTATCCTTCCTCAACAAATTTTTTCTCGGCGTCCGGCGAATGCACCAGCATGACATCGGCTTCGCCTTTTTGTCCCATAGCCATGGCCTGACCGGACCCTACGGCAATGGTTTTAACAAAGTAACCGGTCTTTTTTTCAAATATCGGGATCAGGACATCTAGCAGTCCGGAATCCTGCGTACTGGTCGTCGTGGCCAGAATTATATTTTTTTGCTTAAGTTTTTTTCCCGCGGCATCGGCATTTGGCGCGCAAAATGCTAGAAAAACGGCGATTGTCATAAATACGGTTAATTTAATTTTTGTAGTGTGTTTCATTCTTATGCTCCTTCTTTTTTCTTATTAATGATTAATTTTAGTGACTGGTATGAAGAATTTTGCCGGAATCTTTGAAATCGTAGCCGCCGATTTTTTCCACGCGATTTCTGAAGCTCGCCAAGTTAAGTGTCTCGATAAACGATTGAACGCCCGGCTGAAAATATGTTGACTGGTCCAGAATCATATCGAAGCCTTCGGAAGTTATCGGTAAGAAAGACAGCCCCAGAAGTTTACTGATCGCCGCGGAGGCGATGCCTACATCCGCCTCACCGGAAACAATCGCCAAGCCTACTTCAAAATGCGTGTAAACTTCGTTTTGGTAACCTGCAATTTTTTCTGAGCTGATGCCTTCTTTTGCCAGATGATAATCAAGAAGCAGTCTGATTCCGGAACCTTCCTGACGGTTTATAAATCTGATATTTTCGTCCGTAAGACTTTCAAAATTATTTATGGCACCTGCTTTTGCTTTTGCGTAAAGAAAACCTATATCGCGTTTAAAAAGATTAACGACCACCGGATTAACATCGGGCAGATATTTTCCCAGATAGGGAATATTATATTTACCGCTTTCAGCATCATACAAATGAGAAAGAGCGATATCGGTCATGCCGGAATTAAGAGCTTTAAGCCCCTCAGTGCTGCCCGTATTGGCGGAAAAAATATAAAAATCGGAATGCGCCTTTTTGGTTGCCGTCAAAAGCATATCCAGAACCGGATCATTACTGCCCGCGGCCAAAACAGCGCCGCTGATTTGAGAACTTTTTTTGCGCGCCTGCTTCAGGCCTTCTTTGGCGTTTTGTTCAATCCATTCATCAATAAATTTTTTGGGGAAAATCCATTTACCGGTAACTTTCGTGCAGGGAATGCGCCCGCTTTTAATCAGGGCGTAAACCTGTTTTTCATGGATATCCAGATATTCGGCAACTTCCTTTGTATTCATTAATTGATCTGACATATTGTCTCCTTTATGGCTTTTATTCCTGATATCTTTATGACTACATAAATTATTGAATCTAGAATATCAAGGAATATTATTCCAAATTCTAACTAACAATTACAATTAATTTTTAGTTATGTTTCAAACTAGTTTCAAACAATCAGGCTATAATTTACCCAGATAAATATTTTTTTTGGATATTTATTATCCAGATTTTTATCTTTAGTATTAAAAATATTCTCTTCAATTTGTAATTATACATTAATAACAACAGCTTGTATTTCACGTGTTCTTTGGCATGATCCTTGATTAATAATATGGGTAATCGACGAAATAATTGACAAAACAATTATATATGATACAAACGTTTTAAAAGTATGTTTTAAATTATTGGTTAATAAATAATGATTAACGAAAAAAAAATAACAGCCAAAGCAGAATCAATTCTCGAAAGCGCGGGGGAAATATTTGCCCAACAAGGCTTCCGCCGAACCACAGTGCGTGAAATCTGTAAACGCTGTAAAGTAAACCTGGCGGCAATTAATTATTATTTCGGAGACAAAGAACATCTATATCTTGCTTGTCTGAAATATTATCAAGCCATCGCGGCCAAGACTATACCTCTTAATTTCGGCATTAAACCTTCCGACCCGCCGCAAAAAAAACTCAGCACTTATATTCAGACATTTATGTTTCGCCTTCTGCAAGAAGACAAGCAGACGCTATTCGGCAGGCTCCTCGCTCATGAATTTTTTGAACCTACCGGCGCGCTCGACTCTCTGATTGAAGAATCAATAAAACCTTCGTTTTATTTTTTATCTTCTCTGGTGCGGGAGGTTTTAGGAAATAACTGCCCGGAAAAGGAAGTGGAACTCTGCACGATGAGTATTATCGGCCAATGTTTTTATTTTCGCAACGCGCAGCCGGTTATTTTCCGTCTCCGCGGCAAAGACAACTACAGTAATGATGATATAAAAGAAATCACTGATCATATAATTAATTTTTCATTAAATGCTTTGAAGAGCTATTCAACAAATTAACAATATAGGTGCAAATATGTTTAAAAAAATACTTTTACCTTTAATTTTTGTAATTTTTATGACCGGCGAAATTTTCGCCGCCCAACCGATAACCGCGGGAGAAACTATCAATCTCCAGCGCTGCATTGAGATCGCCCTGCAAAACCACCCCGCCATTAACGCGGCACAGCATACGGTGCGTATTTATGAAAGCAGAATCGGCCAGGCCAGAGCGGGATATATGCCTCAGCTGACATTTCAATCCGGTTATCAGAGAATCGGGCCCGCTTCTTTATCCGGTCCGGATATTGACCCCTATAACCATCATTCAAACACGCTGAACCTGAGCCAAACTTTATTTGATTTTGGCAAAACGTATGATCAAATAAAAATACAAAGTCTCAGCACCGAGTCGTCCCGAGCCGACCTTCAGGATATTTCCGGCCATGTTATCCTTGGCGTCAAACAAGCTTATTACAGCTATCTGCAGGCCAAAATGAGCGCTGAGGTTGCCCGGGAAACCGTTAATAAATTTCAGCAGCATTTTGAAATCGCCAACGCTTTTTTTGAAACCGGCAAACGCTCCAAAATCGATGTTACCAGCGCCGAGGTGAATCTGAGCAATTCTAAAATAAATTTGCTCAAAGCGGAAAATAACCTGCACCTGGCCAAGGTTAATCTTAATAACGCCATGGGTTTATCCAACGCGCCGCCATATGAAATAAACGACGATATGTCTTATAAACCTTATGATGTTTCCTTAGATACGGCGCGTGAAAAGGCATATAGAAACAGGCCAGATTTGATGTCAGTTTCCAAGAAAAAAGAAGCGCTGGAAAAAAATGTTCTTTACAACCAGAAAGGATATTTACCGGTGTTATCAGGCAGCGCGGTCTATGGTTATGTCGGTAACGATTCAACTTCAGACAGCAGCTGGAGTGTCGGCGTTTTTTTAAATTTTCCGCTTTTCACCGGATTTTCCACTAAATATCAAATTGATGAAGCCAAAGCTAACCTAAACGTGCTTAAAGCCAATGAAGATTCTTTGACGCAGCAAGTTTCGCTGGAAATCGAATCCGCGTATCTTTCACTCAAGGAAGCATCGGAAAGAATCGGCGCTGCTGAAACTATCGTGCGCCAGGCAATGGAGAACGTGGAACTAGCTGAGGGAAGATATGAGGCTGGCGTCGGCAGTTCCATTGAAATAACAGACGCTATGATTACCTTGAACAACGCGAAAATGACCTATATAACTGCTCTGGCCGATTATCACATGGCTCAGGCTAATCTGGAAAAAGCAATGGGAGAAAAATAAATGAATATAAAAAGAATCATCATCGCTGTAGTTATCCTTATTATTCTTGTTATCGGATTTTGTTCTTTTATCAAGCATAAAAACAACACTATCAAATATAACACAGAGATAGTTGGCCGGGGTGATGTGAAAGCAATAGTTTCGTCCACAGGAACAGTGAATCCGGTTACTACTGTGTCAGTAGGCACGCAAGTTTCCGGAACAATAAATCAATTGCTTGTCGACTATAACTCAGAGGTAAAAAAAGGTCAGCTGCTGGCGACCATAGATCCGTCATCTCTGGAAGCGCAGGTTCAACAGGCAAATGCCAGTTTACTTATGGCAAAGGCCAATCTGGAAAAAGCTAAAGTTTCTGCTAACGAAACTAAAATTAATTTTGAAAGAAATAAATCTCTCTTTGCCAGAAATTTTATTTCCAAAAGCGAACTTGATAATTCCGAAACAATGTATCTTTCCGCGCTGGCGCAAATAAAAGCATCAGAAGCGCAGGTGGCGCATTCCCGCGCCGCTTTAAATTACGCGCAGACAAACCTAAGATACACCAAAATTATTTCCCCTGTTAACGGAACAGTAATATCGCGCAATATTGATGTTGGCCAGACGGTAGCCGCGAGTTTTCAAACGCCCACACTGTTCACCATCGCTCAGGATTTAACTAAAATGCAGATAAACACCAGCGTTGATGAGGCTGATATAGGTAAAATTAAAACCGGTCAACCAGTTGATTTTTCCGTGGACGCTTACCCGGAGGATGCATTTCAAGGAAAAGTTTCTGAAGTCCGCATTTCTCCAATTATCGTGCAAAATGTCGTCACCTATGACGTTATTGTCAAGGTTGAAAATCCGGATTTTAAGCTTAAACCGGGAATGACTGCTAATGTTTCCATTGAAGTTGCCAACAAGAAAGACGCCTTGCTGATTCCTGATGCCGCGTTACGTGTAAGAATGTCTGATCAAAATTCTTCGCATTCTCGCCAAAAAGGACTCGGTGTCTGGATTTTAGAAAAAGATAAGCCGCACTATGTGAGCATAGAAACTGGCATCAGCGATGGAAGGTTTACGGAAGTACTTTCCGGCGAGATATCTACCGGCGATGAAATCATTGTGGAAGTAATAGATCCGACAAAAAAAACATCTTCATCATCACCACCAAAGTCTAGGGGATTTTTAAGATAAAATGAATTTAATCGAAACAATTAATCTTAAAAAAATATATTCGTTAGGCGAAACTGAAGTCCACGCGCTTGATAATGTTTCCATAAAAATCAAACCGGGGGAATTTGTCGCGATTATGGGACCTTCCGGTTCAGGCAAATCAACTTTCATGAATGTTATTGGCTGTCTGGACGAGCCGACAAGCGGACATTATCTTCTCGATGGCATTGATGTAAGCAAAATGGAACGCGACGCGCTGGCACAAATCCGCAATAAAAAAATTGGCTTTGTTTTTCAGGGATTCAATCTTCTCTCTCGCACCTCCGCGCTGGAAAATGTCGAGGTTCCCATGCTTTATAACAACACGTCGCCTAAAGAAAGAAGCGAAAAGGCTAGACAAGCGCTTAAATCCCTGGGGCTGGAAGGACGAGAGCATCATCATCCCAATCAGCTCTCCGGTGGACAGCAACAGCGCGTCGCCATCGCCCGCGCCTTGGTTAATGACGCGCCTCTTCTTTTAGCCGATGAACCCACGGGAAATCTGGATACCAAAACAAGCGTGGAAATAATGGAACTTTTTGTCCGACTTAATGAAGAAAATAGAATAACTATAGTTCTGGTCACACATGAAAAGGATATTGCCGCCTTCAGCAAACGCACGATAAAATTTCTTGATGGAAAAGTCGTCAGCGACGAGAGGTCTCTCCGATGATGAATTTGCCTTCCACGTTTAAAATATCTCTGCGCGCTTTGCGCGTAAATAAAATGCGTTCCGCTTTGACCATGCTGGGAATTATTATCGGTGTGGCAGCTGTAATTATCATGATTGCCATCGGCAAGGGAACCAGCGATAAGCTTTCAAAGGAAATTGCTACTGTAGGCAGCAATATAATTTACGTCCGTCCCGGCAGTTCAATAGCCGGCGGCGTGCGCGGTGGAATGGGCACAGAAATGACTCTCACCCGCGAAGACGCGGTCGCAATTGAGAGGGAATGTTCTGCTGTGTTATTGACCGCGCCGATAATAAGCGGGGTGGCGCAAATAGTTTATAGCAATCAAAACTGGGCCACAAGTATCCAGGGAACAACAGACGGCATGCTGGAAGCGAGAGACTGGACGCTCTATAGCGGCAGAAACTTCACCGAACAAGATATACGGAACGCAACCAAAGTCTGCATTCTAGGGCAAACAGTTGTGGAAAATCTTTTCGGCGGTATTAATCCGCTAAACAAAACGATACGCATAAAAAAAGTGCCTTTTACCGTTGTTGGTATCCTTGACGCCAAGGGTCAATCTATGATGGGTCATGATCAGGACGATATTATTTTTATACCCATTACTACTTCACAAAAAAGAATATTTGGCACGACACTTCCGGGCATGGTGCACACAATTCTGGTAAAAGCAAAAAGCTCAGAAGATTTATCCCGAGCGGAAAGTCAAATAAACGATCTGTTAAGGCAAAGACAC
>JAFGKC010000169.1 GCA_016928765.1 Syntrophaceae bacterium
CTCATTGAACCATTTTACTTTGCCTTCTGACATTGTATTAATCCTCCTTTCTTAAATTTCCAAGTCGAACTAACACAATGACAAAACCAAAAACCGCCCAGACTCCAAAAAATAAGGCGGTTTCTTTTTGTATATCAATATGTCCAAATTCAACTCACCCTTCCGCAATTCTCTTACATCCGCAAAGCTTAATTTACGAAATTATCAACATTTTTACTTATAATATTAATTAAAGTCAAGATATTTTTAAATATTTTAAAAGGCTATCAAAGTGATTAATTTTATTATTTTGATTGCTATTTTTTCTTTGCCAGCCCCTTGGACATTGCCGCCAGAGCGCTATAACCGCCCAGAGAGCAAGTTTCAGAATAATATCCATATCCCTCGTAAAAGCGGTGATTTCCGCATGATTCTTCAATTTTTAAGTCCGCGACACCGTCACGCACAATTGCCATTAGCTTATAAGTCCGGGAGTAAAGCGTAATGATATTGCCTTTCCTGGTTCCCACCCCGTCAATTTCCAGGTCTTTACCGGTGTTTTCCACATAATCAAAAATCACGTTCACCCTGCCGCTTTTTTCATCGCCGCCGGTCGGTTCAATATACATGCTGATACTATGACCGTCTTGTTTTTTCTTGTAGGAACCCCATATGTTATCCGCGGCAATGGCAGACGCCGACAGGGACAGAATAATCCACAAAATTAAAAAACAAATTATTACTTTATAAAACAAACGTTTCATTAAAAAAATAAATTTGTTTTTACCAATCATTCTAAAGCGATGCGCGCTCATACATTCTTTATCCTAAAGCTTTTATCCTGAATAAGTGATTTTTTCTGAACCGCGGCAATTTAGGAAACAGTCTTTTATTTGTCAAGTGGTGAATACTTATATTCTGATTAAGTTTTAATGAAAAACGTGTTATGTTTAGTAAATTGATCAGAAAAGAAAAGGAGCGGTAATTTAATGACACCTTCAGAAAAGCGCCCGGCAAAATTCAGCGGGGCAACTCACTATGTTCTTGATGATGAACTGGCCAAGATTGTGAACATCTCCATCGCCTTGGAAATGCCTCTATTGCTTAAAGGCGAGCCGGGCACCGGAAAAACAATGCTGGCGCACGCTATAGCGGAGAATTTACAAATGCCGTTGATCATCCTTAACGTCAAATCCAGCATGAAACTTATTGAAGCGCTTTACCAGTATGACACGCTCACGCGTCTAAATGACAGCCGCTTTGCCGATTCCGGCCGCGATGTAAGCAAAATTGAAGAATATATTAAAATGGGAAAAATCGGCCAGGCTTTCACCTCAGATAAAAAAGTTGTTTTGCTAATCGATGAAATCGACAAGGCCGATACGGATTTTCAGGACGATATGCTCGACATTCTTGACCAGATGCAGTTCGACATTATCGAAATCGACCGCACGATAAAGGCCAAAAACCGCCCGGTGATCGTTATCACTTCAAACGCGAAAAAAGATTTATCTGATCCTTTTTTAGGCAGATGTAATTTCCATCACATCGCGTTCCCGGATCAAACACTGATGCGCAAAATAATCAGCGTTCATTTTCCCACGCTGAAAAACGATCTGGCCACGGCTTGCATGGAGACATTCTACAATTTGCGCCAAATTCGCGGCGTGGAAAAAAAACCGGCCACGCGCGAGCTGATTAACTGGGTGCGCGCTCTCCAGGCTGATCCGGATTTCCACTGGAAGGATCTCAAAAATGGCGCCATCCCTTATATGGGCGTTTTGTTCAAAAAAAGTTCCGATTTGCAAATGGCGGCGGGCCTAACTGGCAAGGATTAAGAAAGCATGTTTGTCGATTTTTTCTATTTGCTGCGCGATAAAGGAATCCCTATTTCTCCGACTTCTTTCTTGCGCCTGCAAAAAGCCTTGATGCTGGGACTGGTTCGTTCACTGGAAGATTTTTATATCGCCGCTCGTTCTCTGCTGGTAAAAAGCGAAAGATATTTTGATATTTACGACAAGGCTTTTTCCGTGGCTTTTCGCGGCGTGACAGAAATCGATACGACTCAGGAGGAACTTAGCGAACTGGCCAAGGCGTTGCTTACTGAATGGCTTAAAGACCCGGGCGCGATGGCGGAGGCACTGGGTGTTTCCGAAGAAGAACTAAAAAAAATGACACCGGAAGAACTGATGCAGTATTTTATGGATCGCCTTAAAGAACAGACCCAAGCGCATCACGGCGGAAATTACTGGATTGGGACACACGGCACGTCGCCGGTGGGGCATTCAGGCAAACATCCGGGCGGCATGCGCGTGGGAGGTATTTCTCAACATCAATCAGCAGTCAAAGTGGCCATGGAGCGCCGCTACCGCGAATATTCACAGGATGGGCCGATTACCGCGTCACAAATCGGCGAAGCGCTCAAAAGACTAAAACACCTTCAGCCTGCCGGGCCGCAAGACGTGGTCAATGTTGATAAAACAATTTACCAGACGATGCGCAACGCGGGTGAAATTGAAATTGTTTTTGACCGTCGACTTTCCGACCGTCTGAAAGTAAAACTAATAATTGATAACGGCGGCTGGTCCATGGACCGTCACGTGGAAGTAGTACAGGTTATTTTCAATTATGCCAGATATCAGTTTAAAGAATTGGAAATCTATTATTTTCATAATACTATTTATAAAAATGTTTGGCAGGATCCCCAGCGCTTTAAAAAACCTGTTTCCCTCAATGAGTTTTCTCGCTTTGATCCGGAAACCAGGCTTATTATCATAGGTGATGCGTCAATGGCTCCATACGAGCTCGGCGACACACGAGGCGCAATTTATTCGGGACAACACGGATCAAAGCCATCCATAGAGTACCTGGCGTTTCTGGCCAAAGCTTTCCGCCACAGCGTCTGGCTCAATCCCGTGCCGCAGGAGGACTGGTATTACACCTGGACAATAAAAAGCATAGGAACAATATTTCCGATGTTCGAACTGTCGCTGGATGGCCTGGAAAAAGCGGTTCGACATTTAACATCACGTAATTAAGAGGGGGATTTATGCAAAAAAAGATATTCAACACGCTGGCTATTGTTTTTTTAATTTGTTTTCTTACAACTTTTGCCTTCGCACAAAAAACACCGCAGGCCGGAGATAATTTGCCGGAAATGGAATTGCTCAAGCCGGCGGATAAAAATCATCTCAAATACCTTGGTTTATCCGGCAGCGGGACCTTTGCCATTAATCAGATAAAGGCACAAGCTGTGATTATTCAGATTTTCAGCATGTACTGCCCCTACTGTCAGACTGACGCGCCCAATATTAATCGCCTTTACAAATTAATTCAAGGTGACTCTAAGCTGAAAGACAAGATTAAAATAATCGGCATCGGAGCGGGCAACACGCAATTTGAAATCAAAACCTTTAAGAATAAATATAAGGTAGAGTTTCCCCTGATTCCTGATGGTGATTTCAAAATCCACAAGGCCATCGGAGAAGTAAGAACACCTTATTTCTTCGTCGTCAAGCTGACCGGCTCCGCGGAACCGAAAGTTTTGTATTCCAAGCTGGGTGCGCATGATGATATCGAAAAGTTTCTAGCGCAAGTAATTATGCTTGCCGATATAAAATAGTGGGAGGAAAGAAATGAAAAAACACTTAGCCTTATCTTTGTTAATCCTTTGTTTTTTCGCGGCGAGCGCCCTGGCTCTGTCGGAAGCCTATAAAGACAATGTTTATCAAACCGGCAAACAAAAGCCGACCGACAGTGTGCTGAAAGTCAAAGTCGGCGATAAAGCGCCGGATTTTACTTTACCTTCCGTCAGCGGTAAAAAAATATCTCTTAAAAATTACCGTGGCAAAAAAAATGTGGTGCTTTCTTTTGTGCCCGCGGCATGGACACCTGTATGCTCCGATCAATGGCCTGGTTATAATATCGTCAAGGACATCTTTGATGAAAACAAAGCGACACTCTTGGGCATATCCGTGGATAATATTCCCACGCTGCATTCCTGGATAAATCAGATGGGGGATTTGTGGTTTGAAGTTCTTTCCGATTTCTGGCCGCACGGACAGGTAGCGGAAAAATTCGGCATATTGCGCTCGGACGGCACCGCGGAAAGAGCGATTATCATCATCGATAAAAAGGGAATAATCCGTTATATCGACGTTCACGATATAAACGAAAGGCCTCCGCTAGAGAGCATTGTCCGCGAACTCGAAAAGCTTAAGTAATCAAATTACAAGGGTAAATTGCGATATCCAACAGGAGGGATTTATTTCTTGACACGTCCTTTATATTGATGTAGTTGACCATTAGTCAGAAAAAGTGCCGCCGAAAAATGTTTACTTATTGCTGAAGGAGAGTTTGCTTTGTCCCCCCAGGAAAAAAGAAAAAAAGAGAAAGAAAATAAGAGAAACAACATATTAAAGGCTGCGCGAAAATTATTTTTCGACAAAGGTTTCAAAGCGGTAACCGTCGATAGCATCGCGGCGAAAGCGGGTGTCAGCAAAGGCTCGATATATCTGTATTTCGACAGCAAAGAGGAAATCTACGCTCAAGTCCTGGTTGCGGATAATATTGAACGCCATAAAGAATTACTCGAATTTAACACCAAAGAAGCGCCGGCGGAAGAGCTTTTATTTGAATACGCGCAACATTATGTTGATAATTTTTTAAACGATAAAGAACTTTTCAGAATCCTGATGACCTTTATGCTGCAGACGGAGCAGATGAATTTAACTCCGCAGCAAAATGCCGAGTTAATTCGGACAACAAACGAAAACATCAAATTTGTTTCCGGTATCCTGCAAAAAGGCATTGACTCTGGCGATTTTTTGCCTACAATTGACATCCGGCAGACGCAAAACGCGATTTGGGGACTGCTCAACGGCGTTATTTCTCTGTTCCTTTTTATGGGCAATCCGGCAAAAAGAGCCGAAAGAATTCACGCGTTGGTAAAAGAAAGTTTGGCTATTTTTATTAAAGGTTTAAAAAACACCGGGGCTTAAGAAGAAAACGCTGGGTTGATGCAGATCGCGGCGGTTTTTTTCAGGTTATAATAAGTTTTATTGTAAGTCATGCTCTGCGATCCACTTCTTCTAAAGAATTTTTCCATGAAGAGTGGACGATGGGTGCCGCTGGAAACGGTTGCGCCTCCCGTATTTGGAAAGGACGGGCACAAAAAAAATTTCTTATTTTTTACGAAAGGAGAGTTAGTCGATGAACGTCAGCAGAAGAGGTTTCTTGAAACTTTCCGGCGCTGTCGCGGCAGTAAGCGGTCTGGGGCTAAGCCTCAAGGCAACCGCCGCCCACGCGAAGGAACTGAAAATCAAGTATGCCAAAGAAACCACCACCATTTGTCCTTATTGTTCCCTCGGATGCAGCATTATCGTGTCCCAGCGTGACGGTAAAGTGATCAACACGGAAGGTGATCCGGACAGCCCCATTAACCGCGGTTCGCTGTGCAGTAAAGGCGGCTCGATCTACCAGATGGCGGTAAATGAAAACCGTCTGGGCAAACCGCTTTACCGCGCGCCGAACGCTACTGAATGGAAAGAGGTGGATTGGGATTGGGCGCTTGATAAAATTTCCGAAAACGTCAAAAAAAGCCGTGACGCCAGCTTCAAAAGAACCAACGCCAAAGGCGAGCTTGTCAACCGCACAGAAGGCATTGCTTCCGTAGGTTCCGCGGCGATGGACAATGAAGAATGCTTCACTTAC
>JAFGKC010000170.1 GCA_016928765.1 Syntrophaceae bacterium
GACCATCAGAACGGGAGCGAGCTGCGAGAAAAACTGAATCCCGAAAGAACTGAGAAGCCCAAAAATAATGGAAACGATAAACGCGCCCTTGAGGCTGCCCAGGCCGCCGGTGACGACAACAATAAAGGCATACATGCCCACCTGATCGGCCAGTCCCGGAAAAACGGTCAAAATCGGGGCAATGACCACGCCGCCGATGCCCGCCATCCAGACGCCGATGCCGAAAACAAACATAAAGACGAGAGGAACATTGATGCCCAGCGCGTTAACCATTTCCCTGTCGGAAACAGCCGCCCGCACGATTTTTCCCAGGCGCGTTTTATATAGAAGAAGTGACATGATCGTCAAAACCACCAGCGCGAGCACAATCATAAAAATGCGGTAAATGGGGTAATCCATGGCGCCTACGTGCACCATGCCTTCCAGAATCGGCGGCACCGAAATCGGCAGATTCTCCGTGCCCCAGAAAAACTTAACGCCGCCTAGAATAAGCATGGCTATACCCAGCGTCAAAATCAATTCTCCCATCGCGCCCATGATCTGCACTTTTCTGATAAAAAATCTTTCCACAATAATACCGACAAGCGCGGTAAGCACCGGCGCGATGAGCAGCGCCGCCCAGAAGCTTCCCGTCATGGCCACAACCGAATAGCAGAAATAAGCCGCGAGCATAAAGAACGCGCCATGCGCCAGATTAAGAATTCCCATCATGCCGAAGATAACATTGAGGCCCGAAGCGATCAGAAAAAGAACCATGCCGAAAGCGATGCCGTGAATCGCCTGCGCCACATACATTGAAGCTGTCACATCCATGGAAACGTCCTTTCAAAAAAATAGCCGCACAGCGCGTGATATCCCTCCCCGTATTCGTGCGCTATGCGGCTACCAAACTAATTATCTATTCTCCCCATTCATTTTTCCCGGCGCAACGATCAATATTTTTATCCATCAGCGGCATAACTTTTTCCGCCGGTATTCTCCACGTGGGCCCGGTAGAAGCGGCATCTTTATACCAGTAATAAGGCTCGATATTCATAGAAACTTTCTGCTGAGCCGCCGGAACATATTCAAAAACATGCAGATCCTGAATAACTTTATGGTCACATGCTCTCATCCTCAATACTTTCCCCGTGGGCAGCCGATAAGTATCATTTTCCCATACCGCGATAATCTTTTCCGGATCCGTGCTGCCCGCTCTTTCTATCACGCTCAAAAGCCAATAAGTCTGCTGGCGGTACGAACCGATGTTGCCCGAGCCGTGCTCAAAAAGTCTGCTGTTGTAAGGCTCTGTTTTCCACTTGTTTGCCCACAAATCATGCCACGTTTTGTAATATTTAATCTGTTCGGGCGTTTTAAATGCCGGCACTTCAATGCCGTATTGGGTAATCTGAATATTTCCTTTCGCCGCCTGGGGGCCTACTTCATGAAGGAAATTAGGATCATCAAGAAACAAGTGCGCAAACGGCTGTTTGAGCCCCATCTGCCGCGCCTGTTTAAAGAGATTAGCCCCGTCCGGAGACCAATCTCCCGTAAATATAACATCTGGTTTGGCCGCTTTAATCTTTTCCAGATACGGAGCAAAATCAGTCAAAAACAGTCTGTGGTAATCTTCTCCTGCTATTTTCGCGCTTGGATAATATTCCTTTATACCATTTTTAAAACCGGATGCGATAGTACGCCCGAAAGCATAATCTTGGCAAATGATATAAAATTTTTTCTCCTTTTTTCTTATCTGACCATAATAATAGGCAAGGCCACGGCCAACCTGGCTTGATGACAAACAACTCATGAAAGCGTAACGCGAAAAATTAGTGGCATCCATCAGATCATCGGAGGTTGAGGTGATATTTACGGCAATTACTTTGTGTTGCTTGGCAACCTGATTGACTACTTTCATCAAATGACTCTGGTCGGTTCCTATCATCACATGAACCTTCTCCTGCAATACCATTTTTTCGGCAATTTTTTTACATTGGTCCAACCTGCTCATGTGGTCAGCTTGAATCACTTCCACAAATTTTTTCTTGCCATCAATCATTATGCCACCCCGCTGATTGATGTCATAAGCCGCGGAGGAGACAGCCGCCCAAAAGATTTTCCCCATTATCGCCGCGGGGCCCGAAAAAGAAGCAACAACAGCTATCTTAATAGTATCGCCTTTGGGAAACTGAACGGTTGCCGGATCATAATCAGACATATCGCCCATTTTGTTTACGTCAAACGCGTAGTTTGCTTCCGCTAATTTTTCGTGCACGGCTGGTTTTGCTGGCTTGGCCGCTTTCTGCGCCCAGGCACCGGCAGGGTTATAAACCTGTAAAAAGAACAGGGAGAAAACACACAAAGCAATCAAAAAACTCTTGCTGATAAACTTCATTTTACCTCTCCTCCTTTTTTCTATATTTTTTACTTTAGAAAAACTCCAAAAATATTTAAACGCCATCGGATTTCATGAAAACACTTGAGGTGATTTTGGCGCACAAGCGCATGATGATTTTCTTGTTTTCTCGCGGGCAGAAATAGGGTGTCTGTTAATTTCATCAGCTTCATCCATTACCCAATCAGAAAAATAAATTAAGAACGACCGTTCTTTTTTCTTGCAAGCTAGCATGCCTTTATGCTAAGCGCAAGTCAAATTTGTTTTTGCCTTTTCTTTTTGGCTAAAATAAATATTCAAGGGGGAAATTCTAAAAATATTATGACCCGCAGTCTAAAAACCAAGCCGCGGACAAGCGGCAAAAAAACCGCCGCGGCTAAACAAAACAAAAAGGAGGCTAAAGAAGCTCTCATGCAAACTGTCGCCAGCCGTATCAAAAACCCGGAGCTTGTTCGCAAAAAGCATCTGCATATCGCGAAAAAGGCGGCAAAGTTATTTATCAAAAAGGGCTATCACCAGACGACAATGCGTGAGATATCCAAAGCCACCGGCATGGCGATTGGAAATCTCTACGGGTATATTTCCAAAAAAGAAGATGTCCTGTCTCTCGCTTTTAACGCTTATCATCAATACGCGCAGGAAAGTTTGGACAAAAAGGAAGGTGTCACTTCCAACAATCCTGAAGATTTGTTAAGATTATTTGTTCGTGGCGCGCTGCACAATGTGCGAATATTTCGCGAAGAAATAATTCTTATGTACCGCGAATCCCGGACGCTACCCAAAAAAGAACTGCAAAATGCGCAAAAAAAAGAAATGACCCAAATTCGAACCCTGGAAACAATTATCCAAAGGGGAATCAACGAAAAACTTTTCCGTCCGCAGGATTCGTTTTTTGCCGCCAGCATGGTTTATCACCAATTGATATTTCTTACCATGCGCGGCTGGCTGTTTGCCGGAAAATATTCCACAGAAAAGACTGAAGCTCTGTTGGAAAATTACATTGTAAACTCGATCTTGCTCCCCCAAAACAGCTTGCTCTAGCTTAACCTTTAGATCGCGACAGGCGGAATGCGCTTTGCCCATGGCCGTGCTCTTTCCAGTTGCGCGGCCAGCCTAAACAAAGTGGCCTCGTCGCTGTAGCGACCGACAAACTGAATGCCAATCGGAAGGTTTTGTTTATTCCAGCATAAAGGAACAGACATCGCCGGTTGTCCCGTGGCATTGCAAAGCGGCGTGAAGGGAACAAAGCTCGCGGAGCGCCGCCATCCCTTAAGCGGGTCATCAGGCGTAGCGTCCAGCTCTCCGATCAGCAGGGGCGGCTCACCCAGCGTGGGTGTCATGAAAATATCGAAGTCCAGAAAAAAGCGCGCCACATCACGGGAATTTTTTTGCATTGCCTGAACCGCGGTAAGGTAATCACCGGAAGTAAATTTTTTTCCCTGCTCATAAAGTGCCCAGGTAAGAGGTTCGTAATCCTCCTGCTCCGCTTTCCGATCCGTAATATCCGTGATCCAATCAATGGTCGCGGCGCAGTTAGCCGCCCAGATAACATTAAAAGCTCGCCCCAGAACTTTTCTATCGATACCCGGACTTTTGCAAGTAAGCTTGTGGCCAAGCTTGCGGCACAGGCGCACCGCGTCTTCAAGCGCCTTGGCGCAGTCATCATCAATATCCTTTCCATCAATCGTTTGTGCCGTATAAGCGATGCGCAGGCGGCCGGGTTTTTTCTTTATCTCTTCCGCGTAAGGGCGAACGGGCTCGGGCACCACGTAAGGATCGCCCGGAACATAGCCGCGTGACGCATCCAGAATGGCCGCGCTGTCACGCACGGAACGGGTCAGCACATGTTCGGTTACCAGTCCGCTCATGGCATCGCCCGCATCCGGCGCCAGAGAATTTCTGGCACGTGTTGGTTTTAAACCAAATAGCCCGCAGCAAGAAGCCGGAATACGGATGGAGCCGCCGCCGTCGTTGCCGTGCGCGGCGGGAACAATACCCGCGGCTACCGACGCCGCCGAACCGCCGCTCGATCCTCCCGGCGTCCGGTTCAAATCCCACGGATTGCGGCACGGCCCCAGAAATCGCGATTCCGTCACCGGCGTCAAGCCCAACTCCGGCGTGTTTGTTTTTCCTACAATAATAAATCCCGCTTTTTTATAACGACTGACCAGTTCCGAGTCATGATCAGGAACATAGTTTTTCATGTTTTTAGTGCCGAAGGTCATGCGCGCGCCCTTGCAGGAAGCAACCAGGTCTTTCACTAGAAAAGGCACGCCAGCAAAAGGGCCGGCGGGGATTTTTCCCTTCACGGCTTTTATCGCTTCTTCATACATCGGCGTAACCACGGCATTGAGCTTAGGGTTGAGCTTTTCAATATTTTCGATGGTTATTTCGACAAGTTCTTTGGCTTTAACTTTTTTGTTTTTTACCAATCCGGCAAGCGCCGTGGCATCCAGAAATTTTAGTTCGGCAAATCCTCTCATCGGGATATCTCCTTAATTTTTATTAGAATCATACTATGATGTAATAAATTATTTAGCAACAATGTTGATGGCTCATATATGTTATCAATTTTATTGAAATAGTTTCATAACATTTTTACCGATTATTAAAAAATACTTTTTCGTTGACTAGGCCATCATTTTCGGGTTTTCTATACCCAAATATAATAACCGGGAGTCATAAAATGTATGAAAAAAAGCCATGGTTAAAGTTCTACGGACAGGTCCCGCACACGCTGGAGTATCCGCGGGTTTCCCTGTATGAAGCGGTCCGGCTCTCCGCCGGGGAAAAACTCGATGATCCGGCTTACGATTTCATGGGACATACCTCCACTTACCGGAGGTTTATGGAAGAAATCGATCATTGCGCCGAAGCGCTGGCCGCCATCGGCGTAAAAAAAGGTGATAGCATCACGATTTCCATGCCGACATCCCCGCAGGGCATCATTTGTTTTTATGCGGCCAACAAATTAGGGGCTGTATCGAGCATGATTCACCCTCTTTCCACTGCCAAAGAAATCGAGTTTTATCTCAATATCGCCAAGAGCAAGTTCGCCCTGACACTCGATGCTTTCTACGGCAAGTTCAAAGAGGTAAAAGAAAAGACGCCGCTTACGAAACTTATCCTCGCGCGCATTCCCGATTATCTGCCGCCGCTAAAAAGAATCGGGTTTAATCTGACTATGGGGCGCAAAATTCCCAAAGTCCCCAAAGACCCGATGGTCATCTGGTGGCGCGATCTGATGCGCGGCAGTTATCCGCCCGCGCCCGAAGTAAAAGTGGAGACCGACGACCTCGCCGTCATTCTCTACAGTGGCGGCACCACTGGCGTGCCCAAAGGCATCATGCTTTCCAACATGAACTTTATTTCCGAAGGCAAGATGGTTTCTGAATGGGGCAAGATGGGCGATGGCGATTCCATATTGGCCATTCTGCCCATTTTCCACGGCTTCGGCCTGGGCGTCTGCGTTAATTCCTGTTTCATGGGCGGCGGCAAAACAATTCTCGTGCCGACGTTTACGCCGGAAACCGTTGCTGAACTCGTCTACAAACACAAACCTTCTTTTGTCGTGGGCGTTCCCACCCTTTATGACGCGCTCAGCCGCAATCCCAAATTCTGCAAGGCGGACTTAAGCTGTCTGCGCGGCACCTTCAGCGGCGCTGATACTCTGCCCCGAACAGTGAAAGAAAGATTTGAAGAGGTAGTGAAAAAACAAGGCGGCACTGTTCAACTGCTCGAAGGCTACGGCCTCACCGAAGCGGTCACCGCCATCATGTCCATGCCGCTTAACCAGTATCGCGAAGGCAGCATCGGCGTCCCTTTTCCGGACATGCTGGCAAAAATTGTCCGCACCGGCACAACCGAAGAAGCGCCCTGTGGCGAGGAAGGCGAGATCTGCGTTTCCGGCCCCGCCATCATGATGGGCTATCTGGATCAGCCCCAAGAAACGGCGGACACGCTGCGTAAACACCCCGACGGAAAAATCTGGCTGCATACCGGCGATATCGGCACAATGGACGAGGACGGATTTTTCTATTTCAAGCTGCGCCAGAAGCGCATGATTAAATCATCCGGCATGAACGTCTATCCCGCGCAGGTGGAAGATATTCTTTACCGCCATCCCGACGTGCAGGAAGCCTGTGTTATCGGCGTGCCGGATGAGGCGCAGATACAAAGGGTGAAAGGATTTGTCGTTTTGAAAGACGCCAAAAAAGCATCGCCGGAAATGGAAAAACAACTGATAAATTTCTGCCAGGAGCATCTTATCAAATGGAGCTGCCCGCGCGAAATTGAATTTCGCGAGAGCCTGCCCAAAACACTGGTTGGAAAAGTAGCCTTCAACGTGCTGGAGAAGGAAGAAATCGCCAAACTGAAAACCGCCGGTAAATTTGCCGGTAATTAAAACTAGAATATAAAAGGTAGCATTTTATGAAAGAACTCACCCAACTGAAAAAAGTCGTCTCCCAACCGTATGCCTACATCCGCAAATACAAAAAGCAGACCGGCAAGAAAGTAGTCGGTTATTGTTGCTCTTACGCGCCGGAAGAAATCATCTGGGCCGCGGGCGCGCTGCCCGTGCGGCTGTTCGGCACCAACGAAAACATTCACCTGGCCGACACGCACCTGCAATCGTACTGCTGCTCTCTGGTGCGCGGCATTCTGGAAGAAGCCCTGGACAAGAGCCTGGATTTTGTCGACGGGGTAATTTTCCCGCACACCTGCGATTCCTTTCAGCGGCTCTCCGATATCTGGCGGCTCAACATCCCCGAGCAGTTTCATCTTGATGTCGTGCTGCCCGTAAAGCTCGATACACCCAGCGCCAAAAAGTATATGGCCGATGTCCTGGAAAAATTCAGAAAAGATTTAGGCCGGGCGCTCGGGAAAGATATAACGCAGGCGATGCTTGCCAGATCCGTCAAAACCTATAATAAAATCCGCGCGCTCGTAGGCAAGCTCTACGACCTCAGATGCGCCAATCCGCAAATCATCAGCGGCGCGGATTATCACGCCGTAATCAAAGCGGCGATGATTATGGACAGGGATGAGTATCTGAAAATCCTGACCCAAATCGTCAAACAGCTTCAAAAAGCAAAACCCCGCAAAACCCGCGCCGAAGCCAAACGCCTGGTGCTTTCCGGCAGCGTCTGTACACATCCGGACATTTAC
Organism: Syntrophaceae bacterium; assembly: GCA_016928765.1. Taxonomy (GTDB): domain Bacteria; phylum Desulfobacterota; class Syntrophia; order Syntrophales; family Smithellaceae; genus UBA4810. Next base: position 7,544 of record JAFGKC010000170.1, read on the forward strand.
GGCATCATCGAAAAAGCGGGCGGCGTCATCGTCTGGGATGATCTATGCACCGGCTACAGGTATTTTGAAGGGCAGATGAATGAAAAAATCGCGCCGCTCAAAGCGATTACGGCTCGCTATCTCAAAAGAGTGGTTTGCCCCGCCAAGCATATGGAATTACGCGGGCGCGGCGAAAACCTCATCCGACTGGTCAAAAAAAGCAAAGCAGACGGAGTTGTGTTTTTACTGCTGAAGTTTTGCGATCCGCACGCTTTTGATTATCCTTATCTGAAAGAGATGCTGGAAGCTGAAAAAATTCCCTTCATGCTTCTGGATATGGAAGCGGAACTTCCTTCTGAGGGACAACTGCAGACGCGTTTCGAAACATTCATACAAATTTTATAAACCCCGAACGATAAATACAAAGGAACAGAAAATGAAAAAAGCAATTTCCGAATTCTTCAAAATGGTTTTAATCTTTCTGGCAGGAAAGTTCAAAAAGTTCACCATGCGTTTTAAGAAAACAAAAACGATGAAAGATTACATGATGGTTTATTACAGCCAGGCCAAGTCAGCCCGGCTTACCGGCAAAAAAGTAGCCTGGATCACCAGCGGCGGTCCGGTGGAACCGCTTATCGCTATGGATGTCATCCCTGTTTATCCGGAAAATCACGGCGCGATGATCGGCGCCAGCAAAATGGGCGGCCATCTTTGCGAACTGGCCGAAAACATGGGTTATTCGGCGGATCTATGTTCCTACGCGCGCTCGGATATCTCCTGCGCCACCGTCAACGGCGGCCCTATCGGGGGATTGCCCAAACCTGACATGCTGGTGTGTTGCAACAATATCTGCGGTACAGTGCTCAAATGGTATGAAATTCAGGCGCGCTATTTCAATGTGCCGCTTTTTATTCTGGACACGCCGTTTTGCCACACCGAATACACAAAAGAAATGGGGCGGTATGTCCGCGCCCAGTTTGACGAATATTTTATCTTTTTGGAAAAAGCCTGCGGGAAAAAATTCGACTTTGAAAAACTTAACCATGTCGGGCATCTCTCGCATCAGGGGCAGCTCCTTTGGCAGGCGATCCTGGATACCGCCACGCATAAACCTTCGCCCATAAGCGCGTTTGACGCCTTTTATCATCTGGCGCTGATTGTCACACTACGCGGCACACAGGAAGTGCTCGATTACTACACCTGGCTTCAGGCTCATATGAAAGACCGTATCGCCCGCGGCATCGGCGCGGTGCCCAATGAAAAATACCGCCTGCTTTGGGACAACATCCCCATCTGGCACCGTCAGAGATGGCTTTCCGAAAAATTCGCCTCGCACAACGCCTGCCTGGTGGCCGATACCTACACCAC
>JAFGKC010000171.1 GCA_016928765.1 Syntrophaceae bacterium
AACAACTTTTGACGCGCTACAGGCAATGCACCATTTTCCCCATAACAGCATTTTGTTAATTGAAATTGCTAATGTTCTTCGCGCAAGACAAATGATCGATGAAGCGGACGAGGTGCTTTCCAATTTACTGCTTTTCGATCCCGCTCATATTGTCGCCAGAGTAATGCGCATGGTAATCTATTCTAATATTGCGCAGACACAAAACGATTTTTTAACTTCCGAAATGGCTTTTGAAAGAGCCATTGCTGGAGGAGAATTTATCACCAGCTTTCAAATTACCGACTGCAATATCTGGTCGGAATTCGGCGCTCTTTATTTTAATCGCGCGAAAAAAGTGATCAAATTCATGAGACAGGGTGATTTATCAAGCGGGCAAATTTTTAACAAGAAGAATGTTTTAGATTGTCTGGATAAGGCTAAAACCTGCTTTTCAAAATCACTGGCCACATCTCCCACAGGCAAGGACACCAGCGCAGCTTTCTGGCTTATATACATTCTTTGTTTCATAGAGCTTTTCTCTGCGGATGAAACGCTTCTAAACAAATCAGATAATATCATGATAGTGGATAGCAATAATGTATTCAATAAAGTCGGCCTGCGGATGTTTACAGCGCTGGGATGGCTCAAAGAAGATATTCCGTCAAATGGAAATATCAGTGAATCATCTTTCAATAATTTATTAATAACGTTAAGCAGGATAAACGCGCGGCAGGATAACTCCATGCTTTCGAGAAACTATATACCGTATGTGAAGTTTCTTTTTGCTATGTTTCTGTGGGATTTTACGCCATATTTTACCGTGGAAATATACGATACTGTCTTATACCTGCTAAACGAAGCGCGCAGGGAAACAGAAAAACTTATACCAGACAATATCTGCGTGTATAAAATATGCCAGAATTTTGTTACCCCTGCTGAATTTCTTGGGCACATTAAAGAAACTGAAGATTTAATCAAAAAATTAGTAACACGCGATGATTTCAAACAAGGGGACGGCTTATATTTAAATCCGGAAAAACAAAAAGAATTGTCAAAAATAAAACTTATGCTTCTGGAACTTACCCGATACTAAATAACTCCTGTAATATCCTGCTGATTTGTTTGCGATCAAATTGTTTTGCCAAAATACGCTTTTAAAAGAGTTATTTACCAGCCGCTTCTCGCTGCAAACGCCGAAGTTCCTTGATGGCCTCATCATGCTGTTTCATGTTTTCGGAAAAAGCGTGCGTGCCGTCATTTTTGGAAACAAAGAAAAGATATTTTACGGGCGCGGGATTAAGAACAGCTTTAATGGAAGCAAGCCCTGGATTAGAGATAGGCCCGGGGGGCAAACCATCTATCACATATGTGTTGTAGGGAGAATTTCTTTTTAAGTGACTCAGCAGAACTTTCCCCTGATAATCTTCCAAATCATAAACGGCGGTGGGATCGCTCTGCAGGCGCATTCTCCTTTTCAGCCTGTTGTGAAACACGGCCGATATTAAATCTTTTTCATCGCGGTAACCGGATTCCTTCCCGATAAGCGAGGCGAAGGTAACCAGCTGATGCACGGTAAACCCCATCGCGGCGGCTTTTTCGACCATCTCCGGCGTGACTTTTTTCCAGAACTGGCTCACCATAATTGTCATAATCTGCCGCGTGCTCATGGAGCGGTTAAAAAGATACGTGTCCGGAAAAAGATAGCCTTCAATGGAATCCGCCTGAATACCCAGGGAATCCAAGAATCTTTTATCTTTCGCCAGTTCAAAAAAAGTATCTTTATCAATCAGCCGAAAATAATCCAGACGGTGGGCAATATCCTTAACGCTAAAATCTTCCGGAATAGTAACAAGATATTTTTTGATATCACCGCGCATCAGTTTGTTAATAACCGCGGCCGGGGTTAAATTCAGATTAAATTCATATTCTCCGGCTCGTATGACGCGCGTGGCTCTTTTGGCCATGGCCAGCAAGTTGAATAAGAATTTATTTTTTACCAGTCCCGCTTCATCAAGTATTTTGGTAACCCTGAAGAAACTCGCGCCTGTTGGTATATCAACTGTCACTGCTGTATTCTGCTCGCTGATGGAACTCATTGAATAATGCATCAGCAGGCCGCCGAAAACAATAACTGACGCGATAAAAATTATTAAAATGTATTTTATCGTTTTGAGAATAGAATCCGGCAAAACATGCTTAACCGGCTTTCTTTTATCATTTGCCTGTGTTGATTTTCTGCCCCCGCTACCTGACGCCGCCTGAGGATTTTTTTTGTCGATGGGATTACTCATTATTTATTTTATTATCTCCGGAAGAATTTTTGGTCTTGCCTGAAAGGGAATCAAGATACCCCTGAATAATCAGGGTGGCGGCCAGTTTATCGACTTTGCCTTTTCTTTTTTTCCAACCGTAGCCAGAATTTATCAGTATTTCCTCAGCTTCCTTTGTGGACATTGTTTCCGGCCATTTGATTACCGGCAGGGAAAAGGTCTTTTCCAGCGCGGCGGCAAAACGGTTTACCTTTTCACACTGAATGCCTTCGGAACCGTCAAGACGCACCGGGTATCCGATAACGATTTTTTCTATATTATGGCTTTTAATCAGATTAGCCAGAATCTCCATATCATATTTTTTTGTTTTTCTTAATATCGTGTCCAGACCACGCGCCATGAGCCCCAGTTCATCGCCAACGGCCACGCCCATTCTTTTCTCTCCGTAATCAATCCCCAGCACGCGCAAACGAAACACCTCGATTTGCGGCTTGTAGCAATTCCCGCCTGTATTTTCAACAATTAAATAAACACCCGCTATTTATAAATACTTAATAAATTTAATGTTGTGAAAATGCGCGTTGTTTGTTACTTCATATCATTATATTAGGATATTTACAGGCATATACCAAATGAAACATTTTGTTTTAGGCACGGCAGGCCATGTGGATCACGGAAAAACCGCTTTAATCAAAGCGCTCACCGGCACCGATACCGACCGCTTAAAAGAAGAAAAAGAAAGAGGCATTACTATAGAGCTGGGGTTTGCCTCGCTTGCCCTCCCTTCCGGCCAAGCACTGGGCATTGTGGATGTTCCCGGCCATGAAAAATTTATCAAACATATGGTTTCCGGCGCCGCGGGCATAGATCTGGTAATGATGATCATCGCGGCGGATGAAGGCATTATGCCGCAAACAAAAGAGCATCTGAATATTTGTTCCCTTTTGGGAATACGCACAGGCTTAGTCGCGCTGACCAAAATCGATATGGTGGAAAACGACTGGCTGGAATTGGTTAAAACGGAAATCCGGGAATTTCTGAAAGGAACTTTTTTGGAAGGCGCGCCGGTTATTCCCGTTTCCGCGCTCAAACAAAAAGGCATTAACGAATTAACTGCCGCGCTCGATACCGCCGTAAAAAATATTCCTGAAAAAAATGATTGCGGCATTTTCCGCCTGCCCGTAGATAGAGTTTTCACGATGAAAGGATTCGGCACTGTTGTCACCGGAACGCTGATTTCCGATTCCATCAGCGTGGGAGAAGATGTTCTTATTTTGCCGGAAGAAATCAGTGCCCGCATCAGAGGCATTCAGGTGCACAACCAAGCCACTCAAGAAGCTACCGCCGGACAACGCACGGCCATCAATCTGCAGGGTACTGAAAAAGATTCTCTGCAGCGCGGCGATGTTCTGGTACGGCCTGGGACTGTTATTCCCACAATCAGATTGGATGTCTTTATCGAATATCTAAAAAATAACGCCAAAAGCCTTAAAAACCGGGCGCTTACACGTTTGCACACAGGAACAAGCGAAATTATCGCCCGCGTCATTTTAATGGAAAAAGACGAATTGGCGCCGGGTGAAAACGGGTTTGCTCAGCTTATCCTGGAAAAAAAAGACGTTGTAGTGGCGGGCGACCATTTTGTCCTGCGCAGCTATTCGCCCATCACCACAATAGGCGGCGGCCTGATTATCGATCCGCTGCCGCCCAAACATAAAAGGCTCAACAAAAAAGTTATCGAAGAATTATCTACGCTCTTAAACGGCACATTGCCAAAAAAAATAGAAGTTATTCTGGAAAGAACGGGATTTGCCGGAACCAATTTACGCCATCTCGCTTTCCGCCTTGGAACAAGCGCGAAAAATATTAAAGAAGCGCTGCAGTCTATCCTCTCCCAAAAAACCGCCCTTATTACCGATAAAGAAGAGACAAATATAATCTCCGCGTCTTTTTATGAAAAACTTGCCAAAAATGCGGCGGAAATTATTACTCAATATCAGAAAAAAAACCCTTTGCGGGAAGGTATTTCCAAAGAAGAGCTCAAAGCTTCCCTGGGGCGCGATATTTCACCCAAACTGTTTTTCATGCTTTTACAGAACCTGACCGCCAACAAAACAATTGAAGTTGACAAGGAAACTGTTCGCCTTTTCGGCCATAAAGTGACGCTTGCCGATGATTTGAATATAATGCGTCAGCGAATATCGAAAATATATGATGAAGCAGCGTTGACTCCACCGTCGCTTAAGGATGTTATCAGCAGTTTCCCGGATAGAAAAGCGGAAGCGCAAAATATAATCAACCTGATGCTCAAAGAAGGTGGTTTAATTAAAATCAACGAAGAATTGATTTTCGCGCGTGATGTTCTTGATAATCTGCGCAAAAATTACAAAGCGCTGCTTGTAAAAGAGGGTAAAGCCACGCCGGTGAGCTTTAAAGAACTTACCGGACTTTCCCGTAAATACATAATTCCCCTGATGGAATATTTTGACACAAACAAACTGACCTTGCGCGTCGGCGACCATCGCATTTTAAGAGAGAAAGAATGAAAGATACAAACAAGGTAATAAAAACAATAGATATATATTGCGTGGAGGGTGATTCGATTTCTCCGGCGCCGGTGAAAATAATACAGGAAGTCAGCCTGGAAATTCTTCTAAACGGCAAATCCGTGGCGAACATCGCCTGCGCGGGAAATTACCCCGACGAACTGGCGGCAGGTTTTTTAAAATCAGAAAAAATTATCAGCTCACGCGATCAAATAATGAAAATCGATATTAATAACGATACCCGTCGCGTCAACGTTATTCTTAAAGAAGATAAAAAATACAACACTGCGGATGTCACCAACATCGCTTCCAGCGGCGCCCGCGGTCAGGCGCATATTGATTCTCTTTTGCCGCTTAATGTACCGGATTCTTTCCGGATAAAAACAGGTGTTGCGCTGAAATTAATGAAAGGACTTTTGGATGGCACGCAAATACACAAAGCAACACATGGCACTCATTGTTCCGCTCTGGCGCGTGAAGATAAAATATTTGTTTTACGCGAAGATATCGGGCGTCATAATACTATCGATATGCTCGCTGGATACTGCCTTCTGCGTGAAATAAAGACTGCCGACGCTATTTTGCTGACCACGGGCAGAATTTCTTCCGAAATTGTCTATAAAACATGGAATATGGGCGTACCGATAATTATTTCACATTCCGCGCCTACTTTAAAAGCTGTTGAACTTTTAAGAAAAGCGAATATAACTTCCATCGGTTATGTGCGCGGCGGAAAAATGAACATATATTCGCAGGAAAGGCGGGTAATCATTTGAAGAATAAAGCTATCTATGTCAAAGACATTAAAAAAGGCGACAAAATCGCGGAAACTTTTTTAGTCGCGGAAAAGAATATGGCATTTTCCCAAAAGGGCTCACCATATTTAAACTTACGCCTTAAAGATAAAAGCGGTGAAATCGACAGCAAGGTGTGGGAAAATGCCGTGGAATTGGACCGTTTGTTTAAAAAAGGCGATATAATTTTTATTGAAGGAAACGCCGCCAGCTATAAAAACGCGATTCAGCTTTCCATCTTCACTATAAAAACAACACCCTGGGAAGAAATAGAACCGGCGGATTATCTTCCTTCCGTCAATAAAGATGTAAACGCAATGTTCGATGAAATCATCTCTTATATAGATAAAATCCAAAACGATCATTTAAAGGAATTGCTTAATGTTTTTTTTGGCGATGAAAAAAACGCGGATTTATTTAAAAGAGCGCCGGCGGCCAAAGGATTTCACCATATTTATCTGGGCGGCCTGCTGGAGCACACTCTTTCCGTTGTGCGCCTGCTGGAAAAAGTTTCTGAACATTATCCCAAACTCAATAAAGATATGCTCATTGCCGGCGGAATATTTCACGATATCGGCAAAATTCATGAATTTACCTATCAAAGCCTGATTGATTACAGCGACGAAGGAAGATTAATCGGCCATATTGTCATGGGCGTGGAAATGATTAACAAGGTTATCGCCTCCCTGCCAGATTTTCCCGAACAGTTATCCCTGGAGTTGCGCCATCTGCTTTTGAGCCACCACGGAGAATTTGAATTCGGTTCCCCCAAACGTCCGAAAACACTGGAGGCGCTTGTTGTCCATTATATCGATGACCTTGACGCTAAACTGAACGCGTTTGAAACGTTCATCTCCGATTCATCAAAAGATGATTCCGGCTGGACTGCTTATAACCGTTTTTTCGAGCGCTTTCTTTACAAAGGAAAATAATTAAACCCGCGGGTATTTTTGACCGCAATCACAAAATTATTTTTTTGCGTATTTTCTGATTTTTACCGCGGCAAACCATGCCAAAAAGATAAAAACGCAAAGCGCGATAAATCCGGTAATTAAAACACCGTAAGTAATTAAATTACCGCCCCCAATTAGTTTTATTGGATTTAGTGAAGGCTTGGCCTGATAACGCCCTTCCGGCGAACTATATTTTCCCGGTATATCGGGAATACCGTTTTTGTTTGTATCCGGAAATGACCGCATATACTGAAGAAGCGCGATCCACTGTTTTAATTCTTTATCTTTACCGGAAGAATTATCTGTATAAATGATGGCCTGCTTTAAATCCTCCAGACAATTGCCTTCCCTATCCTTTGGCTTGATGCTTAACAAGCCGTACGTAACCTTGGAAATATAGTTGATCATACCACCCGCGTATAAATTGGAACAAACCCTGTAAAGTTTATCATAATCCAGCGGTTCATAATCGCCCTTTTCATTCTCCACGGATACCTGAGTTACTCTGTCGAATAATATCCGGCGCGGATTAAACGTGAACTTAACTCCGGAAACCTGCAGATGCGCGCCTATTTTTTTGAACGGCGCCACTGACGCTTCCACTTCCAGAATATCCTTGAGTTCTTTTCCGGTAACGTAAAAAGACATCAGTGGATAGCCAGCCGCGCCATCCTTGCCGATACCCAGCGATAAAACCTGAAAAACATCGGCTGTGGTTATTTTCCCTTTAAGAAAAGAATCTCTTATCAGACCCAGCGGCTCCATAGCCAGATGAATATGCTCATAATCCTGCCCTTCCGCTTTCCTTACCGCGTACCGATAGGAATCGGCAATCATATTACCCAAACCCATCTCCCGGGGATTTTCGTAAGCGGAAAGAATCGTTTCCATATTAAAGCCGCTTTCCGCGATAACCTGATCAAATGATAAGCGATAACTGGATAAGAATTTATTATTAATGATATCTTTATAATTAGCGATTTCTTCCGAGACAATACGGTCGTCCGGAATTCCCGCGGTAATTTTTCTTACATCATAGGAGGCAACACGCACAGGCTTCCCTTTGGTATGATATACTCTTAAAATTCCCAGATGCTCGCCATACCGTCCGCTGGAAACAATCACGGTTTTCCCTACTTTTATCGGTTTGGACAAAATTGTGTGCGTATGGCCGCTGATAATGATATCGATTTGCGGCACTTTTTGCGCCAATATCTCGTCTTCGGATTTCTCTTTTACCGGAGATGTTCCGCTGTGCGAAAGACAGATGATGAGATCCACTTTTTCCTTCTTTAACAAAATATTTACCACGCGTTTGCTGGAACTGACCGGATCGGCAAATTTTACGGACTTGGTAAAAGGCGTGTCGTCCGCGGCGTCTTTACCCATAATACCGAATATACCAATACGAACTTTGTTTCTCTCAATAATTTTGTATTCCCTAACCGGATATTCGCTAAACGCCTGCCGTAGTGTTTTCACCTCCGGAGCTTTTTTATCCAGGATAATGTTCGAAGCGACAATATCGGGCAGATATTTACTTCTTTCCCGCGCGATCTGCAGCATTTTTGCCAGCCCATCTGTACGGAAATCAAAATCGTGATTACCGAAAGTGGTCACATCATAGCCCATGTGCCCCAAAAGCGATAATTCAGATGCCTTTGTCATAAATGATGTATGGAACAAAGTGCCCATGGAAAAATCGCCGACGTCAAGGCGCAGAGCTTTGTTACCATGATATATGCGTTGCTCTTTGATCAAATAGGCGAGCTTCGCGAATCCTCCTACCTCTTCAGTCTGTCCGTCCTGTGTTAAAACACGATGCGGCAGAAGATATGAATGTAAATCGTGCGTAAAGATTATCACTAATTCTCTGCTTCCCGGCCCCTGCGCCACGCAATAAACGCCCGATAAAAACATGAAAAATAAAGATAAAAATAATACAGAAATATATTTAACAGGCTTCATGAAAATCATCCTTTCTTTATTAGAAAATTTACGTACATTTTTATATTAATGTATTTTTAAGCAAGCGTCAAATAAACACTTTACGGGATTTAAGAAGAATCACGGTCTTTGTTCTTTTTCCAGAAAACAACCGGCCACGCACTCATCGGTGCAATTTCCATCACAGGGCTCAACATGAATATTAATTGTGGCGTTCGGCAATTTGTCAAAAATAGTTATTTTTAAATTTCTCGTAATTTCGTGCGAGGAAGTCACGCTCATCTGAGGATTGACTTTGATATGAAATTCAACGAAGCGGAAGTTTCCCGCCTTGCGTGTTTTTAACCTGTGAAACCCGCGAATATCCGGCTGATGATCAGCAATTATTTTACGAATCCAATTCTCTTCACCAGCCGGCAATTTCGCATCTATTAAATCGCCTAAAGCTCTTGACGTTAAATCATAAGCAGCCTTTAAAATAAAAATGGCGATAACTATTGCCGCGGCCGGATCCAGCCAGTAAAGATTTAAACCTGCCCAAAAATGACGGCCAATCCAAATTACCAAAAGGCTAAACATTACACCCAGTGAAGTATAAACATCCGTGCGCAAATGCCAGGCGTCCGCTTCCAGAGCGATGGAATCAGCCTCGCGGCCAACCTTAAACAATTTACGTGAAACGATATAATTCATTACCGCGGAAAAAAGCATCACCGCGACACCCCAGGCGGGGGCTTCGATTTGTTGGCTGGATGTAATTTTTTTTACCGCCTCAAAAATAATCCAAAAAGCCGCGATAAAAATCAGCGCGGCTTCAACTAAGCCGGAAACGCTCTCAAATTTACCATGGCCGAAGGGATGCCCTTCATCAGCAGGAAGGTATGATTTTTTAACGGAAAACAACGCAATGAATGAAGCCAGTAAATCCATGGCGGAATGAATCGCTTCGGAAATAATCGCCACTGAGCCGATCAGCAGCCCCGCAATCAGCTTAAAAATCACCAAAATCGAATTAGAAGCGACGGATAATAGGGCTACCCGCTCTTTGCGCTTCTGCAAAGTTTTCAACTTAATACTCCCTCGTTATCGACTTAACCAGTTTTATAATATACCACGGCTTGCCCATGGTTTCTTTAATAATTTACTTTTTTATAGCGGATAGGGATTGCCTTTGCAAGCTGCTAAAATTGTGGTAGGAAAGGCACCGTAATTCACGTTTAAATTATTGAGCTTATGAACAAAAAAACACTTTTGTCTTTATTTGATAATGCGACATCCCGCGACTGGCAGGACTGGCGCTGGCAATTAAAAAACCGCTTTACAAAAATATCACACATAAAAAAGCTTTTCGGCGAAGATTTTTCACACACGCGCATATTAGATAAAATTACCGGCATCTATCCGATGGCTGTTACTCCTTATTATCTTTCTCTTATTAAAAATAATATTTCCGATGATCCGGTAGCCGCGCAATGTATTCCGGACATGCGCGAAATAACATTGGGACAAAAATACCCCGAAGACCCGCTGGAAGAAGATACTAAAATGCCCGTCCCCAAATTGATTCATCGCTATACTGATCGCTGTCTGGCGTTGGTTACTGAGGTTTGCGCCGTCCACTGCCGCCACTGCAACCGAAAAAGATTCTGGGCTAAACCAAAAAGCGGAAATTTTAAAACTCGCCTTGGCGGCTTTATCCGTTATCTGGAGAAATCACCGCAAATACGAGAAGTAATCATATCCGGCGGCGATCCTTTAATTTATGACGACGAAAAACTGGAAAGCATTTTGGCCGGCATCAAAACTGTCCGGAGCGTGGAAATTATCCGCATCGGCAGCCGCGCGCCCGCCGTTATGCCGATGAGAATAACAAAAAACCTTTGCCGGATACTCAAACGCTATCGACCTCTTTGGTTTAACACACAGTTTAATTCTCCGGCGGAACTTACGGCTGACGCGGCACGCGCCTGCAATATGCTGCAGGAAGCCGGAATTCCTGTTTCCAATCAAGCTGTTCTTTTAAAAGGAGTTAACGATTCTGAAGACAAAATGCGCGCGCTTCTATACGGCCTGCAAAAAATATCTGTCCGGCCTTATTACCTTTTTCACTGCGAGCCGGTAAAGGGTTGCCGGCATTTTCGCACGAGTATAGAATCAGGCATAAAAATGATGGAAAATCTTCGCCGTGAATGTTCCGGCCTTGCCCTTCCCCAATATGTTGCCGATATCCCGGGAAAAGCAGGTAAAATACCCCTAGTCAGCATTTCTTCATCCACAAAAGCCGAAATGCGCAAATTTCAATATTTTTTTGACAATTTTACTTAATTAGAATAGGAAGATCTTCAAATTAAAAATCAAATTACTGAACTGCCAGTAATTAAGGAGAATGATTATTTATGTACACCGCCAGTGATTTAAGAAAAGGGCTGCGTCTGAAAATCGACAACGACCCGTATGTCATCATCGAATTCAATTTTGTCAAACCCGGTAAGGGGCAGGCTTTGTATCGCACCAAGCTTAAAAACATGATCAATGGAAACCAGTTCGAACGTACCTTCCGTTCCGTGGATAACTTTGAACCGGCAGACCTGCGCGAAAAGAAAATGCAGTATCTCTATAAAGAAGGCGATAAATACTGTTTCATGGACAATGAAAATTACGAACAGGTCTTTTTAACCGAAGAACAAGTAGGTGACGCTCAAAATTTTTTAATCGACAATCTCGATGTGGAAATCCTGCTGTTTGAAGACCGCCCCATCGGCCTGACCCTTCCTAATTTTGTCGAACTTGTTGTCACCGAGGCTGACCCGTGGGCTAAAGGAGACACGGTATCCGGCGCGACCAAACCGGTAAAAGTGCAAACCGGATATACCATTCAGGTGCCTACTTTTGTCAGCGAGGGAGAAAAAATTCGCGTGGATACGCGCACGTCGGAATACCTGACGCGCGTCAAAGGATGATGGCTTAATTGACCGCATCACATTTTGACGATACACATAATCTGGCGCGCAAAAAAGATTATTTGGATCTGCGCGCCGGATTGATTCAAAATATCCGCCTATATTTTATCAATCACGATTTTCTGGAAGTGGAAACGCCGCTGAGAATTCCCGCGCCGGCGCCGGAAGAACATATAGAAGCCATTACCTCGGCAGAATGGTTTTTACAAACTTCTCCGGAATTATGCATGAAACGGCTTCTCGCCGCGGGGTATCCGCGTATTTTTCAAATCTGCAAGTGTTTCCGCGACGCGGAAAGGGGCAACCTGCATTTGCCGGAATTTACTATGCTGGAATGGTATGTTTCCGGATTCAATTATTTACGGCTAATGGAGCAGTGTGAAAATATGCTTATTGAAGTATTCAATAAAATGGGCTGTGCAGAAAATATTATCTGGCAAAATAGAAATATCAATCTCGCCCCTCCCTGGGAAAAAATAAGCGTCGCGGAAGCCTTTTCCAGATACACGAAAATCAGCTGTGATCAGGCCATCGCTGATGACAAGTTTGAAGAAATTATGGCGGACTGCGTCGAACCGCATCTCGGAACTGTCCGGCCCACATTTATATATGATTACCCCTCCGCCCACTCCACGCTGGCGAAGTTAAAAAACGACACTCCGGATATCGCCGAGCGCTTTGAACTATATATAGGATCATTGGAACTTGCTAACGGTTTTTCAGAGCTTGTAGACGCAGAGGAACAAAGAAAACGATTCTTGGATACTTTACAGTCACGCGCGCGTAAAAACTGGAAAAATTATCCGATGCCGGAAAAATTTCTTTCATCTCTTGAAAAAATACCCGCCGCGGCCGGTATCGCTTTGGGAATTGACCGGCTGGTGATGCTCCTTGCTGATACGAAATGCATCGACGATGTCGTGGCTTTCACGCCGGAAATGCTGTGATTGTTATAACCAGCAAGTACATTATCAAGGAAATCACCAATATCTTTTCTTAAAAATTATTTTTTACACTAAGGAACAAAAAAGAGGTGTTGACAACACTTCTTTTTTCCTTTAGGTTACGCTAACCGTAAAAAAATCTATTCAGGGAGAGTAAATAGTGAAAGAAATCGGCTCATTAGATTTAGGAGGCAATTTTCACGGCAGCGTTTTGGGAATGGTTCTTGACGCGGGGCTAATGGTCAAATTCGTTCTTCTGGTCCTGCTGGTTTTTTCCGTCGTTTCCTGGGCGATTATTTTCTTCAAATTTAAATATTACCGCAAAATCAAAAAAGAGAACGATGATTTTCGCGCTGATTATCTAAAAAGCAGCAACTTATCTGATGTAAACACGGCTGCCAAAAAATATAAAATATCCACAACGGCAGAGGTATTCCGCGTGGGTTACGAAGAGCTGTCCAAAGTTAACACCAAAACAAAAGGTTCTGACCGTTCAGCCGATGGTATTAATCTTTCCTCACTTGACAATATCGAGCGGTCCTTAAACAACGCCAGTAACAGCGAGATGACCAAACTGGAAAGCGCGATTGGTTTTCTGGCAACTACTGGTTCGGCAAGCCCCTTTATAGGACTTTTCGGCACGGTCTGGGGAATCATGGATACTTTTCAGGGAATAGGCGCGCGCGGTTCGGCAACCCTTGCTGTTGTCGCTCCCGGTATTTCCGAAGCGCTGGTCGCTACCGCCGCGGGGCTCGCCGCGGCCATACCCGCGGTAATTTTTTACAATTACTTTTTAAACAAATCCAAAATAATGGTTCAGGAAATGGATAATTTCGCCGCCGAGTTTTTAAACATCGTTGAACGGTATTTTATCCGAAAGTAAATATTATGCGCTCATTACGCAGAAGAAACACAGTACAAAAAGCCATGTCGGAAATTAACGTCACTCCCTTTGTCGACGTTATGCTCGTGCTTCTGATTATTTTTATGGTTACCGCGCCAATGCTTTCCATGGGAATTGATGTTAACCTGCCCAGAGTAAAATCAAAAAGCGTCGATGTGACCGAGGAAAAACTTGTTTTAACCATAACCGAGGCAAGAGAAATATTTTTAAATAAAAATAAAATGCAGCTGGGAGAGCTTAATTTCAAGCTGGAAGCAATATTTTCCAACAGGATCGACCGCGAAGTATTTTTGCGCGCCGATAGAAGTGTTCCTTACGGATTCGTCGTTCAAGTCATGTCGGAAGTACGCAAGGCAGGCGTCGATAAACTCGGGTTGATCACAGAACCGCCCGAAGGAATGAAATGAAATTCAGAACGCCACAAAACGTTCAAATCAATTCCGACAACAAATTCCATAAAATGATTTATCTTTCCCTGATTCTTCATTTTGTTGTCATTAGCCTGGTGTTTGTTTCTATCCCTTCCTCTCCCCGGCGCATTACTTTTGGACCCGTCTATTCCGTCCAGCTGGTCGGTTCTGATGTCGCCCTCGGCAGAGAGTCCTCCTCGCTTGGCGAGTATGTCGAGGATACCCAAACATCAACTTCATCCATTATAAAAAGAGAAGTTGCAGGTCTTGATTCCGCGCCTATTAAGAAAGAAGACACAAATAAATTAAAAATAGAAAAAGCGATTGAATCAATCAAACAAAAGGAAATCAGCCAGGACGAGGAAAAAAGCGCTGCTAACACGGCAAATTCCTCTGTATCCGCTTCCACCGGAGCAGTGGGTGTATCTGGTCAGTCAGCATCACAAAGAAATGAATACATCGCGCTGATTCAGACCAGAGTTAAAAGGAACTGGACCCTACCCGCTGCGTTAATGCCTAAAGATAACGTGGAAACAATAATAGAGGTAAAAATATCACGCGCGGGAGCTCTGGAACATATCGGATTTGAAAAAAGCTCAGGAAACAAATATTTTGACGATTCCGCGCTAAACGCCGTTAAAAAATCGGCTCCCTTCCCTCCATTTCCCGCGTATATATCCGGAAATCATATTGATATGGGAATCCGTTTTCACTCAAATGAACTACGTTAAACCAAGAAAGGCAGTACTTACATGAAGCAATTTACTAAAATCGCGTTACTTACATTAGCAATATTTATCTGTCTTATTTTGCCTAATCAGTCATCGGCGAAAATTTACATAGACATAGATTCCCCGTCATTCCAGCAATTTCCTATCGCTATCTGCGATTTGAACAATATATCCTCGGGCGCTACGCAATCGACCAATATCTGCGTTTCGCTTGCTGATGAAATAAAAAAATACCTTTCCATGACCGGAATTTTTAATATTTTAAACAAAAACAGTTTTCTGGAAAAAATGGAACCTGGCAATCCTGAAGCTATAGAAAAAGTATATTTCCCTGATTGGTCTCTCATCGGCGCTGATTATTTGGTAAGGGGCAACATATCGCAAAAAGGCAAACACATTATAGTCGACACCAGACTTTTTGACGTTACGCGAAGCGAACTCATCATGAGTAAAAAATATACCTCTGCTTACGGCAATCAAAAAGATTTAGCCAAGAATATCGCCTCGGATATTTTACTTGCTCTCACCGGAGACGAGGGAGAATTCAACTCAAAAATAGCGTTTGTCTCTAAAAATAATGACTCTTCTGATATTTATACCATTGATTATGACGGATCAAATCTGACTAAAATTACGAATCACCAATCACTAATTATGTCACCACGATGGTCACCAGACAATAAATATGTAGCCTTTACGTCTTTTAAAGAAGGCACCCCAAAAGTGTTTATAAAAAATCTGCAAGCAAAAGCGGAAAGGAAGGTAGCCGCATATGAAGGTCTGAACTTATGCGGGTCATTTTCTCCGGACGGCAAATATCTGCTTTTAACACTGAGCAAAGAAGGCATTGAGGACATTTATTCTTTAAATGTAGAAACTCTGCGGCTTAATCGTTTGACGCACAGCTATTCCATTGATGTTTCTCCAGCTTGGTCTCCGGACGGCAGCCAAATAGCGTTTGTTTCCAACCGATCAGGCTCACCGCAAATATACGTGATGGATGCTGATGGCAATAATGTCAGAAGAATAACTTATGAGGGAAATTACAATACATCGCCTTCCTGGTCGCCCCGCGGTAACCGTATCGCCTACGAAGGAAGAGTTTATGGAAGATACCAGATTTTTTCCATTGATATAGAAGGCAATAATCTTATCCAATTAACTTTTGATAACGCTGATAATGAATCACCTTCCTGGTCTCCTTCCGGCAGACAAATAGTATATACTTCAAAAACTGCTTCCCGCAGCAGAATTTGCATCATGAACGCCAATGGTTTAAATATAAGATTTTTAAATGAAAAAGCCAATCGCTCGGTTATGCCTGCTTGGTCTTCTCGCTTCAAAAAATAAAATTTTGTTACTAGGGTTGCTTTTTTTTGAATTTTCTACTATAAATATGATCATATTTAAGAAAACTTCAAAAATAGCTTTAACTAATTGATGCAGCTTGTCTTTTTACTATTCCAGTATTTAACAATGCTTTTTTTATTGACGATAAGATGTGAATTGTGTTTAACTTTCAACCAATCTAAATTGAAAAAACAGTATGAAAGGAGAGAAATAATGATGAAAAAGAAGATGACAATGATGGGGATTTTGCTCGTAGCAGTTTTCAGTCTGGCTTTATTTTCTGGCTGTGCTGAAAAGAAAGCGGTAGTTGCTGAAGGTACTGCTCAGGAACAATCATCTGCCGCTCAAGATGCAGCGAAACTTTCGGCTGCCGCTGCCCAAGAGGCTTTAAAAGACATCAACTTCGATTTTGATAGATCCAACATCGGCCCGGAGGCTCGCGGTATTATGAAAGCCAACGCGGATATTCTCCTTAAGAATAGCGATTTCAACATAATAGTTGAAGGACATTGCGACGAAAGAGGTACATCAGAATATAACATGGCCCTTGGAGAAAGACGCGCACAGGAAGCAAAAAAATATTTGATTAATCTGGGTGTGGATGGGGCAAGAATGAAAACCATTAGTTATGGCGAAGAACGTCCTCTGGATTCAGGATCTAATGAAGAAGCGTGGGCAAAAAACAGACGCGCTCATTTTCGAGTTGTTCAATAAGCGCATCTCGTTTTGAGGTTATAGAAATTGAAAAATTTAGCTTACCTGCTGATAACATTTTTCGTAATCGCGGTTTTTGGTTGCGCTACCACTTCTGATCTAAAAGATGTTCAGTCTGATCTGAACAAAAAAGTGGAAGAAAAGCTCGCAGCTATGGATGCGGATATTGCCACCATGAAAAAAAGTGTGGACGCTACGGAAGCCATGAGAAAGGGACAGGCAAACGCTGCGGCTGATCTTACTGATCTGAGAGACAACTTAAACCAGCTGCGAGGTCAACTAGAAGCATTGACTGCCAACGTGAAAAAACAAGAACAGCAACTGGACAATCTTCTTCTGAAAATAAATTTCATTGAAAATTTTTTGGAAATAGGCGGAAAGAATATTTCGACTAATAGCATGGATAAAAGCAAATCAGAAATTAATGTACCGGAGTCTAAAGCTTCAGACAAAGACCGCGCATATTCCATCGCCTATAATACCTTTAAAGAGGGTAATTACAGTAAAGCAAGAACAGAATTTCAAAATTTCCTGGCCACTTATCCAAAAAGTGAATATTCGGATAATGCTCAATTCTGGATCGGCGAGTGCTACTTTTTTGAAAAAAAATATGAACAAGCAATTTTGGAGTACGAAAAAGTAGTAAAAAATTATCCAGGCGGCAGTAGAGTGGCTTATGCTCTACTCAAACAGGGACTGTCGTTTCTTAATCTGGGGGACAAAACAAGTTCCAAATTGCTTTTACAGCAGGTAATTAAAGATTATCCCAATACTAATCAGGCGCGTATTGCTCGCGCGAAATTGCAGGAAATTAAATA
>JAFGKC010000172.1 GCA_016928765.1 Syntrophaceae bacterium
CCATCCGTGCAAAGCACCATTCGCGAAAATAAGCTGACCCAGCTGGAAAATATTATGGTTACCAGCAAAAATGAAGGCATGTTCACGATGAAGCAATACGAGAAAGAATTTTTAAGCAACCGGCTTTCATCGTTTGTTCATCCACATAAAAGTTTCAGCATGGCGGCGGAATCTTCAAAAGAAAAAGACCATGTTTCTTCTCTTATCGACCCGAACGCCATTCAGGATGTTATCTATATGTCCACAGTAGAAGATGCGTCCAAAGAAAATGGCTCCTTGCAATTAAACGCTTCCGATGAGGATGAGCAGCGTTATTTGATTTTGGAAGAACACGACATGAACCTGCAAGAACTTCTCGCCCAATTTGATGAGAAAGCGGATAAAAAAAATCATAAAAAATAAATAAATAAATATTTTATTAATTTCATTTTCCTTTTATTCGTTTTAATCCAATAATATCAGTGATTAAGCAGAATAATAAAAACTTTTGACTTCCGTTCATTCTTGTCTTATGTAGCTAAACAAAAGAAATAAAAATTTAAGGAGAAACTATGTTGAAAACAAAAATGACTGAACTATTCGGAATCCAACACCCTATCATGTTGGCCGGAATGAACTGGGTTACCGAGCCTAAATTGGTTGCAGCCGTATGCAACGCAGGCGGACTCGGAATGCTTGCTATTGCCAGATTCAATCCGAAAGAAACAAAAGAAAGCATAAAACAGGTTCGGGATATGACCGACAAGCCTTTTGGTGTTAATCAGATATTAATTGGTCCCGGTGCAAAAGAAAACATCTCTGTTGCCATTGAAGAAAAAGTTCCCATAATAAACTATTCCCTGGGTAAACCATGGTTCGTTAACGATGTGCATGCTTATGGAGGTAAGGTAATGGGGACTATAGCTATTTCCAAACATGCTACTAAAGCAGTACAAATGGGATGTGATGCGCTGGCGGTTACAGGACATGAAGCGGCAGCCCATGGCGCCGCGGCCACATCGATGGTTTTGATACCTCTTGTCGCCAGTATGGTTAAAGTTCCCTTAATTGCGGCCGGTGGGTTTTACAATGGACAGGGGCTGGCAGCAGCACTTGCGCTTGGGGCAGATGGGATTTCCATGGGTAGTAGATTTATGTTAACCACGGAGAGTATCGTTCACGAAAATTTTAAAAAGCTTTGTTTGGAAGCCACCGAGCAGGATACTTTATACAGCCATGTATTCGATGGACTTGATGGACGTGTTCTAAAAACAAAAGAAGCAGAAAAGATGATGAAAAGGGGATTTCCTTTGTTTGATGCCTTCAGGGGAGCCTTATTAGTCAAAAAACTTTTAAATTTATCATTTCCTAAATTTATGGCTGTAACCATTGAAATGTTACGTGCAGAAGAAGGCCATAATCTTTGGGTTTTGGCCCGTCAGGCTGTAGGAAATATGAAGCATTTAATCGCACTTGACGAGGGTGATGTGGAGAAAGGCATTCTCTTTGCCGGACAGGCTTGCGGCGGCATTACCGACATTCCGACCACAAAAGAACTTATTGATCGCGTAATTGCCGAAGCGGAAACAACACTTTCTAAATTAAATGCACTGAAGGCTTAAAATCAAAAAAAGTGCGGGAAAAATTTCCCGCACTTTTTTAATTACTCTTTTCTTTATCCAATTTGATGCCTATTTCATAAACTCTCTTTTTGGATACGCCGGTATTGCTCGCGACCGCGGCAACAGCGTCACGCAAAGACAATTTATTGTTTGCTATTCTTATTTCGCTGATTTTTTCTTTTATTTCCTGATCTGATAAGGTTTTTGCATTGATTTTTTGTCCTTTGATAATTATTGTTATTTCCCCTTTAATTTTTCTATCCGCTAATTCATCAACGATTGCGGAAATATCACCTCTTCTAATTTCCTCAAACTTTTTAGTTATTTCCCTGGCTAATACAATTTGGCGGTTACCCAGAACATCATGTAAGTTATTTAAGCTGGCCATAATCCTCATCGGCGATTCATAAAAAACTATTGTTCTCTCTTCGTTTTTTAACACTTCCAGATATTTTTTCCTGTCATTTTCACGCGACGGAAGAAATCCGCAATAAACAAAACTATCGGCGGAAAATCCTGAAACGCTCAACGCGGTAATAACAGCTGAAGGCCCGGGAACAGGAATCACTTTTATATTTTCATCATGCGCCTTGGATATTAAAAAACAACCGGGATCGGAAATACAGGGAGTCCCCGCGTCCGTCACATAAACAATATCTTTTCCCGTGTTTATTTTTTCAATAATCAATGCGCTTTTTTCTTTTTCGTTATGTTCGTGCAGGCTAATAAGCGGCGTTGATATTTTAAAAGCGTTAAGCATCGCTTTGGTGTGACGGGTATCTTCGGCAACAATTATGTCCGCTTCCCTCATTACCCTAAGCGCTCTCATAGATATGTCTTCCAAATTGCCGATTGGCGTGGCAACAATGTAAAGCTCACCTTTTTTAAAATCATTGTTCTTCTTCATTTTGTTCCCGAGAAAATATATTTTTTCTAGTTGACAACTTACGCCCGTTTAAGTTTAATATCAAAATGTATGATTAATTGCCACAATGAATACTGAGATTATATGATAAAAAGAATATTGGTTACAGGCGGAGCGGGATTTTTAGGCTCTCATCTTTGCGAAAGACTGGTAAAAGAAAGCAATTACGTTGTTTGCGTGGATAATTTTTTTACCGGCACGAGAGACAATGTTAATCATCTTACGGGCGATCCGCACTTTGAATTGATTCGCCATGACATAGTTAATCCGGTCTATCTGGAAGTTGATGAAATATATAATCTTGCCTGTCCGGCTTCACCTATTCACTACCAGCAAAATCCCATTAAAACCGTCAAAACAAACGTTATCGGTGTAATTAATATGCTGGGGATCGCCAAAAGAGCGAAAGCTAGAATTCTCCAGGCATCCACTTCGGAAGTTTACGGTGATCCGGAAGAACATCCGCAAAAAGAAACTTATTGGGGACGGGTAAACCCGGTAGGTATTCGCAGCTGCTACGATGAAGGAAAGCGCGCCGCGGAATGCCTGATGATGGACTATCGCCGCCAAAACAACGTTAATTCAAAAATAGCACGAATTTTTAACACGTATGGCCCGCGCATGGCAATAAAAGACGGTCGTGTGGTCAGCAACTTCATTATTCAAGCTCTGCAGGGCAAGGAAATAACAGTTTATGGAGACGGTTCTCAAACCAGGTCATTTTGTTATGTTGATGATATGGTAGATGGACTGATGCGCATGATGAACACACCTGATGATTTTTACGGGCCGGTAAACCTGGGCAATCCGCAGGAATATACCATTTTGGAAATCGCAGAAAAAATTATCAAAATGACCAACAGTAATTCAAAAATATCATTTCATCCTCTTCCCGCTGACGATCCTACTCAGCGTAAACCCGATATCACCATTGCGTCTGAAAAAATCGGCTGGAAACCAAAAATATCTCTTGATGACGGTTTAGTAAAAACAATTGAATATTTTCGCGAAGCACTGAAAAATCTCTAAGCCAGCGGAGGCTACTAATATATAATGAAATTCAAAAAGAACATATTGTGTATCGGTGCAGGTTACGTCGGTGGCCCAACTATGGCGATGATTGCCTCAAAATGCCCTGATTATCGCGTAACTGTCGTAGATATTAATCCTGAACGCATTAACGCATGGAATTCGCATGATCTTCCCGTTTATGAGCCGGGATTAGACAAAATTATAAAAAAAACGCGCGGAAAAAACTTATTCTTTTCAAATAATATAGAAAAGGCAATTACTGAAAACGACATTATTTTTGTCAGCGTGCACACACCGACAAAAACATTCGGTGAAGGCGCCGGCAAAGCTCCGGATTTACAATATTGGGAAAAAACAGCCCGCCAAATTCTGGAAAATTCTAAATCTTCTAAAATTGTTATAGAAAAAAGCACTTTGCCCGTTAAAACAGCCGCGGCAATGGAAAAAATTTTGGCGCCAGCCAAAGGAAAGATTAAATTCGAAGTTCTTTCCAACCCTGAATTTCTCGCCGAAGGAACTGCCATCAAAGATCTGGAAAATCCGGATCGCGTGCTTATCGGTTCTCGCGATACGAAAAACGGCTTGAAAGCGAGACAAGAGCTGGTCAATATTTACTCACGTTGGGTTCCCAAAGAAAAAATCATCACTACAAACATATGGAGCTCTGAACTTTCCAAGCTCGTTTCAAATGCCTTTTTAGCGCAACGTGTTTCTTCTATAAATTCTATTTCGGCTCTTTGTGAAAAAACTGAAGCCGATGTATCGGAAGTTGCCAAAGCGGTGGGAATGGATAGCCGCATAGGAAGCAAGTTCCTTCAGGCGGGAATCGGTTTCGGCGGCTCCTGTTTTAAAAAAGATATCCTTCATTTGGCATATCTGTGCGAATATTACGGTCTGCCGGAAGTAGCCGCTTACTGGGAAAGTGTCGTTAAAATGAACGAATACCAGCAGCAACGATTTATCACGAACATTCTCGGCAGTATGTTTAATACTCTGGCAGGGAAAAGAATATGCGTATTCGGTTTTGCCTTTAAGGCCAATACCGGAGATACAAGAGAAAGTCCGGCCACTTACATAACGAGAAAATTACTGGCCGAGCAGGCCTTAGTGACCATTTCCGATCCCAAGGCTCTTAAAAATGCCGCTCTTGATTTAGCTGATATTGACGAAAACGTGAAATACGAGGAAGACCCGTATAAAGCGGTTGCCGGATGCCATGCGATTGCCATACTTACTGACTGGAATATATACAGGAATCTGGATTTTCGTAAAATTTATAAATCAATGATTAAACCGGCTTTTCTTTTTGACGGACGAAATATAGTTGACCACGCTAAATGCTTTAAAATAGGCTTTAACGTTTACCCTATCGGCAAACCTGCAATGAGCCATTTTAAAACAACACAGAAAGCTAATTCTAACTCTCGATAAAATCAAAAGCGTTTTTAATTAATTTAATTTCGTTTCTATCCGGATGCAGAGTAACCGCGACAACGTCAAAACGGGCTGATACGTCAGTTAGTTTTTTATTTTGCATATACCAAAGTGCCAGCTGCGAAAGTTTCTTTTGTTTTTTAACGCTAACCGCCTCTTCGGGATAACCGAGTTCTTGAGAATATCTTGTTTTAACTTCTACAAAGACGATTACTTTCTTTTCACTCGCTATAATATCTAACTCGCCAAGAGGGCAACGAAAATTCAGTTCTTTTATCTTATAGCCGTTCTTTTTTAAATACACTGCGGCAATCTGTTCCCCTTTTTTTCCTGTTTCATTTTTTGTTTTATACTTCATTTGTTTATCAAATCTAATTAGGTATTTTTGATAAATTAATATTTGAGATTAAAAATGATAATTAAAGATAAAACATTTTCATCAAAACGGCGATAATTATTTTCTCCGATTACTTACTTTATAATCAACCTTCTTCGATAAAAAAAGTTTCTTCTTAATACTTGACAAGTAATTTATTTCTATTTCGGTAAGCGCTAATTAACGGTTATCATTCAATATATTAGAATAAGTTTAGCGAGTTTTGGTTTAATTTGGATTTTTTAAGGTGAAACGATTTGCGGTGAATTTTGCAGCTGCCGTATTTTTCAATGGCAAGACAATGTTCATTTGTCCCGTATCCCTTATTATGAGTGAAATTATAGTGTGGATACTGCCGGTGATAAATTTCCATGATGCGGTCACGGGTAACTTTAGCAATAATAGAGGCGGCGGCGATAGAAACGCTGATTGTGTCACCCTTGACCAGAGCTTTTTGAGGAAGTTTAATGGCCAAACCATGTAATCCGTCTATCAGCAAATAATCCGGTGGCATGGATAGCTCAAAAACAGCTTCGCGCATGGCTAAAAATGTGGCCTGGAGAATGTTTACTTTATCAATTATTTCGTTATCAACGACTCCCAGTCCAACCGCTACCGCGTCGTTTTTAATTATTTCGAAGAGGTCTTCTCTTTTACGCGCGGTAAGTTTCTTGGAATCATTGATTTGGTTATTTGTATAAGCTGGAGGAAATATTACCGCCGCGGCAACCACTGGTCCGGCCAGCGGCCCGCGGCCTGCTTCGTCTATACCGGCAATATATTTATATCCTTCGAGGCGGGCGATTTTTTCAAATGCGTCCATGGAAATACTTCCATGAAAATAATAATTCGTGTTTATAGATTAAAGTTAAAGACAATTTTTTAGCTTTTATTTGTCGCCTCTTTAATCCTCGCTTTTTTACCGCGTAAACTTCTCAAATAATAAAGCCTAGATCGTCGCACTTTTCCTCTGCTGACAACTTCAATGCGATCAATAACCGGCGAATGCAGGGGAAATGTTCTTTCTACACCAACACCGTAAGATACTTTTCTTACTGTAAAGCTTGATCTGCTGTCGCCGCGCCGTCTGCGGATAACTACTCCTTCAAACGCCTGAATGCGCTGTTTTTGTCCTTCAATAATGCGAACATGAACTTTTATCGTATCACCTGCTTTGAAACTGGGAATATCCCCTCTCATTTGTTCTTTTTCAATCATTTCTAAAACGTTCATTTTTAGTACTTCCTCCTGCTTTATATCAATATCAGCTGATTTATTTTTTTCTGATTCTATCCAATATAATTGCTGCGGCCGACCTCACGGATAGATGACTATAATCACCTATGCCTTTTATCGGCTCCAGCTTAAAATTCGCTTCTTGAATAACCTGCTTCGCTAATCCTGATGCTGTACCAAAAATCAGCAAATAAGGCAAATCTTCCTTTTGTAATAATTGTTGGAGCTCGGAAAATTTTAAGTTTTGTTCCGGCAAATTTACACCGGTGACAATACTCTGAGGTTCGCGCCCTGTTTCTTCTTCTATATCCGTCAATACATCAGACAAATTATTTTTTATTCTGATAAGAGCAAATGCTTCTTTGCGTGATCTATTAAACTCCGCTCCATATCCTTCCTGCCAGTGTCTGATGATTTCGCGGGCAAATTCCCGCTGCGCTTCAATGGGATTCACAATATAAAAAGCTTTTACGCCATAGGTTTTAGCCGCTCTGGCAATATCATGAATATCCATGTTGGCAACGGATGTTGTGACCTCTTGGCCTTCTTTATTCAATACCGGATAATGTAAAAGAGCCACATAAATCATAATCCGCGCGTTACTACATTAAATAACGCACAAAATCAAGACATTATGCATCTTCAAGCTTGATTTTTTGCAGTTTTATCCGATCCTCGTCAGAAAGTTGAGTTTTTTCGAGTAAATCCGGCCTCTTTTTATATGTTTTTCTCAATGATTCCATTTTACGCCATTTTTCGATTTCCGCGTGATTACCGGAAAGGAGGACATCAGGAACCCCCCAGCCTTTGTATTGGGCGGGCCTTGTGTATTGCGGATATTCCAGTAGCCCCTGCGAAAACGATTCTCCCTCCACTGATTGTTCATTCCCTAAAACACCGGGAACTAGCCGTGAAACAGCGTCCATCAGAACCATCGCGGAAATCTCTCCGCCGGTTAGTATATAGTCACCGATTGATATTTCCCGGTCGGTCAAATGCTGCCTTATTCTTTCATCCACACCCTCATAACGGCCGCAGATAATAATTATTTGCTTCTTTTCAGCCAATTCGGATGCTATTTTTTGATTGAATGTTTCTCCTTGAGGAGTCATTAGAACTACCAGGGGATCCATTTCCTGCTTTCTCACCGCGTGCAGGGCTTTCTCTACTGGTTCAACCTTCATTACCATTCCGCAACCGCTGCCATACGGAGCGTCGTCGGTCATTTTGTGTTTATCCTGCGCCCAGTCGCGAATGTTATGAAAAAAAAACTGAATTAAACCCTTGTCCTGAGCTTTTTTTAATAAGCTGTAATTTAGCGGAGACTGAAACATTTCAGGGAATATGGAAAGCACATCAAATCTTATCACTTTTTCTATAGCCCTTTCGGCAATTTCACCTTCATAAAACCTTTTTTTATGTGAATTTCATCGATAACGTCAGCTATCGCCGGAAGCAGTGTTTCCTTCTTTCCGTCCTTACAAACATACACGTCATTGCTTCCGGTGGGGAAAATAGATTCTATCTTTCCCAAAATTCTACCGTCCTGGTTAATAACTTCAAGCCCTATGATGTCTGACCAGTAATATTCCCCCTCCGGAAGTGGCGGGAGTAACTCTTTGGGCAAAAAAATACTGCAGCCCACTAAAGATGCTGCAGCATCAAGATCGTTTATTTCATCAAGCTGTAAAAAAAGAAATTTACCGGATCTTTCTATTTTTTTAACTTGATATTCTTTCTTTTGTCCCGTCGATTTCTCAACGAAAATATACTTTAAACCGTCAAATGCATCCTGTTTCTGGGCATAAGATATTACTTTTAAACATCCGTGTAAACCACGGGTTTTTAAGACTTTTCCCAGGACAAAGAAATCCATCTCCAGCTATTCGATTATTTCCAGAACAGAACGCTTATTTAGCTTGGCGGAAGCCGCGCTTAAAATTGTCCTTATTGCTTTAGCCGTTCTGCCCTGCTTGCCGATAACTTTACCTAAATCTTCTTTTGCCACGCGTAATTCAATTACAGATGTTTGCTCGCCGATAACTTCAGTAACCTCAACTTTGTCCGGATTATCCACCAATGATTGAGATATGTACTTGATCAATTCTTTCATCGTCATAACCTCCACTGATTTTGATTAATTCTTTGGGGGTACTTTGAACTCACTATTTTCAATTTTGTTTAGGCGATGTTATTAATAATTATCGTTGTGCTTATTTCATGTATTCCTCATTTAAAACAACTATTTAACCGCCGCCTGAATTCCCTTTGTTTTCAGTAAGTTAGCCACTGTTAATGTCGCTTTAGCGCCTTTGGACAGCCAATCCTTGACACGGTCTTCTTTAACAATAATCTCTGCCGGATTTTTTTTAGGATCATAATTACCTAAAATTTCCAAAAATCTTCCATCCCTGGGAAAATCGTTGTCCGCTGCTACAATTCTGTAAAAGGGCTTACCCTTCGAGCCCATACGAGTTAGTCTAATCTTAACCGCCATTTAATTTGAATTAAACCTCCTTAAGTTATAATTATAAATAGTTTTTTATTTATTAGCATAGATTTTTTGTTTTTAAAAGGGGAAATTCCTCATTAACGA
>JAFGKC010000173.1 GCA_016928765.1 Syntrophaceae bacterium
AACAGATCCCCCTACCGATGACTCTCCAAATGTGCCTACGTAATTACCTGTTAATTTATTACCCTGCTGTTTTAAGTCAAAGTAAGGATGACCCGGGCCTTGCGGTGTTACAACATCTACAGCCCAGGCACCGGCCATATTTGCAGCCGGAGCTTCTGGCACAGCTGGTGCAGGTTTAGGAGCCGGAGCAACTGGGGGCGGAGCTGGGGCCGGAGCCGGAGCCGGAGCCGGAGTCGGAGTTGGAGCTACCGCCGTCGGTTTAGGGGCAGGCTTAGAAGCCGGCGCTGTAGGCTTAGGCTTAGCTACGGGAGCAACACTTTTTACAGGCGCCGCAGCTGGTTTTGGTGTACTTTTAACCGCTGGTTTTGGTTTTGGTGCAGCCGTTTTAGCAGGAGGTGGAGGTGGCAAAGGCTCTTCTTCTTCCAAAGAGGGCGGTGGATTAAAACTCTGAGCCGGGAATGGATAAATCAATTTACCTGTGGCTAATTCCCACGGCCAGATAATTTTTACGCTTCCGCTTTGCCACTGAAACAGCTTGGGATAAATTGGCGCCTGATGCGTTACACCCAAAGACCTGTTAAACGCGATAGTGTCCCCCAGGGGAGAATCATATTTTGTCGCCGCCAGCGTGCTTATCAATACTTCCCTTTCCAAAGAACCTGCTTTTTTGATGGCATCAGCAACGATCATTATATTTGAATAAGCTAAAGGGCCGAAGTAAGTCGCGGGCGTCTCTTTGAATTCCTTGCCGAAAGCATCAATGTATTCGAGGCATGGCTTATTTCTATCTTTCATGGATTCATGCCAGAAACTATAAAACATGACTCCTTCGGAGCCAACTTGCTTGCCAAAATCAGCAGGCCATGTAGCCACTGATTTACCTAGGAAAACGGGTGGCGCGAATCCGTAATTTTTAGCCGCTTCCAAAATCGGGGCAGCGTCTTTTTCTGAACCATCCCAAATAAAAATATTTGGATTAAATTTTACGACGTTCTTTAATAACGCGGGGAAATCAGCGGCGTCTTGGTAAGCTTCCCCCTTCAGCATATTTAAATTGGCTTGCGCCACGGG
The DNA here is from genome assembly GCA_016928765.1 of Syntrophaceae bacterium. Taxonomy (GTDB): domain Bacteria; phylum Desulfobacterota; class Syntrophia; order Syntrophales; family Smithellaceae; genus UBA4810. Next base: position 1,072 of record JAFGKC010000173.1, read on the forward strand.
AACGCTCACATTATAAATATCAGAGCCCAAAGGATCTTCTCTGTAAAAGACGTATATTATTTTTTTCTTAACAGCAGGGTATTTCTGTACAATTTCTCTCCATATCCTTTCATAATAAGGACCCAGTTCATAATCCCATGCGTGCAGATGAAAAAACCAGTTCTGCCCTTCTAATGCCTGGTCTACTTTATTCGAAGAAGCGCCGGTCCAAACTGTTATTTTCTGATATCTTTTTAACAAAGGCGCTATTTCCATGGTTACCGCATTGCCTACGCCGCCCACTATTACATCAACCTTGTCCGTATTAACCAATTTTTCTATAGCCGCGAGGGCTTTATCCGGCATACCTTCATCATCAACCAAAACCAGTTCCACCTGTCTCCCCAATAAACCACCGGCGGCATTAATCTGCTTTACGGCAAGCTGCATGGACCTGGATGCGTCTTTTCCGGTAATATCAGCCAGGGGTAAAACAGCGCCTATTTTAATGGTCTCCGCGGCAATTGCCTTATTTTCTATGGAAAAAGAAAAAAGGAGGCTGATTGCAAGGACCGTTGATATCAAAAACATATTTTTTTTCATCATTAATAAACCCTCCCGAAAATTTTAATAGACGCGATTAATAAATATATCAATTACTTGCAGACTTTAGCGCTGCATAAAATATTGCTCTTTTTTTTATACCGATATTTTTCCTGATATTTGTCGACTTGCTTGTCGAAAGCGGTGGGATTAACCTCATCATGATAGAGTGAGCGTACAAATTAAACATTGAAGCACTTCCTCTTTTTGCCTTAAAGAGATTTAACGCTATAGCTAACTTTAAGTGATTTTATTATACAGGAATCACTTTTTCTGTCAAGAAATATAAAGAAACCAATGCCTTTAATGAAACAGCAAAAGTTATCCAAAAAACAAAAAAACTTTCGAACTCGTTACCTGCCTGATCAATGGTTGACATTGACAAAAAACCGGTAGCTATTCCGACCATGTGCTTTTACAGAGTACATAGCCGTATCTGCATTTTTCATTAAAGAGTCTATATCATGGCAGTCATCGGGGTAGATGGCAATGCCAATGCTGGTGCTTGTAATAAGATGATTGTTATCGCATATAAACGGCCGTTGAATGACATTTATGATTTTTCCTGCCACCTCACCGGCATCCTCCATTCGAACTATTTCCGGCAATAATACAATAAATTCATCACCTCCAAGACGGGAAATAGTATCATTTTGGCGCAGCAGATCGGTTAGCCGGATTCCTATCTCTTTAAGCAATTGATCGCCCACCATGTGTCCCAGTGAGTCATTGATATTTTTGAAACGATCGAGATCAAGCATCATAACAGCTAATTTATGTTTATTACGTTTGGCATGAGCAATGGCCATCTTGAGACGATCCATAAATAGCACTCTGTTTGGTAATCCTGTTAAAGAATCATGGGTAGCTATATGCTTGAGTTGCTGTTCTGTTTTTTTACGTTCAGTAATGTCATGCCCAACTCCTCTAAATCCAAAAATCTTTTCAATTTCATCTCGCTTGGGAAAAATAGAAAACTCAGCATAGGTTATACTACCATCTGGTCGGACAAATTCTTGAGGAAAGTTTTTGACTGGTTCGCCTGTTTTATAAACTTGATTAAATATTTTGTAAATTTCTTCCGCCTGTTCCTGCTTGATGAACGCTCTAAAATTCAGCCCTGTTAACCCCTTTGCTGGATATTTTAAGGCACGGGTTATGGCATCATTGAAAAAGAGAATATTACCTGTAAGATCCGTCTCAAAATACCATTCCTCCATTTCTTCTATTATGGTTCGATACCTCTCTTCTGACTGCCGCAGAGCTTCTTCCAATTTCCTGCGCTCTGTAATATCGAAGCCAATGCCCCGAAATCCGATGCTTTCTCCTTCTTGATTTTTCAAAAGGAAACCAGTCAATTCAGCAAATCCCATTGTTCCATCCTTGCGAATGCCCTTAAAAATAATATTTTTTTGTGGCTTCCCAGTTGCGTAAATATTCTTGAAGGTATTATATACCAACTCGAAATCATCGTCAGCCATTGCAAAACGGAAGTTTTTTCTCAGCATCTCTTCTCTTGAGTACTGTAAAATACGGCAATTCGCGTCATTCACATAAGTATAGTTACCGGCGAGGTCTACTTCAAAATAAGCTTCCTCCATTTCTTCCAGTATTGTCCGGTATCTCTCCTCGGACTGGCGTAAAGCATTTTCTGTTTGTTGACGCGCGGTAACGTCGCGCGTAATTCCTCTAAATCCTGTTGGGTTACCCGATGAATCTTTTTTTAACGACGCAGATACTTCAACTTGTCTTTTAGTTCCATCTTTTCTTATAATTTCATAATCAAAGATACTACCGCTTTCTCCCGTACTGTAGATTTTATTGAAAGCTTCAAATACTCTTTTCACATTCTCTTTGTCTGCATACTGTCGGTGGTTCATGCCCATCAATTCTTCTCTGGGATAACCATGAATCTCGCATAGTGATTCGTTAAAAAAGATAAAATTACCCGAAAGATCAATTTCAAAATAGCCGTCTTTAATACTTTCAATAATAACGCGGTACTTTTCTTCGGACTGCCGCAGAGCCTCTTCCATCTCTTTACGCTTTGTGATTTCTCGGCCAACCCCTTTAAAGCCTACGATTTCTCCTTTTTGATTTTTTATAGGAAAACCTGCGGTTTCGGCGAACCCTGTGGTTCCATCTTTTTTTATAACTTTGTAAGAAATATCTCTTACGGAGTTACCGGTTTTGTAGATATTGCTGAACACATTATAAACTCTTTCAGCATCATCCTCCGGCATTTGAGTCCTGAAGCTTGATCCAAGCAGTTCCTTTTTGGAGTATCCTAAAAGACGAGAGTTTGCATCATTGACAAAGGTGAAATTTCCGGCAAGGTCTACTTCAAAATATGCATCATCCATTTCCTCAAGTATTGTCCGGTATCTCTCCTCGGACTGGCGTATTAGTTCTTCTGCTTGCTCGGCACTAATTTTTTTGTTTCGTTTAGCTGTTGCTTTAAGATTAATGGATGCCTTAGTTTTAACGGATGGTTTGGATTTAATCCTCATATTCCCTTAAACTCCTCAAACATTTATGTTAAATAAATTAACCTTAATTCTCAGTCCTACAATAATTATTTATCTTAAATAATTATATAATATAACTATATATATGTTAATGATTTTCTTATAATTAGATTGGGGATACCCAAGTGGGCAAAAAAACAATTATATGTTATGCATTCAATAATAATTCATCTTTTATTTAATGAGAGCAAATCTTAAATGAAATTAGGATATTTATAAAATATGGACATTCCGATAGTTTCTATTGTGGGCAAATCAGACTCCGGCAAAACAACCCTTTTGGAAAAAATCATTTCCGAGCTGGTAAAAAGGGGCTGGCGCGTGGCCACAATAAAACATAATTTGCATGGGTTTGACATTGATCATGAAGGGAAAGACAGCTGGCGGCACAAAAAAGCAGGAGCCAGCACAACCGTAGTTTACTCGCCGCGCCAGCTGGCGTTGATTCAGGATATAGATAAAGATTACACATTTGCCGATATCAGGGATAACTACATCAGAAACACTGACATAATTCTTACCGAAGGTTATAAAGATAATCCTTTCCCTAAAATAGAAGTTTTTCGAAAAGAGATGAGACGCGACCTTCTGTTCAAAAAAAAGGATAACCTGCTGGCCGTCGCGGCGGATACAAAGCTCAACATTGATGTGCCCTGTTTTGATATCAATGACGCCAAAGGCATTGCTGATTTAATCGAAAATCAATTTCTCAAAAACAAGCCGAAAGAAAATCCCGTTTAATTTTTTAGAAAAAATAAAAGACAACAGAAATTAAAGAGCGGAAATTTTTTTATAGATTTTTCTCGCCTTCTTCTGCAGTTCTTCAACCTGCCCGCGCACAAGCGAAATAAGCTGCTTATAAGATTTGGAATCGTAGGCATCGGCTGGTATCAAATCGCCCACGGCGATAACGACAGGCCCTCTCCTGCGGAAAATAAAACCGGGCGGCAAGATATCTTTTGTTCCTGCGATGGCTATGGGCAAAATCGGGAGTTTGGTTTTTAACGCCAGCATAAAACCGCCTTTTTTAAAGGGAAGCAGGTTGCCGTCACGTGATCTTTGCCCTTCTGGAAAAATAAAAAAATACTTATCTTCGTTTTTCATTCCGGCTATTGTCTTTTCGATGCTTCTCAGCGCCTGGCCGGCTTTATTGCGGTTAATCAAAACCTGGCCGGTTGCCCATAATGCCTGGCCAAAAATAGGAAAATAGGCAAGCGTGTGTTTGGCAAAAAACCTCAGCGGAGATTTTTCCGTGAGATAAGTCATCACCGGCGGATCCAGCTGGCTTTCATGATTAGCCATAAAGACGGCGCTTTGAATTTTTTTCAGCTTTTCGCGCCCGTGAATAACAACTTTGGTTACCCCGCCGACTTTCAAAAGCCCCTTGGCCCAGCAACTCGCTACCGGCCACCAAACTAAACCTCGCTTATCACCCAACAGTGCCGCCAGAAGACAGACGACGCTCAGCAAAGGTGTGAGGATAAAAGTATATAAATTAGCAAAGACAGAACGCCAGAACATTTTCATTCTTTGACTTTCAAATTTGCGTGTAAATATTTTTTAAAATCCATGTAATTTTTTGTCATATTTATCGCGCTGCCGGTACGGCCGTCAATATCTTTTAAGCTTTGGGGCACAACCAGTTTCAGCCCCAAAAGACTCTGAATTTCTTCCGGAAATTTAGCGGGATGCGCCGTTTCGAGACAAACAGCCAATTTTTTATCCGC
>JAFGKC010000174.1 GCA_016928765.1 Syntrophaceae bacterium
AGCAGTCCTTCGATAATCTGCTTTCCCCGTGGCAGGGGTGCCAATCCCCGTTCCACCAGCTTTTGTCTGCCCATATTCACCACGGCGGAAACTTTAATTTCGGCGGGGCATACGCTTTCACAGGCCATGCACTTTGTGCAATTGTACAGGCTTTCAATCATCTGTTCCGAGACTGCCCGGCCTTCCAAAATCTGCTCAACGGTTTGCAGCCGCTGTTTTGGCGTGAAGAGCAACTCCCCGGTGATCGAATAGGTGGGACAGCATTTCAAGCAGGCTTCACAGCCCGCACAGGCGGCTATATATTTTAATATGGTTTCCATGATCGTGGTGAATATCAGCAGTAAAACAAGAGGTCAATGAAATATTTTATTTTTTCCCGTGTCATTTTCATCCGGCATGCGCCGGATAAGCCTTCAGCGACCGGTCGGAATGTCCTGGCGTGACAGCCAGGGTCTTTTGTCTTTGCCCACTTTCTTCGAGATTGCCTCTACGATCCAGTCAAAGGGCAGGTCGGCATAGGCCCCGAATTTTTCGACGTATTCAATGTAGGGACGGCCCTGCAGATCCGCCGGGGGAAGCGTGGCGTCTGTGCGTCCGTCCCATTCCACAACCGGCACGCCGATTTTTTCACACAGGGCTTTATCGAAAGTGGGCGCCACGTTGATCCAGGTGTTCTCCAGAAACAACTGGGTGTAACCGTGGCGGGGAAAGATGTTGTCCCCCGTGAGCTTGACGATTTTTTCAGGGACCTTGTGGTTGAGGATCTTTGCAAAGGCCAGGCGAGATGGAATGCCCACCGCCCTGGCCAGCGCGGCAAAGAGCACGGCCTTTTGCACGCAGTAGCCCTTGCCCCAGGCCAGAATGCGCGAGGCCGTAAAGTCTTCCCTGAAGACCGAGATCATATAGAGGTTGTAGGAAATATCATCGCGAACAAAAGAAAAAAGCGCCAGGGCTTTATCTACAGGTGAGGTGCACCCCGTAGTCACTTCACGGGCTTTGGCGAGGATGGCGTCGCTTGCGCAGTCAATGGTGTCCGTCGGCTGGAGATATTGATCCAGTTCAGTCATGTTTTTTCCTTCCTTTCTTTTCCGGTTTACAGATTCCTTTGCGATAAAGTCAATATTTCTTTTCAGCCCGGCAAATTTAACTCTCTTTACGGCTGAGTTTTTAAAAATTCTGTTGTATTGTTCTTCGTCCAAGTTGAACCAATCCTCACGGGTCATTTCAAGCAATTCCGGCAGAGGCTCAAAATCTTTTTCCCGGTTTGACGCGATTTTCTTATTCCAGGGGCAGACATCCTGGCAGATATCGCACCCAAACAACCGGTTGGCCAAACGGTTCTTAAACTCCTCACTGATTGGAGATTTGTTTTCGATGGTCAGGTAAGAGATGCAACGCCCGGCATCCAGCATCCGCGGGGCGACAATGGCTTGCGTAGGACAAGCGTCGATACAGCAGGTGCAATGGCCGCAGAAATCGGCAATGGGTTGATCGTAATGCAGAGGGATATCAACGATAAGGCTCCCGATAAAGCAAAACGAACCCGTTTTGGGGGAAATCAGGCAGGTGTTTTTGCCGATCCAGCCCAGACCGGCGCGGGCAGCCCAGGCTTTTTCAAGCACCGGCGCCGAGTCAACAAAGGCCCGCCCGCAAACAGGCGCAATATTGGAAGAGATATATTGCAAGAGGCGTTTGAGCTTTTTTCGGATGACCTCGTGATAATCTTTCCCGTACGCGTACTTCGAAAGAACGGGCGCTTCAGGATCGGTCTGGGTTTGGGCCGGGTAGTAATTCAGGATCACTGAAATGATCGACTCCGCGCCCAAAACCAGCTTTGCCGGATCAATCCGTTTTTCGGCATGATTTTCCATATAGGCCATTGAGGCTTGATAATGACAATTAAGCCAGGTTTGTAAATGTATGGCCTCTTCCGGAAGCGCTTGCGCACGGGAAATCCCGCAGCCGTTAAATCCAAGCCGGCGGGCTTCCTCCTTAATCATGATGGAATGGTTAAACAGATTCTCCCCGGCAGTCTCTTCAGCGTTATTTCTTGATTCCTTTGTTTTCATTGTTAACGATTTCGACCGTGGCCGCGCCCGCCGCCTTTGCCCCGTCCGCATCCGTGGCCCTGCCCCGATCCCTGGCCCCGGCCTAGACCCTGCCTTCGGCCTGTGCCCTGGCCTCGGCCGGTATTGACGGTTCCGCCGATAAAATCGATAACCTGGTCTAAAAGTCTGTTGGTCTGTTTTGCCGGTCTAGAACCAGACGGTTGATTGATCCCCTGAGGTGGCGAAAATAATTTCGATGCCTGTGTCGCGGAAATGCGCGATGACTGCGGTAAACCAGATTGCTTGAAAGGTGCTGCCGTATTTTTCTTTTCTGTGTAAATGGCGTCATTGGGGCATTCGTTTATGCATACAAGGCAACCGGCGCAAAGCCCGGGATCGATTTTTGCCACCGTGTCCACGGTAATCGCTCCCACCGGACAGACATCCAAACACAGCCCGCACCCGGTGCATTTGTTTTCGTCAACTTTAACGGTCATTAATTTTTCTCTTCTCATTTATTTTTTTCCCCTTTGATCTCTTACGGGACCTGTTCTATCTACTTTTATCATAACATTTTCCGTTTTTAAGGGGCATTGAATTCGCATACTTCATTTTTAGCATTTTACGTGCCACCTGCTGAAATTTTTATAACAAATACAAATTAATGTAATTATAAATAGTTAAGCAGCGTATTGCAGGTAAGGGTATCATTCGTGATCAGAATAGAGTTGCGTTAATGCGACTCTAAATGTAATATTGTCGTAATTATGCAATTCTGCTATAAGAAATAAAGGAGTGTGGCAGAATGAATGAGTTTTGGATTTTAATTATCATTGTTGGTTTATGGATATTTCTGCAGACGTGGCTCCTGCCGCGGCTGGGAATCTCCACCTGAATGAAGCCGGCCTGTCCGGTCCAGGACAGAAAAAAAAAGAACAAAGGCGAGGATATTCAAAGCAAATAGATTGTAAAAAGATAAATTAAAAATCTAAAATAAAGAGAAAGGTAAAGATATGAAAAAAAATATGGGAACTGTGGACAGAGTTATCAGAGTTTTATTGGCCGTGGTTGTCTTGATTCTTTATCTGACGGGCAATATCACCGGCCTGGCGGCGGCTATTCTGGGAATTATCGCGGTAATTTTTGTGGTAACGAGCATCATCGGCTTTTGCCCGCTGTATGTGCCGTTTAAAATTTCTACCATCAAAAAGTCTTGAGACGTTACTTAAGCAGCATATCCTTAAAGAGCTTTGACGGTCACATTTTCAATAATGTATTTCTTTTTTAGCAAATCCGGCGCGGTGTTTATTTTCGGTAGGATTTTGTCGACCAGATTAGTTTTAGTTTTCTATATCCAGTGGGGGGTCAACACAAACTGAACTAATTTGATAATGCGATAAATATCCAGGCCACGTTTTGCGGCTTTCCCTCCAGGTGATCATTCTCATGCAAGATGACTCTGGCCTGGAAAGGGTGGATGGCCTCCTCAATTTGTTCTTTTCCTTCCAGATCCAGATATTTTATTCTCAGGTGGTTTGATCGGCCTACCTGTCCGTATAAGGTGGAATAAAAAACGCTCAGGCATCCTTCATAGTCCGTGTTGACTTCGCAAGACTCCTCTAATATTTCCGGATTGATATACACTTTAAGGCCGATATGGGGCAGTTCCGACCGTTTTCCCGGTGAGACGATATTTACAATAAAAACTTTTTTGGAAATGCAGATTTGCGGAGCCGCCAGACCGACGACTCCGTAATGATCCAGCGTTTCTTTCAAATCCCTGACGATTTGCATGCCCTCGCCAAGATCCGTTATTCCCCGGACTTTCTGAAAAGCAGTTCACCTTCATCGGTTCCTGTTTGTTTGGGCAAAATGATCGCCATAATTATAATCTCCCCGCTACGCTTCTGAATGGCCTATTTAAGTATGATGCCGCTTCGTTCTTTGCCGCTTGTCTTATTTTTTTCCTGGACGATGGCGCAGATGTTTGCCTTGATGATGTCCATTGCCGCCGCAATATCTTTTTCCCGAATAATCGCGCAGACAAATTGATTTTTCAAGCGGACAATATTCGGGCCCATAATTTTACCCACCAATACATCCACGCCCGCTAAGACGGAAGCTGTCGCTCTTGCCTTGCCGGGGTCGCCGTGTACCTTTGTCTCATCTTCCTGGTATTTGGGATTTTCTCTGGTTTCCTTGAAGACCAGATTCCCTTCGGAATATTCCAGTATCTGGAAATAAACGGATTGGCCCACGTGATCGTTTGATTTGATGGTTTTATGATCGTCGGTTCCAATGGCGATAATCAGTTTATCTTTTATTTCTTTGATCGCCTTTTGCGGGCAGGCCAGCATTGCTTTGCGAATGCAGTCCAACCTCTCCATTAGAATTTTTGCAAACCCCTTTTCCTTTTCCAGAGTCATGGCCTCCGGGCATAAGGTGATACATATTCCACAACCGACACATCTGTTTTGATCGACCACTAACATACCTTGCGTCTCCTTAAACTTATTTTACTCTAAAACTTTGAATGGTTTTTATAAGAACGATGAACGTTATGACCAGCAGAAATACATAAATGACAGCGCCCAGATATTCAAAGAAGGGCTGTCCGGCAAGCGTGGCATACGTCAGAGAAGCAATGCAAACCGATGCGGTAGGGAAGATAAACGCCCACCACCCGATAGCGTAGGGAAGCCCCTTTTTAAAATAATCATAAGTGAGCAGGATCAGAATGATTAAAAGCCAAACGCCGATTCCAATGAGCATTGGACTCAGAAAGAGGCTGATGCCCATCAATGCATTTTTGAAATCCGGCAGAAACAGACCGGTGGCGTTGGCCAGTAAAGGAAGGGATAGCGAGATTAAAGAGAAGGGGACCAGCAGAATCCACACAGATGGGAAAACTTTAGGGTCCAATCGTTCAGAGAAAAATATCTTGCTGGAAATGGATACGGCAATCAGAATGAAAATAAAGGCTCCCATGCCAAAGAAAAAATAATTCAACCACAGAATGTTTTCAGCCGTGGCGATGTCGGCGATGAAGGGAATGATGTTCAAACCGGCAATCGTCGTCAAAAGCGCGGCAACCGGTGGAACCAGCCAGCCGCCGTTGATAAAATTGATGTTCATCTTTTGATTCACGATCAGGAAGTAAACGGCCAGGGTGAAGAGGATAAATTCAAAAGAAGCTCCCACGATCCAGAAAGCAATGGAAAGGTTCTGATACTGGAACAGAGCGCAAGCCTGTCCAATTTTTGAAAAATTAAGAGAAACCATAACGAGAGCTGCCGGCATCAACGAATGAAAACCCGCGGTGACCGGATGCTGCAAATCCTCCGTGAAAGTCTTAAAATATAAGATCGCTCTCGTTCCCCAGAGAAAAAATAGAAAAACAACCAGAGCAAGATTAAAATAAGCGAGCGCGATGGCCAATAACTTTAGCCACGAAAGATGAAAAATCTCCGCCATTAAAACCGAACCCAATGCGATGCCGCCAAACCCCAGAACCGTGGCAAACCAGATAGGATTGAAACTCTTTATGAAGTTATTTTTTTGTTCTTCCATGATGAGCGCCTCCTTGAGTTAATGGTTTATATTTCGATGGGAGTTCCCACCAATAGATCTTGATAGGCAGGCCCAAAGGCCTTTTTGAACTGGTCAATTGCCCAGTCGGAGCTGTCGTGCGCGGAAAGAGAAACGATTTTTGCGTTCGCATCTTCAATGGCGCGAATCGCCCGATAAACATCATTTTCATTGATGCCATTCCACGGCATCCGGTCTGATCCGACAATGGCCTGAATATTGACGGGACCGATCATGATGCGTCCGCCGTGGACAGGAAAATGCAGTCCTCCGATGATTCCGTAAATTGGCAGATCAAATAATTGCTCGGCTCGTTGAATGACCCGTTCCACAGTCTGATGCCCGCACCCGATGATCAGGACGAGGCCTTTGCCGACCACATTGACGGCAAGGGCTTGCTCCTCGGTATAGCCCATGAGATACAGGGCCCGGGGAATACTGCCCAGGCCATACACGCCGGGCGCCAGTTCCACAGGATCCAGCGAGACATGAATTTCGGAGCCGGGATTGAAATTCATGGAAGAAGGTTTGACCGGCAGCGGGGAATAGACAGGAATGGGTGGAAAATCGACGGGTCCGTTGGAAAGGCTGAAAGTGTGTTTCCGCTGGTCCTTGCTGCCTCCCAGATGATCCAAATGAAGGTGTGAAATAAACAGGGCGTTGATTTCGGCCAGGTTAACGCCGAAAAGCTTCATATTGGACATTAACGGAGAAGGATGTTCCCTCTTGGCATTATAGCCGACATCCATCAGCACTTTAAAATTTCCCGCTGTTACAAGATAGGACACGCCGGGTTCCGTCTTTGCCTCCGGAAACGAGGTTTTAAAATCGATCAGCGGCAAAACGGTCAGGGAGGAGACGGATCCGGGATTTTCAATGCGCGGATAGTTACGGGCGTTACGTTCTTTTTCGGCTCGATTTCGATCCATCCATAACTTGATAAACATGGGATACCCCCTATTCTTCGGCAATCCTGTCACAGAATTGCCGCGTTAAATGGTTTGCATACTCTGAGCCGATCATGAAGAACTCGATGGGCTTATGCAACACGATACGGCTGACACATCTGAAAAGCGGCATGACGCCCAATTCATGATAGGCGCTGGAAAGGCCGAGGTGGGCGATGATGGAAGCCCCTTGTTCGCTGACCATTCGGGTCATGGCTTTTTCGATCATGGCCAGTTCGAAAACCGGCAGCGGCGGACCGCCAAACGTGGCTACCGATCCAATTTTCTTTCCCGCGAGGCCCCGAACCGTTCGCAGGTATCGCGCCACCGGATACGAAATCTGCGCCCATTTGGGAGAGCCGATGCAAATGCGATCAAACGCCGAAACATCGGGATACCGCAGGGGAGAAATATCCTCTTCGATCTGAGCATAGCCCGCCAGATACTTTTCCCGCCAGGAGGCTTTGAATGAACTTAGAAAAATGAGCGGATAATGGTGCAGGTCTTTCCAGATTTCACCCACGCAGGAAGTTTCCCGGACGACCTGCAACGCTTCTACTGCCGTTGTATGTCCGCGCCTCTCCAGATTACTCTGGATATCCTCCATCACTTTTCTTGTAAACCCGGTCCGCGAGTAATAGGCCAAAAGAATTTTCATAAATGACACCGGCCAATCATCATGACGGATGTTCATTCCCGCTCATGCTCTTGATAAAGTTTTCAATCTCTCGCGGGCTGGTTACCACCCACAGAGGCCTTCCTTCAAAGGGTTTGAGTTCAACGCAGGCGGTGGGGCAACCGGCCACGACTAGCGTTCCCTTCGCTGCCGGATCGTCATACGGAACCAGTTCAATTATTTTTTCCAGCCGTTTCTGAATGGATGCTGCCGCCTGCACCCGGTCATACTCGGGTTTACATCCTCCGCAATACTTAAGCCCGATTCTGCGGATTTTATTTATGGGCCCGGGCGTCTTGAAGCTTGAGGTCAAATCACTTTGCTCCTTCTTCTTATTTTAAAAATAAAGACCGCGACCGCGATCAGCAACCGTTGGTCCCTCAGGTGAATCCGCCGCCGCCGGGAATTCCGGCTGATGAGGAAGAGGGAGATTTGGCCGAAAAAACGGAAAGCCGTTTTTCAGTATTTTTGCCGTTGCAATAGGGGCAGGCCTGCTTTTGATCCGCCTCGGATATGGAAACCACTTTCTCAAATGGCTTGCCGCATTTTTTGCATTGGTATTCGTAAAGAGGCATTTTTTATTCCTTTTCGACAAGATTTTTGTTTTACAAACCTTGTATCAAAACAGAAACCATAGGGTATTGATCTAGATCGATACCGGGCAAACAATTTTCAGCTCATCTCTTTTCTTCTGCGCAATTTTAAAATACTATTGATCAACAGAAGTTCCGACGGTGCGGAGCTAGATGAATTTAGACAATACAATAAATATGGCCAATCCGACTCCCCCTAAAAAAGCAAAAATGGAATGCTCTTTTTTATCCCCCAGGGCTTCTGGCAAAAGGTGAGAAGCGGAAATATAGATTAAGACACCGGCCATAAACCCCAGCATTAATCCCAAACCACTGCTCGTCAACTTACTCATGAAAGGGTAAGCGATAAACGCGCCCAGCGGCGTGGTGAAAGAGGAGATTAAAAGCGCGTAAAAGATAGACGTTCTTTTTTTGACACCTGCTTTCATAAAAACCAGATAGGTAATCACTCCTTCGGCAAATTCATGCACCACCAGACCTGTCGCGGAAAGAAAACCGGTGAGGATGCTGACGCTGAAAGTTACGGCGTAAATCACGCCATCCACAAAAGAATGAATCCCTATCCCTTCCGCCACCACGATGCCAAAGGCCAGATCTTCTTTTTGGGCGTGGTATCTGATCAGTTTATTGGAAAATACCATAAAGATAAATCCCCCGGCGGCCATGAACCCCGCATAGGCGTTTTTTTCCAAGGCCTGAGGCAAGGCCAGCATTAACGGGGTTGAAATGAGTACGCCGGCGGCAAAACACATGAAGTAGCTTTTGGTTTTTTCAGCCCACTGCTGATATTTTACAATAGTAAAAATACCAATGGCATTGATGACTGCTGAAAGAATAGCGAATCCGGCTATCCAGATAAACGCGTCAGACATTATTCACTCCGCATCGTGATTTTTGATATGACCTCTTGCGCCGGGTGTTTGTCAGCTTAAATGGTCTCCCTTTTCAATTCCGCACAGCTGTTTGGCCACTTTCTGCTTTTCTTTGAGATTGATTCTCCGGGTGATCATAATCCGCTGGGCCTGAGGCGAGCCCGCGCCGTGCATCGATTCCGTCAGATAACCGACCGCCGCCGTCCCGAGCGTCAAATTTTCAATGAGTCTCAAAACGCGCATCCGGTCCTCCGTTTTGATTTCGGCTTTTCCCTGATAGTATTTCTTAAGCCACTTGCCGACGTCGGGAGAATCGAAATCGGCCGCCGACGGCAGCGTGACCATGATGCCGCCCGCAATATCCTGGGCCAGCCGGGCAATCAAATAGGGGAAGCGCGTCACATTGTGTTTGCTGATATTGGCCAGAAGAACATCCACCAGGTAGGTCCCGCAGGCCTCCTTATGACCTTCGGCCGCGCACGCGATGCTGCCGCAGTAGAGGGTCTCGTTGAGGTGATTCATCTCCACAATTTTGTCTTTGACATGAGCGGCTTTTTCCACGCCATTGTATTCGGCGATCGTTTGCGTTGCCCCGATCAGCACATCGCCAACGCCGCTTTTGCACGCGTAACTCTGGCGATGGTAAGCTGCAAAATTTTCCACCAGTTCCGTGGAAAATTCATATTCCTTATACATAAAGACTCGCTCCCAGGGCACAAAGACATGGTCAAACACGACCAGCGCCTCGTGGCCGCCGTAATGCATGTTTCCGCGGTCGATGGTCATGCCTTCGAGTTTCCGGGTATCGCAAGACTGGCGGCCCATGATGTAGATAAGGCCTTTTGTGTCGCTGGGAATGGCGAAGGAAATCGCGTAATCCTTGTCTTCTTCCCGCATGGTGATGGTGGGCATAGTGATAATTTCATGGGAATTCACCGCGCCGGTCTGATGGTCTTTGTTCCCGCAGACGACGATGCCGTCTTTTCTTTCCTCTACCACACGCAGGAACATGTCGGGGTCTTTCTGCTGGTGCGGTGCGAGGGATCGATCTCCCTTTGTATCCGTCATGGCCCCACAGCAGGTGAGGTCGTTTTCCTGCACATACTCGAGGTATTTCAGAAAGCGTTTATTGTATTGTGTTTTGTATTTTGCGTCGATATTGTGGGTCGTAATCGACAAAGCGTTCAGGGTGTCCATACCGACACAGCGCTGAAAACAGCAACCCGTCTGCATGCCCAGCAACCGCCCCATTTTGGTTTTCTTGACCAGATCGCCTGTGCTCTGGTGAATGTTGCAAAAGCGATTGACCTTTTTCCCCGTCAGATGCGAGGTTGCCGTCATGAGATCTTCATATTCCGGCCTGTGCGCCAGTTCATAGGTCAGGGCCACCGCGTTCATAGATGGACGGATA
>JAFGKC010000175.1 GCA_016928765.1 Syntrophaceae bacterium
CACTGATTCAATTGCTAAAGCCGTGCCAGTGTTCATTTTGATGATACATTTTTGTTTCTATTATGTTTTTAAGTCCTTAAGCATTCCATGAATATTTTTCGCCGTATTAAATAGAACAATTTTGTACTATTTGTATTTCTTGTAACATTTTTGTACTATTTTTAGAGCTTTTTATGTCTTTAAAAAATTACGATGATTCCTGTTTCTTTTTCCGAAATAATTTTACGTTAATACCCATTTTAGATATCTTATATTGAATAACCCTCTTGGTCGTTCCCAAAAGCTTTGCCGCTTTGGTCTGATTTCCTCCCGTTTCTTCCAGAGCATCAATGATCAAGGTTCGTTCCTGAGCTTCAACCACAAAAGAGAGCTTACTTCGTTCCTTTTTAGCCAACTCCCCTTCCCTTACTTGCAATGATGGTGGTAAATGCGCGCAATCTATTGTGTCCGTCTTGGTCAACAAAACTGCCCGCTCAATGCAGTTTTCCAGTTCCCGCACATTGCCCGGCCAGGTGTAAGAAAGAAAAGACTCCACGGCCGGGGTGGAAATTCTCTTTACGCCTTTTTTCATCTCCTGGCCGTATTTTAAAACAAAATGATCAGCCAACAAAATTATGTCACTGCCTCTATCGCGCAGGGGAGGCAGATAAATCGGGAAAACATTCAATCTATAAAACAAATCGGCGCGGAAACGACCGCTTAAAATATCCTGCTCCAGATTACGGTTAGTGGCCGCGATAACACGCACATTAACACTGACCACGCGCGACGAACCAAGTGGTTGAAAATGCTTTTCCTGTAAAATACGCAAAAGTTTTACCTGCGCGGCCGCGGAAAGCTCGCCTACTTCATCCAAAAAAATAGTGCCGCCGTTAGCTTCTTCAAAGCGGCCTCTTCTTTGATGCAGGGCGCCGGTAAAAGCGCCTTTTTCATGGCCGAATAATTCGCTTTCTATCAGAGTATCCGGGATAGCCGCGCAATTTACTTGTATTAAAGGAGATTCCCGGCGTGACGAGTTATTATGTATCGCGCGCGCAATCAGCTCTTTTCCGGTGCCGGTTTCTCCCGTAATCAAAACAGTTGTATTGGAATCAGCAACTTGCGCAACCAAACCGTATACCTCCTGCATAACCTTGGAATGACCGATTATATCCATGGATGGTGTGCGGTTCTGACCGACAATTTTACGCAGGCGCCTGTTTTCCTCCTCCAACACGCGCACATGAACAGGCTTGGCCATCAGTCCGGCAACGGAAGACAGCAATTCCAGTTCCTTATCCAGATTTTCCACTTGCAGGGCAACCTTATCAGCGGATAATACGCCGACAACATTGGAATCATATATTATCGGAACGCATAGAAAAGCCAACTCTGTGCGATTCAAGTGACGGCGCGCGCCGGTACGATCTAAAAAATGTGTTTCCTGCCCCAGATTGGCCACCGCCATCGGTCGGCCTGTTTCCGCTACCTTTCCGGTAATGCCTTCTCCGGATTTATAAATTACTTCCAGTCCGTTAATGTTTACATCGTGAGCAACATCCAGCCAGACTTCTTTTTTTTCACGATCCACAAGAGATATCATTCCGCGTTGCATGCCTAATCGCAGATTCATTTCTTTGAGCACCTGCTCAAGCTGGTCGCGTAAATCCGCCGGGCTCGCTAAAATCAGAGAAATAGAATGCAGCGCGGCAAGCTCTTCATAACTATGCGCACTCAAGTTGCTTTCCGTTTCGATTGAAGTATTTTTTGAAATTTTCGCCATAGATTGTAAGGGCCTTTAAAAATATTTTGTTACAAATTTGTTCTAATAGCAACAAATATTTATCAGTTTGAATAAGATATAGCAAAGAACAAACCAAAATATAAACAATTTTGTAAATATTTTAAAGATGTAAAACAATCTTTTATTATTTAAGTGTTTGAAATATTTGTTAATTGGACAAATTCATCTTAAAAACAATTTTGATTGTTGTAAAAATCAATAACTAATGAAGTTTTATAAAAAGATTATTCAGGGTTAAAAGATATTTTTGATAAAGATATCAGCAGTTTATTACAATTTGACGAATAATTTCAAGTTTTTTTACTTCAATCCTGACAGGAAAAAAAGAATATTATCCATAAAATGATTTATTAATTGGTATGTTTCCGGTCCAACTGAGAGAATCTCATCCTGCGTTTGGATAAATGCTCCCGGAACTAATTCTTCTCGGCAATTATAAACGATTTCCCGCGCTGATTCCGGTGTCGTCTCCAGATGAAACTGCAGCGCGATTACCTTTTTGCCCAGCTGAAACCCCTGATTCTTACACGCGGCGCTTGCCGCCAGGTGTTTTGCGCCCGCCGGCAAGTCAAATGTTTCGCCATGCCAGTGAAATACTTTCAGTGATTCAGGAAAACAAAAAATAGATTTATCGCTTGCCGAGATTCCGCAAACGGGAAACCAGCCGATTTCTTTTATGGGATTTTGGTAAACCCTCGCCCCCAATGCAGCGGCAATCAATTGAGCGCCGAGACAAATACCCAAAACAGCTTTATCGGATTTGATTGCCTCATAAATAAAATTTTTTTCACGAATAAGCCAAGGATACTCTTCTTCGTCATTTACGCTCATCGGGCCGCCCATAACGACAAGCAGATCAATATCTTTTAGAGAAGGAAACCCTGCCGCTTCAAACAACTTGGTATTTGTTATTTCATATCCGTTTATCTTCAGCCACGGTTCAATACTGCCGATACCTTCAAAAGGAACATGTTGCAAGTAATGGGCGCGCATATTATTTTTTCCCTTTGTTTGATATTTTATGTTTTCAAGGGCTTTCTCAAACAATATTTATTAAAAATTTAACAGAGCCGTTCCAAAAAAAGCAGTGGCAATTTTTTAAAAATTGCCACTGCCCAAAATATTTATAAAGTATTTTTTAAAATGCGTAGCTCAAAACAATCCCGCCATAAAAATATGAGCTATCCCTGTCCGAAGGATTTGCTGTGCCTTTCAGGCCACGCCCTCTCATCTCGTATTTCGCGTCATCAGAAAGAGGAAAGACATAAGACAATGTCGGCGTAATGGTCAGCGTTTTAATAACGGTAACGGGCAGTGAAACAGAAAACACGCCATCGTGAAAATTATTAAACTTTTTATCAGTGGCCGCCGAGTTTTTGTCAAACTCCGGATAAGTTGTCGCGTCTTCGCTTTTTAAATAACTTACATTTGCCGCTAATTTTAAACCGATCTTTTCATGCAAGGAAAAAGTATGGGATATACCCAGCGTCGCGTACCACTGATGATAATGATCTATTTCCTTGTAAACGGTGAGAGTCGGAGCCAAAAGCGTATCGAGCCCCAGACTGACAAATATTTCCTGAGAATCAAGCAGGTCTTCACCGCCCGCGGCTGAACCGGACAAGCCATAGTAAATATAACCGACTCCCGCCTGCAAGATGCCAAATGCGCGGGAATAAGAAAGGGTAACGTCCGTTTCCGTAAAATTTGAAGAGTTTTTATGGCCGTCAACCGTGTAAGGCTTAGTATCCAGATTACACCAAAGACTGGCGGCAAAGCCCCTGTAACTCACCATTATTGAAGGCTGAAGCACAACACTATGGCGCGTCAACTCCTGGCCTCTCCAAATATATGCGGAAAGAATACTCGCGGCAATTTCTCCGCTTACTTTTTCTTCTTGTATTTCTTCAATTGCCTGAGGCTCATCCGCCGCCCAGGCAAACATTGATATAGGTACGCTCAACACTACAAACAGAGCTGTTATTACTATTTTTTCCATTTTTTTCTCCTTATTTTTCTAATTAATAAACTTTAGACACTTCTTCCCTGTTAAAAGCGCGATTCTGAAAAAGCGCTTGTTCAAATATTGAATTTACAATTAATTGATCCGATAATCGTACCTTCAGCCGATGGCTGTGCCGCCTCTTTCCCCGCTGCTGATACGGATGCATTCATGTAAATCAATAATAAATATTTTTCCGTCACCAAGGTTTCCCGTGCGCGCGCCTTTATTGATGGCCGTGATCGCCGGCTCAACAAAACTTTCATTGACGGCAATATCCAGTCTCACTTTATTTAGGAGATTGCCTATTTCTTTGGCCCCGCGGTAAATTTCGGTGATGCCTTTTTGACGCCCCTGACCCAACACATTCGTGACAGTCATCAAATTTACCTCAACAGCTTCAAGTTCTCTTTTCACCGCCTCAAGTTTATGAGGCTGAATAATAGCGATTATTAATTTCATGATATCCTCCTATTCAATCACAGTGTAA
>JAFGKC010000176.1 GCA_016928765.1 Syntrophaceae bacterium
ACGCATTAATTTTAATCTATGAAAAGAAAATCAGCGGCATGAAAGACCTGCTTCCGATTCTGGAACAAATCGCCAAAATGGGCAAACCCCTCCTGATTATCTCGGAAGACGTGGAAGGCGAAGCGTTGGCTACGTTAGTAGTCAACAAAATCCGCGGCACGCTGCATGTGGCCGCTGTTAAAGCACCCGGTTTCGGCGACCGCCGCAAAGCCATGTTGGAAGACATCGCCATCCTCACCGGCGGCAAGATGATTTCCGAAGACATGGGCTACAAACTGGAAAACGTCAAAATGGAAGATCTCGGACGCGCCAAGAAAATCATCATCGACAAAGACAATACGACTATCGTCGACGGCGCCGGCAAGAGATCCGAACTGGAAGGCCGCGTGAAACAGATCCGCGCCCAGATTGAAGAAACCACTTCCGATTACGATAAAGAAAAGCTGCAGGAAAGACTGGCCAAGCTGGTCGGCGGTGTCGCGGTTATTAAAGTCGGCGCGGCAACCGAATCCGAAATGAAAGAAAAGAAAGCCCGCGTGGAAGACGCGCTGCATGCCACCCGCGCCGCGGTGGAAGAAGGAATCGTTCCCGGCGGCGGAGTCGCTTACCTGCGCGCCCTACCTGCTTTAGGCAAACTTTCTTTTGACGGCGATGAACAGATCGGCGTTAATATCATCAAAAAGGCGATTGAAGAACCGATTAAAATGATTGCCGCCAACGCCGGATTCGAAGGCAGCATTGTCGCGGAAAAGGTAAAGGGCAATAAGGAAAAAGGGGCGTCTTTTGGATTCAACGCTCGCACAGACACGTATGAAGACATGATCAAAGCCGGTGTAATTGACCCGACCAAAGTCACCCGTTTTGCACTGCAGAACGCGGCGAGCGTCGCGTCACTGTTACTGACCACTCAGTGCATGGTTGCCGACAAGCCCGAGGAAAAAGGCGCCGGCGGCGGAATGCCCGGCATGCCTCCCGGCGGCGGATATCCCGGCATGGGAATGTAATTAAATAGCACCTTGTCATTCCCGTCGTAGATAACCTTTAGGTTACGTAGGCGGGAATCCAGGAAAAACTATAAATTTTTAAGCCCCTTGTCCCAACGGACAAGGGGCTTTTTTATGAAACAATTATTCGTTTACCTCGCTGGATTTCACCGATAAGTTTTTACCGGTCGTTATAAAATTCAAAACACTTTATTTATCCACTCTCTGCCACAATGAGGCATTGGCATTGCCGAAACCGCCACAGAGCATCGCCACACCGTATTTGGCGTGCTTGAAATCCGTCTTCATGATGTTGTTGAGCGTAACAATAATCCGGGCGCCCGATTCTCCCAGCGGATGACCCAGCGCCAGAGCGCCGCCCCAGACATTGACATTCTCAAACGGCGCGTTTTCGGCGATACCCAGCTCGCGCAGGCAGGCCAGCGCTTGGCTTCCGAACGCTTCGTTGAGCTCCCAGACACCGATATCCTTCACGGTCAAACCAGTTCTCTTCAAAAGTTTCTGAGCCGCGTAAATGGGGCCTATGCCCATTACCGTCGGATCACATCCGGCCATCACGCCGCCCGCGTATTTGATATGATAAGTAAGGCCAAGTTCGTCAGCTTTGTCGCGACTCATGAGCAGCAAAGCTGCCGCGCCCGCCGTCAAAGGCGATGACACAGCCGCCGAGACGACGCCTCCTTCCTTAAAAGGAGTTTTCATCGTGGCCATTTCTTCTATGGAGACATTGTCGCGAATCCACTGGTCTACATTTACCATAAACTTTGTGCCGTCTTCCTTTTCGCCTTCAATCGGAACAATCTCGTTGGCGAATTTTCCCGCGTCGCGGGCCGCTGCTGCTTTTTTGTTGCTCCAGTAAGCCATCGTTTCCGCGTCTTTACGGTTGACTTTCCACAACTCGGCCACCTTTTCCGCAGTGTTGCCCATGGGAATTTCCGCCAGATTGTAACGTTCCATAAATTTCGGCGGGAAATCCATGGCAAACCCCATGGGAACTTTTTCCATATCTTCCACGCCCGAGGCTATATAAATGTCGCCTTCGCCGCACATGATGGCGCGGGCGGCGTGTTCCGCGGCCGCCATGCCGGATGGACACTGCTGATTGACACCGTTGGTTGCCACTGATTCCGGAAAGCCACCAGCCAACCAAGCCAAGCGGGCAATGTCATTTTGCATGCCGGCCTGATTGGCCGAACCACAGAAAACCGCTTCCACGTCTTCGGGCTTTACCTTGGGGTTCCTCGCAAAAAGAGACTCATAAACCTTGATCAACATATGATCAGGCCGGACATTGCGAAACCACCCTTTTTCCTTATGCGCCCGCACGTTAGCGCTTCTTACACCGTCAACAACTACGCATTCTTTCATAGCTTCATTCCCTTTCTTTGATTTTTTTATAAAATAACCTATGCGTGAAATTAAATCCAGTTTAGCTTAATTAGCCGGGATTGCGTATTTCCATCCATCTTTCGGGAAATTCCAGCTGTTTGAAACCGAACTTACTGTAAAGACCGTGCGCGTCCCGAGTAATCAACACCCACTGGTAAACATCTTTTAATGCGGAGTGATGCAGAATGAAATCAACCATCGCTTGACCGATACCCCGCCCGCGGAAAGCTTCATCAAAATAAACATCAATAATATAGGCAAAACGGGTTTTATCTGAAATCACGCGCGCGTAACCAATGTGCAGCCCGTCAGGCGTAAACACTCCGACAACAAGAGACGAATTAACCGCGCCCTGCTTTACCTCTTCGATACCGATGCCCTTGCTCCAATAGGCATCTTTGAGCATTTCGGTTACACGAGTAAAATTCATTTTTTTAATGTCGTCGGATATATTGAACTTTGAATTAAAGTTTTTGCCCATAAATAAGTTTAAAATAAACTATATTTTTCTTATGGCAAGAATCTGAACTTCCGTGCAAAGAAAAGGAACTGTTCGCCCCAGCCATCGATTGAATTTGTACCACCATAAAAAATCTTCCAATGGCGAGACCAAACCGCCGGAGATTATTCTAAATCCGTAACTGGCGGATATATTAAAACGCTTACTTACCAGACGCTTAATCGCCTGAAGGTCAAAGGTCTGCACGTGAGCCCTGTGTATGCCGAACCAGTTCATCGTTACGGCAACATACAGTTTGCGCAGATGGCTTATTCCCCAGGGGAAAGTAGGCACGCCCAAAACCAGCAGGCCTCCGGGTTTTAACACGCGGGCGATTTCATCCAGCGCGTTACTGGGTGAATTCAGGTGCTCCAGCACCTGTTCACAAATTAAGATATCAAAATAAGCCGATTCAAAAGGAGATTGCTTCTGAATATCACCCTGAAACAAACGCCATTTTTTTGAATTGTATATGCTGTCTAATCTTCGCTGTTTGATATCAAGACCATGAAAATCTATTAGATCCGCCACGCCTTCCGCTTCTATAAACCGCATCGACCGGCCGGAGCCCGCGCCAACATCCAACAGGCGGAATTTTTTTATCTCCTTCGATTTTTCTCTCACATAAGATCCGATAGCTTCTCCTAAACCCTTATATCGAGCCAGGCGCAGCCTAAAATTGCGGTGAGACGGCTCCGCGCCGTGGGCAAGTTTTTTCCCGCTTTTTTTCGCTTCACCCGATTTATCATCTTTATTGGCCATTTCTATTCTCCTTAAAAATATTTATTGGTATTCCTGCCTACGAGTTTTCGCTTTTCCCACCCCACTTGATAAATTTTATCAGTCACTTTTTTATAAACTACTTATTCGTACCAGCCATTCTTTCTATAATCCAGATGGTTAAAATGCCGGCGAGCATTACAACCATCGCCCATAGGACTTCCGCGCTGAAATCAGGGATAAACATTTTATAACTTTCGATCAATTTTTTGCCGCCTCTGACAATTTCCTGACCGCCTTCATCCAGCCTGACAATGCTCTTTTTCCACGGCCACAGAATTATCAGAGAGCCGAAGACAAATCCGGTTAATGTCGCGATGGTTCCGTCGCGGAATTTTCTATACACCCAAGAAAGAAAGTGAGAAAAAGCAATCAGACCAATTACAGCACCGATGGCTACCGGCACCAATATTGTGAAATTAAGTTCGCTTACAGCGTTGATTACCAGTTCATAGTTTCCCATCAGCAGCAAAACAAAAGAGCCGGATATTCCCGGCAAAATCATACTGCATACCGCCACCGCGCCGCAGACAATCAGATACAAAAATGATTCATTGGGCGTGGCAGGGCTGAGTATAGAAATGGCCGCGGCAACCGATGTACCGGTCAAAAAAGCTATAATTACCGGTACATTCCATTTTTCAATTGTTCTTCCCACAAAATAAACTGAGGCCAGAATAAGCCCGAAAAAATAAGACCAGATAAAAATGGGATAGTGCAGAAAAAGCCAGGTTAACAATTTAGCCAAAGATAAGATACTGATGGCCACGCCGGCAAAAACAGCAAGCAGAAATTTAAAATCGGTATGCCGCGCGAATGCTTTATACTCTCTTTTTAAAAAGAGCCTAAGCGCGGTGAGATTGAAAGACTTGATGGCGTCGATCAGTCTTTGGAAAATTCCGGTAATAAGCGCGATTGTGCCGCCGGATACGCCGGGAATAACGTTGGCCGCACCCATGCCTATTCCTTTAACCACCAGAACAAAATAATTTT
The DNA here is from genome assembly GCA_016928765.1 of Syntrophaceae bacterium. GTDB lineage: Bacteria > Desulfobacterota > Syntrophia > Syntrophales > Smithellaceae > UBA4810. The sequence goes on from JAFGKC010000176.1 coordinate 4,666, forward strand.
TCAGCATTTGTTATCTCTTGCCTTATTGCAGGATAAATCTTTTCTGCGCGGATCAATGAAAAGATACAAATAAGCCGACTGCCGGCAAGACACCGATAATCGGCTTAAATCATCAAAGATTGATTTTTATATGCCACCTGATTTTTTCAGCGCCTCGATACGGTCATCCAGGGGCGGGTGGCTCATAAACAAAAGTTTTAGCCCGTGCCTGGAGGGCTTGCCGCTAATGCCAAAAGCGGACATCTGATCGGGTAGCGGCTGGGCAACACTCGCTTTTAATTTTTCCAGCGCGGCAATCATGCTGGGCGTACCCGCGAGCTTAGCGCCGCCCGCGTCCGCACGGTATTCCCGCTGCCTGCTAAACCATAAAACAATTATGCTGGCCAGAATACCGAAAACAATCTGCGCTATGATGGTCGTCAGAAAAAATCCCAGGCCATGACCTCTTTCGTTTTTAAGAATTACTCTGTCCACAAAATGCCCGGCCACACGGGAGAAGAAAATGACAAAAGTATTGACCACGCCCTGAATCAGCGTAAGTGTAACCATATCACCGTTGGCGACGTGGCTGATTTCATGGCCCAAAACCGCTTCCGCTTCCTGCTGGTTCATCGTGCGCAGAAGACCGGAACTTACGGCAACTAAAGCCTTATTTTTGTTCATGCCGGTAGCAAAAGCGTTGGGAGCGGGAGAATCAAAAATCGCCACTTCCGGCATGCCGATACCCGCCATTGACGCCTGCTTTTTTACCGTATCCACCAGCCAGATTTCTGTGGAACTTCTGGGATCTGTGATTACTTTCGCTCCCGTC
>JAFGKC010000177.1 GCA_016928765.1 Syntrophaceae bacterium
CCCGTGGACGTAAAAAACGCCGCGGCGTTGGGAATCGCTACCGAAGCGAAAGCTAAAATAGCCAAAACAATTCCGCCCCCGGCCAGACCTCCCGGAAAGATTGTGTGTGGAGACGAACCGGAACAGAAAGCGGCGGAAGTAGCCCGTTTGCTCAGAGAAGAAGCAAAGGTTATTTAATTTAAGAAGCGGAGGATTGAAAAATGGCAAAAGGAGTAATGATAGTTGCAGAACAGCGCGAAGGCGCGTTGAGGAAAATAAGCCTGGAGCTGGCTTCTACCGCCCGCAAACTGGCTGACCAAAGCGGTGATGAAGTAAGCGCCGTTTTGCTTGGTTCCGGTGTGGAAGGCCTCGCTGCCGAACTGGGAAAATATGGTGTGGATAAAGTATTCGTGGGTGACAACGCGGCGCTCGAACCTTATGTCACGGAAGCGCACGCCGATGTTACCGCCAAAATAATAAAAGACAACGATCCGGCAATCGTTCTTTTCGGCGCGTCGGTTCAGGGCAAGGATTTGTCCGCGCGCGTGGCCGCCAAACTGGCCACGGGGCTCGCCACTGACTGCACCGATGTAAAAGTCGACGGCGGCAAAATGATTTGCACCCGTCCGATGTACGCGGGAAAATGTTTTGGCGAAGTGGCCTTCAATGTCAGCCCGGCAATGGCCTCGCTGCGTCCCAATGTGTTTCCGGCGACCGAAAACGCCAAAGCCGGCGCGGTAACAAAAGTGGATGTGGCGGTTGACGCGCAGAAAAGCAAGGTTCTGGAAGTGCAGAAAGACACCAGCGGTAAAGTGGATTTGACCGAAGCCAACGTGATTGTTTCCGGCGGCCGAGGCATGAAAGGGCCGGAAGGCTTCGGCATTCTGGAAGAACTGGCGGGCGTGCTCAAAGGAACAGTCGGAGCTTCCCGCGCGGCAGTGGATGCCGGATGGCGCGAACAGAAAGACCAGGTGGGACAGACGGGAAAAGTTGTATCTCCTAACCTGTATGTTGCCTGCGGTATTTCCGGCGCGATTCAGCATCTGGCAGGCATGAGCTCTTCCAAATGCATCGTCGCCATCAACAAAGACGCGGAAGCGCCTATTTTTGCCAAAGCGGACTATGGTGTCGTGGATGACTTATTCAAAGTCGTACCGGCCCTCACCGCTGAATGCAAAAAACTGGTAGGATAAAAAAGTAAAGGCTGAAGATGAAGGCCAAAGGTGAAGCCCCGCCCACTATGGCGGGGCGGAATCCGGCGGATGCCGGACTTGGGAATTAAGTTTTTAGGTTGAGGACTAAAAAAATTATTTGGTTCTCAGCCTAAAAGCAAAACACAAAAGTTATAAATTTTTTAAGCATTAAATTAATTACCCCCTTTTTTCTGTTATTTGGAGGACCAATGGAACACAATATTAGCCCAATAGGAGTAGGAAACGAAGGACGTCAGGTTTTCTGGAACGCGGAAAGTTTTGAAATTTTACTTTTTGTTTTTACCGGAATTGCCCTGGCAATTTTTTTCTACGGCGTTTACCGCCGCTGGAAAATGTGGAAAGCGATGGGGCAGGATGAAATCCGCTGGGATCAGCTTCCCCAGAGATTGAAGTCATTATTTGTTAACGGATTTTTACAGGTAAAAACGTGGAAAGACGCTTATCCCGGCATTATGCACGGTTTGATATTTTTCGGCTTCTTCGTTTTGATTTTCGGAGCCGCTTTTGACGCCGGTGAATTTCACATTACAGAGCCGTTTTTTGACTGGGCTTTTCTGCGGGGCGATTTTTACCTGGGATTCTCCTTTATGATGGATTTGTTCGGCCTGTTTGTCCTTATTGGAGTGCTGATGGCCGCGTTTCGCCGTTACATTCAGAAACCGGAGCGTCTGGCATATAAGGGAAAACCAGATAATGCTGCCGATGACGCTATTGGCCTTTTACTGATTGGCGCCATCATCGTCACCGGTTTTATCATTGAAGCGCTGCGTATTCATGTAACCAGAGATCCTTCCACCGGATACGCGATGTGGGAAACATGGTCTTTTGTCGGCTGGACACTGGCTTCCGTGTTTTCCGGAATGGACCCGGAAACGGCAAAATTGTGGCACAAGATAAGCTGGTGGACGCATACTTTTATCGCGTTGGGATTTATCGCCTACATTCCTTATTCGCGGATGATTCACATGATTACCACCCCCGCGAACCATTTCCTCGCCTCGCTCAAGCCCACAGGCTATCAGGAACCCATTCGTGATTTTGAAAACGCGGAATCATTCGGCGTTTCCAAGCTGGAAGAATTCACCTGGAAACAGATTTTTGACGCTGACGCCTGCACCAAGTGCGGACGCTGTCAGGACGGCTGCCCGGCATATCTCTCCGGAAAGCATTTGTCCCCGAAGAAATTAATCCAGGATATCAAAACGCACTGGCTGGAAAAAGCTCCCGCGGCACTCAAAGCCAAGGCGAAAGCCGCCCCGGAAGGAGCACAAGCACCGGCTGAAGCACCCGAAGGCGCAACGGCGGAAAAGGCTTTGATTGGCGAGGTTGTAGATCTGCATGAACTGTGGGATTGCACCAACTGTATGTACTGTATGGAAAACTGCCCCGCTTCTATCGAGCATGTGCCAAAGATTATCGATATGCGCCGTTACAAGGTTCTTACCGAAGCTGATTTCTCACCGGAACTGCAGTTGACTTACCGCAACATGGAAAACAACTCCAACCCGTGGGGCATCGGAGCGCACACACGCGGCGACTGGGCTAAAGAAATGGGTGTAAAAACACTTGCGGAAGATCCCAATGTTGAATATTTATTCTACGTTGGCTGTTCCGGTTCGTTTGACGACCGCGGCAAAAAAGTTTCCTCCGCGCTCGCAAAAATCCTGCAGGCAGCGGGCGTGAGCTTTGGCATTCTGGGCAACGAGGAAGGATGCTGTGGCGATTCGGCGATGCGCGGCGGCAATGAGTATCTATTCCAGACTCAGGCGCAGGCCAATATCGAAATAATGAACGGTTATGGCGTAAAAAAAATCATCGCCATCTGTCCGCACGGCTATAACGCGCTGAAAAAGGATTACCCGAACTTCGGGGGAAATTTTGAGGTCTATCATCACACGGAAATTATCGCTGACCTCCTGGCCAAGGGAAAAATAACTTTGAAACAGCCGTTGAACGGATCGTTTACTTATCATGATTCTTGTTTCCTTGGGCGTTACAACAACATCTACAAACAGCCCCGTCAGATTCTCAAATCCATCGGTGGCGTGAAGCTTGTGGAAATGGAGCGCAATCTAAGTAAGAGCTTCTGCTGCGGCGCCGGCGGCGCGAGAATGTGGATGGAAGAAGAAGGCGAACGCATCAATAACATGCGGACGGATCAGGCCGCGGCGACAAACGCGGGCACCGTGGCGGTTGCCTGCCCCTTCTGCCTGACCATGTTCTCCGACGGCATCAAAGACAGAAACTTATCGGAAAAAATGGTTGCTCTGGACGTATCGGAAATCGTTCTGAAGGCCATGGGCGTCGAAGAATACAAGGCTCCCGAAGAAACTTGCAGAGTCTGATATGATTTTGCTACATAATTGAAAAAAAAGCCCGCCTGATTTTTTATCGGCGGGCTTTTTTGTGGAAAAAACACTTAAAGTGAGGTAACTAAATTAATCCTATCTCTTTTTCTGTATCCTCCGCTGGCGGAGGTGTCACGAAGTGACGGAGGTGGAAATGAATAAAGCTTCGCATTACAATTACGCTTATAATAAAAATCTGCAACCTCTGGCGAAGCGACTCAGAAATAATTTTACAAAGGCTGAGGCGTCTTTATGGAAATACGTTCTGAAAGCAAATCAATTAAAGGGATATAGTTTCCGAAGACAAAGGCCTGTGCTACACTATATCGCTGATTTCTTCTGCAAGAAATTGATGTTGATTATTGAAGTCGACGGGATCACGCATGATAATAATGCAGCAATTAATAAAGATAAACAGCGTGAAAATAATCTTGCTAAAGCCGGATTTAAAGTTGTTCGTTTTGCTGACGAAGAAGTGTTGAAAAATATTGCTGGAGTTAAAGCCGCATTGGAAAGCATTATCAATGAAATAGAAAAATCCACCCCCTTAATCCCCCGCCAGCGGGGGACAGGAAAAAATAGTTTAAGACAAAAGGTGTCTTTCCTCCGCGGGTGCGATCTTGAGTGAATTTCCGAGAGGCGTCAGTACGGCAGGGAACTCCAGCGCATGCAGGGTATGCCGGATGTCACGAAGTGACGGAGGTGGAAAAAAGGTTAAAGTCCGAATGCGGAAGGCTGAAGGAAAATAGGCGGGATAAAGCTTCTATCTTTCCCCCTGTGGGGCGTACCTCTTATTATCCCCTCTGGAGGGGGTGCAGGGGGAGGAAATTAATGAAGCGCTATTTTTGCAGAAAAAATCCATCCCTTTTATCCCCCGCCAGCGGGGGACAAAAGATAAAGCTTCTTGACATTACTTATTTAAAGAAAGGAGAAAACATGGAATACAAAAACATTCTTTTAAACATCGAGGAACATACGGCAATAATAACCTTTAACCGCCCAAAAGTTCTCAACGCCATGAATTATGAGGTGGTGACCGAAATTTACGATGCCGTTAATTTCTGCGCCAAAAACGAAGACGTCCGGGCGCTGATTTTTACCGGCGCGGGAGATAAGGCGTTTGTTGCCGGAGCTGACATTTCCCAGATGCAGAACGCCAAGCTCGTGGATATTCTGGAAATGATGGAAATGGGACACAAAACGATGCGCCTTATTGAAACGCTGCCCAAACCTTCCATTGCCGCGGTAAACGGCTTCGCCCTGGGCGGAGGAACAGAAATCTCCCTGGCCTGCGATATCCGCTTTGCTTCGGAGAAAGCCGTGTTTGGCCAACCCGAAATTCTCATCGGCATCATCCCCGGCTGGGGCGGCACGCAGCGTTTGTCGCGCCTTGTAGGCATGGGCCTGGCCAAGGAAATTATTCTTACCGGCGCGCAGATAAACGCGGCGCGTGCCTACGAAATCGGCCTGGTCAACAAAATTTTCCCGGCAGACAAATTGATGGAAGAGACAAAAAAATTCGCGCAGAAATTTGCCGCCCTTCCCGCCTTCGCCCTGAAGATGGCGAAAAACGCGATGAACTACGGCTTTGACATGTCGCTGGATAATGCTTCAGCGCTGGAGATCGGCGCTATCGCGCAATGCTTCGCCACCGAAGACCAGAAGGAAGGAATGAGCGCTTTTCTGGAAAAAAGAAAACCGAACTTTAAGGGGAGATAGGCGAAAGGGTGACGGGTGGAAGGCTAAAGACTGAAGACTGAAGGCGAAGTCCCGCGAATGCGGGATGAAACGCGGAATCCGGCGTATCCGGCATGCGCCGGAGTTCCTGCCGGACTGAAGGTGGAGAGCAACGTCGTTCGCGAAGCGTATCCTCCGCTGGCGGAGGTGTCGCAAAGCGACGGAGGTGGAAAAGCTGAAGACTGAAGGACATTTCTATCTGTCCCCCTCTGGGGCGTACCTCTAATTATCCCCCTCTGGAGGGGGCGCAGGGGGAGGAAATTAACGAAGCGCTATTTTTGCAGAAAAAATCCACCCCCTTAATTCCCCCGCCGGCGGGGGACAAGAAAAATAGGCCGAAGACCAAAGGAGATTGAATGTCATTACATCTGAAAAAATTACAGAATTTTCCGGGCAGAAAAGGCCCTCTGCTTCTGATTATCATGGATGGCATCGGCATCGGCAAACCGGATGAAACCAATGCCGTCTGGCTTGCCAATACACCTAACCTTGATAAATTGTTCAAATCAGAGCTTTACACTGAGCTTAACGCCCACGGCACGGCGGTCGGTCTGCCGTCGGACGACGATATGGGCAACAGCGAAGTGGGGCACAACGCCATCGGCGCTGGACGAGTCTTTGACCAGGGCGCGCGTCTCGTTAACAGGGCGCTTAAAAGCGGAGAAATCTTTAAAACAGAAACATGGGAGACAATCGCCAGACGCGCCCGAAACGGCGGGACGGTTCATTTTATCGGTCTTTTGTCCGACGGCAATGTTCATTCTCATATCGAACAGCTATATATTCTGATCGATAAGTGCGCCGAGCTGAATTTCCCGAAAGTAAAACTGCACGCGCTCTTGGACGGCAGAGATGTGGGCGAGCGCACGGCGCTGGATTATCTTCTTACCACCGAAGAAAAGCTCAAAAAAATCTCCAAAGAAAAAGGCATTGATTACGCCATCGCCTCCGGCGGCGGCCGGATGAAAGTTACGATGGACAGATATAATTCCGACTGGAATATTGTCAAGCGCGGCTGGGATGCCCATGTTCTGGGCAGGGGCAGAATGTTTCGATCCGCGTCACAAGCCGTAAAAACTTTTTACGAGGAAGACCCGAAGGCGACGGATCAGTATCTGCCGGAATTTGTCGTCATGGACAGTATAGGCAAACCCAAAGGCACAATCAAAAACGGGGATGCCGTGGTTTTGTTCAACTTCCGCGGCGACCGCGCTATCGAGATATCGCGGGCATTCACCGAAAAGGATTTTACCGAATTCGACCGCGGGCCGCTGCCCGACATTTTTTACGCGGGCATGATGGAGTATGACGGCGACGCGCATATCCCGCCGAATTTTCTGGTACAGCCACCGGCGATCGACCGCGTGGTTACCGAATATCTTTGCGCGATGGAAGTAAAATCTTTTGCTGTTTCCGAAACTCAAAAATACGGCCATGTGACATATTTCTGGAACGGCAACCGTTCCGGCTATATCGATGAACGCCTGGAAAAATACGTGGAAATAACTTCGGATAGAATTGAATTTGATAAAGCGCCGAAGATGAAAGCGAAAGAAATAACAGACACGGCTATTGATTTATTAAAAAGCGGCGATTACAAATTCGGCAGGCTTAATTTTCCCAACGGCGATATGGTTGGCCATACCGGTAATATGGAAGCGGCTATTGTTGCCGTCGAGACTGTGGATCGGTGCGTTGGAGAACTAGTTAATATTATTAATGAGTTAGGAGGAATCGCTGTCGTTACCGCCGATCATGGCAACGCGGATGAGATGTTCACACTCGACAAAAAAGGCAACAAATCCGCAAAGACCGCGCATAGCTTAAATCCTGTCCCTTTCATTATTTATGATTCATTATATCAGGGAGAATACCGTTTGGCGGATTTAAAAGAAAAAGGGCTATCCAATATCGCCGCGACACTTTTGAATCTTCTGGGCTACGAAAAACCTCAAGATTATGATCCATCACTGATTGATATGATACATGGCTAAAAAGTGTAAATTACCTACAGCGTAATTGCCATATATTGTAATACCTCGCTAAACTGCTATTTGTCTTCTTCGCTGAAGCTATGCACTAATTCCGGGTGAACCGTTTTATTAAATGCCGCCAAAAAATATTCATACGAAATATCTTTCAATATCGGTTTCAGCTTATTAAATAGATACGAACAATCTTTGACTATTCTTGGATAACGCATAAATGTAACAGGTATTGACGTGTTTGAAAGTGCCAATATTAGTTTATATATTAAATTCAGAAGTTCTCTTTCTTGGTTGCCTTGTTTTACCGAGTGAGTCTCCACCAATCCCCCCTTAAATCTCTTTGGCCTAATCATATACTTTAGTCGCTTCAAAAACGGTGATTTTGAAATACTATCCCTTGTTACATATCTTCTGCTTTCAGCTGCAGCATATAGGTCTCTAACGGGAATAAAAACATGTTGGATAACTATATCGTCTCTATTTAGCTCCTCCTCCAAAAAAAATCCTTTTACAACAAAAGGACAATTTTCGCGTCTTAAATCATGTTCTAAACCAGCACGGGCTACTTTATGCTTTTTGGATACAATATCATTGACGCTAAATCCAGTATCAAAACCTAAGGTTGTCAAAAGCTCAACTAAAAAAGTTGTTCCAGCTCTTCCTGTACCTGTTATTACAACGTGACTTTTTATGGACATGATTTCCTCTTGCTTGTGAAAGTATGCTTTGTTCGCTTTGGTTTTTTTCTCGCCGATGCGCCCTATTTAAGCTTACTGAAATTAATAAACATGGACATGAAACCCTAATAATTATTTGACACATGCCCGCTTCAATTGAAAAATATTATTCCCTTTTTCACTTTTGGTTTACGGCCTTTCGATAACAATCGACATACCCTGGCCGCCGCCGATGCACAGTGAGGCCAAGCCACGTTTCAGGTTTTTCTTTTTCATCTGCATCGCCAAAGTGTAGGTAATACGCGCGCCGGAACAGCCAATAGGATGCCCAATAGAAACGCCTCCTCCATTGAGGTTGCATTTCTCCATATCAATATTCAACTCTTTCACACAAGCCAGCGCCTGCGAGGCGAAAGCTTCGTTGAGTTCTACAAGATCCATATCCTTCATGGTTAGATTCAATTTTTTAAATAATTTGCGCGTAGCGGGAATCGGACCCAGCCCCATATACGCCGGATCAACACCTCCGCTCGCCCAGCCCTTGATTTTGGCCAGCACTTCCAGATTTAATTCCTTGGCTTTCTCCGCGCTCATTACCACTACCGCCGCCGCGCTGTCGTTAATGCCGGAGGCATTGCCCGCGGTAATCGTTCCGTCTTTCTTGAAAACCGTCGCAAGCTTACTCATTTTCTCCAGTGACGTTTCCATGGGGCGTTCGTCAACTTTGAATATTTTCGGTTCGCCTTTTTTCTGCGGCACAACCACATCGACAATTTCATCAGCCACCGCGCCGGAAGCATTGGCCGCGCGCGCTCTTTGGTGGCTGCGCAGCGAAAATTCGTCCTGCTCCTGCCGCGATATTTTATAAAGCGCGGCGATGTTTTCCGCGGTCATACCCATGTGGTAGCCGTTGAAAATCTCGTAAAGGCCGTCGTAAACCATCAGATCAGTAATCTGCGAATAGGGCATGCTCATGCGGTAACCCCAGCGCGCTCCCGGCACGGCAAAAGGCGCGTTGCTCATGTTCTCCATGCCGCCGGCGATGATAATTTCCGCCTCGCCCGTCATAATTGCCTGCGCCGCCAGCGCGATGGCTTTGAGTCCCGAGGCGCACACTTTATTTACCGTGTAGGCGTTGGTTTCTTCCGGGAGTCCCGCGTAAATACAGGACTGCCGTGCCACATTCTGCCCCTGCCCCGCCTGTAAAACGTTGCCCATAATTACTTCATCGACATAAACAGGCTTAAGCGCTTCCTGATATTGATAATATTTTTTGTTGATCTCGGTCATGTCAAATTTGCCCAGGGCGTCCGGGCGAAAGCTTTTGATTGAATCATTCACCGCCGGGCGCAATCCAGCGCGCTTGAGCGCTTCTTTGATTACCAGCGCTCCTAAATCAGCGGTCTTAACTCCTTTTAATGATCCGCCGAATTCTCCCACCGCGGTTCTGGCTCCGCTGACAATTACTGCTTCTTTCATTTTCTTGCTCCTTTCCAATATTAAATATTTAGAATATGTTTTTTATTTTTTGCAACCTTTTCTCAATACGCCTACGGTAATTGCGAGACTTTATTTATCGGCACGAAGCAATTCGACTCATTCATTACCAGGCGATCCCGCCCCTTTTTGTCATCGCGAGGCGGCGCTTGCCGCCGTGGCGATCTCATGCACAAAAGCTCAAATACATAAGATTGCTTCACCTGCCGCAGGCAGGTTCGCAATGACAGATGGCGCTGCTCAATTATCTATCTTCTGCACAAATTCCACTTCGCGCGGCACTTTGTAGGAAGAAAGGTAAGCGCGGCAATATTTGAGAATCTCCTTATCGTCAGCAGCGGCGCCGCCTTTCAACACAATCCTCGCCAGCACAACTTCCCCGCGCATTAAATCTTTTTTGCCGACTACTTCCACCCGAAGCACCGCCGGATGCATGCTCAAAATATCCTCTATTTCTTTGGGATAAACATTAAAACCGCTGGTGATAATCATCCTTTTTTTCAGGCCGGTGAGAAAAATATAGCCATCCTCATCCATCCTGCCCAGATCACCAGTATGCAGCCATCCATCTCTAATAACAGAGTCGGTTGCTTTCTTGTCTTTGTAATAACCCTGCATCACGTTATCGCCTCTGGCTATCAGTTCCCCAACCTGGCCGCGGGAAAGCTCATGCCCTTCTTCATCGACAATTTTTATCTCACAGCCGGGAACAGCTTTTCCGATGGATCCGGGTTTCTGCGGCCGATCCAGCATATTGAAAGAACACGCAGGTGACGCCTCGGTGAGACCATAACCTTCAACGATCTTCGCGCCGAATTTTTCCTCAAAAGGCGCGATGAAATCTGGCGGCATCGCCGCGCCACCGGTGACACAAACTTCGATCGAGCTCACGTCATAGCTGGCGGCGTCCGCATGAAAAATCATGCCCAGATAAAGCCGGGGCACGGCACAGATATAAGTGATTTTTTCTTTCTGGATGGCGCCGAAAAGCCCGTCCATGGTGAATCTGTCCATCATCACCACGCTGCAGCCGGTGCGCACAACGTTAATCATGTTGACCGTCGCGCCGAAAGAATGAAAAAGCGGAATGAGGCACAGGCCGATATCTTTATGTGTCCTTTTCACGCAGGTATATATCAAATGGGATTGGGAGTATAAATTGCGATGCGTGAGCACCGCGCCCAAGGCCTTGCCGGTGAGACCCGACGTATAAATTATCGCGGCGGGATCATCAGGGCTAATGTCTTCACTGATTTCCTGGAGAGCGCCATTTTTTAATAATTGATTAAATTTTTGTTTTTGCTCCGGGTTATCGACAGCAATGATATTTTTACAGGTAGCCAGTTTATCCCGAATTTCTTCATATCGCTTACGCGCCGACTCTACCGTAATTAAAACTTTCGCGTCGCTGTTTTCCAGCAGGTAGCTTAATTCATAAGGAGTGGAAGAAGTATTAAGCGGCACAGCTACCGCGCCCAGTTTCACCGCCGCAAAATAATAATAAAAGAATTCGGGAATATTAGGTAAAACTAAGGCAACTTTATCGCCTTTGACTATGCCTGCCTGTTTTAAAAAATGCGCTACGGTATTGACGGCGCGATTAAGCTCATTGTAGTTAATTCTCTGATTTTCAAAAACAATAGCTGGTCGGTCATTGTGCCTGTCGACAGAAATCTTTAGTAAATTCGATAAGTTAATGTATCGCTACCTCCGCAAAATATGGTTCTCTTTAGCAAAAAAAAGTGCTTTTAGCAATAAGATAATCTGATGACTGTGCGATATTATATATCGCGCCGCTTAATATAAAGCATTTCTTCATTCTTTCGTTAAATCAATGAAATCTATAAAACGTTAACTTGTTATTTTTTATAGATCTTATTCGGCAGGCGTATATTCGGGGACAATTTCATGAAGCTTTGTTTTTATTGATTGCGCATCATGACATTCGGCTAACTTAATTAACTCGTTAATTTCTTTGTCCAGCTGTCTTTTTACCTGTAACAAGTCTGTCGCTCCATTAAACATTTGAGATGAACGAAGAATCATTATCTTTTCATGCTTTGTAGGCAAAACATTTTCTTGCTCGGAAATAATTTCTTCATACAATTTTTCTCCATCGCGCAATCCCGTATAAACAATTTCTATATCATTGTCCGGATCTTTGCCCGAGAGGCGAATTAAATCTCGCGCCATGTCTAAGATATTGATTGGTGAGCCCATACGTAAAACAAATACTTCTCCGCCTTCGCCGATGGCGCCCGCCTGCAAGATCATTTGTGATGCTTCAGGAATAGTCATGAAATAGCGAGTAGCATGAGGATCGGTGACAGTCACGGGACCACCTCGCTCAATCTGCCTGCGGAAAAGCGGTATAACTGATCCGGATGAACCAATAACATTACCGAAACGAACCGCCATCATCCGTGTGTAATTACCCTGTAGCGACTGCATAATTAATTCCGTTACCCGTTTGCTCGCGCCCATTACATTTGTAGGGCGCACCGCCTTATCCGTAGATACCAGAACAAATTTTTCCACACCATATTTAATGGACATTTCCATCACCATGCGGCTGCCAAGAATATTGTTAAAAACCGCCTCCCAGGGATTCGTTTCCAGCATCGGAACATGTTTATATGCGGCTGCGTGAAAAACAACTTCCGGTTTATATGTACTGAAAATATCCTCCATAAGCTTTTCATGCTGCACTCTTCCTAAAATCGCCTTATAATTTTTAAATCCTTTTTCATTTTCTATTTCCATTTGAATAAAAAACAGATTCGCCTCACTTGAATCCAGCAAAATAAGAAATCGGGGGTTATATTTGATAACTTGCCGGCACAGCTCTGAACCAATAGAACCACCGCAACCGGTAATCAAAACAGCTTTATTGTTTAATAAAAGACTGATATCTTCCGTGTATAACTTTACTTCCGGCCTTCCCAAAAGATCTTCATAGCTGATATCCCGCAGAACTTTCACGCTGACGCTGCCATCAATCAGCGCTCCTATTGAAGGCAGTATCTTATAAGGAATTGCGCTGCTGATACAAGTTTCAACAATCCTCCTCATTTGCGTACCGGTTGCAGATGGAATGGCAATGAGTATTTCCTGAATATTTTTTATTTCTCGGGTATTCATCATATCATCAACTGAACCCAAAACACGTATACCGTGAATAGCTCGGCCTTTTTTCGCTAGATCATCATCAATAAAGCCCAATACTTCATAATCGAGTCGATGATTATCAAATATTTCCCGGAGCATTTTTTCCCCAGCACTTCCGGCACCAATAATTAATACTTTCTTTGCGCGAAACACTTTTTGCAAGTTTTTGTTATACTGCAAATCCGCGGTAGAATAATATAAGCGGATTGCCATTCGCAACACTCCCGTGAAAAGAAAAGTAATTAATCCATCGACAATAAACACTGCACGGGAATAACCCTCAAACCGGTTAATAAAGAGGATAAGAGCCATAATGATCACTGTTGCTAGCAGACTGGCGCGCGCCAAAAGCCAGAAATCGCGAATGCTCGTATAACGCCACATGCCGCGGTAAAGACCCTGGGACATAAATACAATGCTTTTTAACGGCACAACCCAGACAAGCAGAGTGAGCAGTTGTTCCCTGTAGACAGGACTGAGATAAAACTCAAAACGAAATAAATACGCCATGACCAGAGCAACTGCAAAAACCAGCGCGTCGCAAAATATCGTGAAATAGAATTTGGGGTTTTTAAACTGAGGATGCAATGTCATATTGATTTTACATTTATCTTAAAAATGATACATTAAACATATATTTACATACCGATATTCATTTCAAAATATTTAGATGTAAATTGGAACATTACCAGACAAAAATCAAGTGCTTATTTATTTGATTGGTAAACTACTTTGTGTTTTGTCAGATATGCTTCGATTACGTCAACGCATTTATCCAACGGAAATGCTCGCGTATCGATTAAAATTTCCGGTTGTTCCGGCGCCTCATACGGAGAATCGATCCCGGTAAATCCGGAAATTTTCCCGCTTCTCGCTTTTTCATACAAACCGTTCGGATCTCGCCTCTGGCATTCATCTATCGGGCAATTAACGTATATTTCCACGAATCTTCCGGAATCAAACAGCTTTCTCACAAAATTTCGGTCTTCCTTAAAAGGAGAAATAAACGTGCATAAAACAATATGCCCGTGTTCAAAAAACAATTTTGCCGTCTCGCCCGCCCGGCGGATATTTTCTTTTCTGTCCGCGACAGAAAAAGCAAGATCCGAACAAAGGCCATGCCTGATAATATCACCGTCGAGCATCACCGTTTTACAGCCGTGTTCAAACAAACGGCGTTCCAATTCCATGGCGACAGTGGATTTACCGGAACCGGAAAGCCCAGTGAACCAGAGCACCACGGCCTTGTGCCCGCTTTGTTTTTCACGCTCGGCAAGCCCGATGTGGTGATCACGCCAGACAGTGTGCGGTGATTTTTTCTGTTTTACGCCTTCTTCAGTCTCGGCAGAGACATAATCTTCAACATGACGCGCGGCATCGCGAATCATGCCCGCGGCAACGGTTTTATTCGTTAACGGGTCGATCAGTATAAATCTGCCCGTGGCATGATTAATTTTGTAAAGGTCAAAAAATATTGGCGCCGCGAGCTTTATTTCCACTCGCCCTATGTCGTTTAGCAAGAACCTCTCTGCCCGCTGGCGATGCAAAGTATTCACATCTATTTTATAAACGATGCTTTTTACAGAAGCCCGGACAGACCTTGTCGTGTGCTTCATTATAAAGGATGAATTAATGGTCATGGGCTCATCATCCATCCAGCATACTATCGCCTCGAGAGAATTTTCTATTAACGGCAGGTTTTTTTTGCGGACAATCATATCGCCGCGGCTGACATCAATCTCATCATTCAAGGTAAGGACAACTGACTGGGGCGCGAAAGCTTCCGTTAATTCTCCGTCATAAGTGTTTATCGCTTTGATGGAAGTGATTTTCCCGGAAGGCAGAGCGACAACTTCTTCGGACGGGCTTATTGTTCCGGAAACAACTTTTCCGGCAAAGCCGCGGAAATTCGCGTTTGGTCTGAGAACATACTGAACAGGAAAACGAAAATCCACCAGATTTCTATCCGCGGAAACATTAAGATTTTCCAGATTATGCAGTAGTGTTGCGCCTTCATACCAGGGCATTTTTTTGCTTTTCACGGCAACGTTATCGCCTTTAAGGGCGGAAACGGGGATAAAAATGATATCGTGAATATCCAGTTTTTGTGAATAATCCTTATATTCTTCGACGATACGGGTAAAAACATCCTGAGAGTAATCAACAATATCCATTTTATTGACGGCAACAATTAAATGCGGAATCTGCAGAAGAGAAATTAAAAAACCATGCCTTTTTGATTGAGTCAGAACCCCGTTGCGCGCGTCAATCAGAATAACGGCGCAATCCGCTTTGGACGCGCCTGTCACCATATTTTTTGTATATTGCACGTGACCCGGAGAATCCGTGATAATGAATTTTCTTTTTTCCGTTTCGAAATAACGGTAAGCCACATCAATGGTAATGCCCTGTTCTCTTTCCGCCGCCAGGCCGTCAAGCAAATAAGCAAGCTCTACTTCTTTAAGCCCTTTCTTCTTTGATGTTTTTTCAATTGCCATATACTGATCTTCAAAAATTGATTTTGTTTCGTATAAAAGCCGGCCGATTAACGTGGACTTGCCGTCATCCACGCTGCCCGTCGTTACAAAGCGCAATAATGATTTCTCGCCGGTCGGCATTAAAAATATCCTTCTTTCTTTTTCTGTTCCATGGAACTGTCGCTGGTCAGATCAATAACGCGGTTTTCCCGCTCCGATTTAGTTGCCGCGCGGACTTCCGAAATAATTTCATCAAACGTGACCGCCTTGGAAGCAATCGCTCCCGTGCAGGGAATACAGCCTAAGGAACGAAAACGGCAAATGATTTTTTTTGTTTTTTCTTGTACAATTTTTCCATTCGCGTCTTCCAATCCCGTCAAACCAGGATACACAGGGATAAGAATGCCATTGCGCACAATGACTTCCCTCTCCTGCGCAAAATAAATAGGCACAACAGGAATATTCTCGATTTTTATATATTGCCAGATGTCCTTTTCCGTCCAGTTGCTGAGCGGAAAAACCCGCATCGATTCATCTTCGTTGACGCGCGTGTTGTATATATCCCAGAGTTCGGGACGCTGATTTTTCGGATCCCATTGGCCGAACGAATCGCGCAGGGAAAAGACTCTTTCTTTTGCGCGTGATTTTTCCTCTTCCCGCCTCGCCCCGCCAATGGCGGCGTCAAATCCGTGCTTACGCAAGGCGTCCAACAGCGCGCCTGTTTTTAAGTATGAGCAACACTTATCCACGCCCATTTTAAGAGGATGACAGCCTCGGGCAATCCACTGCTCATTTCTTTCCACGATGAGTGTCGCGTCGATTTTTTTGCAGAATTCATCACGAAATTTATACATTTCCGGAAATTTATACCCGGTATCAACATGCATCAAAGGAAAAGGAATTCTGCCCGGGTAAAAAGCCTTTTGGGCGAGGCGCACCATAACGCTTGAGTCTTTTCCCACCGAATAAAGCATTACCGGATTTTTAAATTCCGCCGCCACTTCACGCATTATATCGATTGATTCAGATTCCAGCTGTCGTAAATATGACAAATTAAAAGAATTCATTCCTGCTAATACCTTTTTTATCAAACTTTTATATCATGAAGAATTAAACGTTCTATCGCAACCATACCTTGTATAAAATCCAAAAACCCTGAACCAGAACAAGAACACCCAAGATTTTCTTCAAAAGCGTTTTCGATCCGATTTTACTTAGCGCCATAGGACCAAAGAAACCTCCTACCACCGCTCCCAAGCATAACGGTATCATCAAAGTTAATGGAGGCAAACCGTTTAACAGCCACCAGAGAAAAAAACTAAGCAAGCAAATAGGAGCTTCGGCAAAATCAGTGGAACCGATAGCCCCCTTTTCGCAACGGTCCTTAAAAACCAGCTGCCCTCCTGCAACCAGCGGCCCGAATCCGCCCCCAGACATGGCTTTATTAAAGGCGCTGACAAAACCTAACGCGTATAATTTTTTCGCTGTCATTATTAATGTTTTATCCCATAAAACTAAGACGGCAATTACGATAACCAGCACAGCGATATATGTATTAAGAATTTTTGGAGATATTTTCGCGGAGATTAAAACTCCAATTACGCAGGCAAAAACTCCGAACCAGATAATAGTTGTTGAAACTTTGTAGTCTATTGTGCCTGCTTTAAAATTTGCGTTTTGCAGATGGTGGTGTCGCCAGGAAGCGATAAATCCGCCAACTGATTGAGAAATCAGAATTGAAGGAACTACCGCTTTGACATCGTACCCCATCAGAATCAGCAGAGGCGAAAGCACTGTGCCGTACATCATGCCTAACGCGCTGTCAATGAATTCCATAATCATTGCAAAAATTATCAAATAAAAAGATTCAAGCATTGTTTTTACGTCTCTCCATTATTATTTATTGATATGTTCTAAACATATAATGACGTACTGTTTATAATTCTTTAAATTTTATTTCCAATATAAATGTCATCATGTGTCAGCATAAACTCGCGGGGCGCGAAGTTTAAATCCCGCTTTGCTTCGTGATGATCAAAAACGAGATTTTGATTCATTCTTTCGGCCATCGCGGCAGACCAGTGGCGGAAACGCGGCAAAATACGTAAAAAAAATATAGCTATTCGAAAAATCGAAATGGGCAATATCACGAATCGTGGTTTTTTGCCAATTGATTCAAATATTTTTTCAACCATGCGCCGATAGGATAAAATTTCACCGCCGGAAATATTATAAGCCCGGTTAAATGATTTTTCTGTATTCAGCGCCGCAACGCAGGCCATCGCAACATCTTGCGCGTGCACAGGTTGGCGTAGGCCGTTACCCTGCGCCATCAACGGAAAAAAAGAGAGTTTTTTGATAAATTTGTAAATAACGCTGATATTTTTATCGCGTCCCCACGCATAAACAAGAGTGGGTCTTAGAATTGTCCATTTCAAATTATTTTGTTGGGCCCAGCTTATAAATACTGCTTCGCCACGCTTTATTTTTTCTGCTAATTTTTTTTCTTCGCTATCTGTCGATGATTCTTTGGTAAAACAACTCGTTGAAGAAAGGGCAACAACATGTTTCGCACCGCAACGCAACAACAACGTGAAGTGTTGCGGCAAAACCCAGATAGGAGCAAGAATAATCCATTTTGTTATTCCTTTCGCCATAGGAATATTTTTCGACAAAAGAAGCTGCCACGTAATCCCTTTATAACCTGTCTGTTTTTCTAACAAAGATAAACGGCGCGTCAAAGCTAAAACGTCATAATCATCCGCAGCTAATAAGGGCAACAAGTGGTCACCAATAAAACTGGTTGCGCCAATAACACCAACACGCTTTTTGCCGCTTATCATTTTTTGAATTTTCGGAATATCGCGTTTATCCTTTAATTTTTTACTCAAATGCTCTTTTTCTTTTAACATGATTACATATTATGCTGAAATTTATCTAATAATTAAATACATTTTTTATAAAGCTTGACATACCTTTTCACCATATTTTCTTCTGTAAATAGTTTGGCGCGCTGGAGAGCATTGCTTGAACACTTTTCATAAAAGTCGGGATCATCACACAACCTTTTGATAGCAAAGGATAAGGCAATTGAATCACGTGGCGGAATCGTTATGCCGGTTACTTCATTTAAGCTCACATGCGGCACACCTGACGGTAAATCGGTGTTAATCACCGGCAATCCATAAGACATCGCTTCGGCCTGAACAATACCAAAAGCTTCACTAGCATCGATGGAAGGCAACACAAAAAGGTCCGCTTTTTTATACTCAACATAGAGTTGTTCATCAGATATTTTTCCCAAAAAAGATACCTGGGCAGTAATTCCCAACTTTTTGGCAAGATTCTTTAAATTACTTAGCTCCTCTCCGTCACCAACAATACGCAGTATTGCTTCTGGTATGCGTTGAATAGCATTTATTAAATACTTTATCCCTTTGTATTTTCGAAGCTTACCAACAAAGAGAACAGTAGGTCTTGTTCGATCAAACTTACGCACTGTTGAAACAGCATCCGTTCCTTTGACGCTTGAGTAAGCCAGTGGGATAACTTCGCATTTGTGCTCGTAAGGCTGTAATGTGGGGGAATGTTCGAGCAAACTTGGCGCTATTAAAATTATTTTACGAGCCATCTCAAGAACACGAATCAAAAAAGGACGGAAAACAGGGAATAGCTTTCCCCAGCGTGTGTTGGCCGGATCCACACACCAAGTAATTATTAGTGGTTTTGAAATATGCCTATATAAAACTTCCGCGTTGGGAAACGGTGAATGTAAGTGAACCAAATCAGTTTCTGAAATGAGGCTCTTCATTTCATCCCCGAAATTTAAGCTGATAGGCTGGCTAAATAATTTAAATTGGCATGTTGTGCGCCGCACGGAGATTTCGTCAACATTCTCCCAATTGGTGTTGATTCGGGGACTGTGATTAAATGTTAAAATGCTTGGCGTAATTTCATATTTAAGTGTTCCTCTGCATAATTGCCTGACATAAGTTTCCATGCCACCAACTGATGGATAGTAATACTTTACTATATTAAGTACTTTCATTATTGCCTCTTCGATATTTTTCCTGATTTGTCCGCCTCTCAGAAAAACGAACTGCCTGAAATGAATAACCCATGATATAAAGCAGAAATGATTTACCGGATATTCGGAAGAACAATCGGATTCAGTATAAAATAATGACTAAATAATTTTTTTGTAAACATTCAGAGTCTGTTGCGCAACGATATCCCAAGTTATTGATTCTGCCAATTTTCTGCCGGAAATCGCGCGTCTTTTTCGCTCTGCTTCATCTTGAGCCAGCCACTGCATAGCACCGACAATTTCGTCTAAAGATGTTGGATCGACTTCGATGCCAATTTGCCGCGAAACCTCAGGAAGCGAAGATACGTTTGAAGTAATAACCGGAAGGCCGCATGAAAATGCCTCCAAAACAGGAATGCCAAAACCTTCATATAATGAGGGAAAGACAAACACGTCAGCCCCCGCATATATGCAGCGCAACTCATTGTCATCGTCGATATTGTTCAACCATATAGCGTCACCATCAATGATCAATTGTTTCAGCTTGCTGATAGTTTCCGCGCATGCCCACCCTTCTCTGCCTACCAAAACAAGCTTCCTTTCTTTTCTTACGGACTGAGAAAGTTTACTGTAGGCATTGATGATACGGTCAATATTTTTTCTTGGTTGGAAAGTACCTACAAATAAAAAAAAGCCTCTGTGCAAAGCATATTTTTGCAATACCTGATCAACCTTGTAACTCTCTGGCTCAATAAGCCACTGCTTACTAACGCCACAACCTACGACAGAAATCTTATGCTCAGACACGCGATAATATTTAACAATATCAGGAACTGATGCCTGGGAAAGTGTTATAATATGATCCGCGTATTTTGCGGTAGAGCGCAAAATAAAATTTTTTAACTTCCGTAATTTCGGATTACACATCTCCGGGAATTTCATTGGTATCGCATCATGCAAAGTTGCTATTGCGAGACATTTGACAGGAAAAATAAGATAATCTGTAAAATGCATCAAGTCGACAGGTATGTCATGTCTTATCAGCCCTCTACTTACGATACCTAAACCTGCTAAAGCATGAAAGGATCCTGGAAAAGGCATGCTTCGTACCAATTCAGAGGATGAAGATTTAGGTGGAAAAGAGTAGCCCGTAACAGTGTGACCTAATTTAATAAACTCATCTGAAAGATGGCTGGTATAAACTCCTTTCCCGTCAATATGCCCTCTGACGTGACACGGTTCAATTTGGGTTGTTGATAAACCGATATTCATTTCTTAATTCTAATCCTGATCAGAACCTGGTTATTGGCAACAATTTTCAGTGGCACCTTTGCAAAACTGTATAGCGATGTTTGTAATTGACGCTATTTTTTACTGTTTCTTTTACTTATTGTCTATATTTATGCTCGGATGTACGATCCTGGTTATGCTAACATTATTTCGCAGCGCAACAACATGATATTTGATTTTAGTTAAAAACTGCTTGGTGCAATCATCCCACGTCAACCACGGTAACTCGCGTTTTTTTTGCACTGCGGAGAACTCTCCGCTGTTTTCAAATTCGCTTATCAGCGCTGCTAAATATTCCGGCTTTGTCAGCTCAAAATAGGCAACAAAATCTCCTCCCACTTCGCGAAAAACAGGTATATCACTCACCATGGCCGGCAAGCCACGTTGCATTGCTTCAACTAAAGGCAGCCCGAAACCCTCGACAAAAGAGGGGAACACCAGACATCGGGATTCCCGATAAAAATATTCAAGCTCCGTATCCGTGAGATCATTGAACATAAATAAGCGTCGATTATACTCATCATGCGTCTTAACGCGTTTAATCAAGGAACTGCACTTCCAACCTACTTTTCCCACAAAGCATAGCATAACATTCAAACCGTTTTGCCAGAGCAATTCAAAGGCGTCAAGCAAGTACCCGTGGTTTTTTCGAGGCTCGATTGTACCAACCATCAAGTAAACCGACCTATTATTATGAAAAAATGTTTTAACCTTTGAACGGACAGATTCATCATTTTCGACAAGATCAAGCTCAGAACCTAAATAAAAATAATCAAACCGTTGATGTAGGCCTGGAACTTCTGAACTACTGCTGCAAATGTATGATTGTAATTGATCCCTTATGGTTTTCGATATAGTCATAAATCCATCTGCCGTTTGGCTTATCCATTCAAACCAATGTTGAAATGATCTGACATGGCCATCGCTGCAAAAGCTTGGATGTGTCAGCGGAATCAAATCATAGATTACAGAAACAATTATAATTCCGCGTTTTTTCATGTCATTAATTTTATCAATAAAGTATGGGCTTATGCCCCATGATGAATCCAGCAGGATCAGCACATCACCAGATTGTATTGTTATTTCGACAATACGCTTACCGACTTCCCTCTTTTCACAAAAACAGGAAACAGCATGGTAAATTATATTGAAGAAAACACTCAACAATTTAAGCAGTATTAATAACACTTTACGCAAATTAGGAGAAGCGTGAAATAAACCATGCGCAGCAATGCGACGATAGTAAATCCAATATCTTTTCTTATGATAGAGACCGATCCGATAATGAAGTAAATTGACAAATAACATTATTCTGCTGTCTGGTTTTATTTTTTTTACTTCATAAATCTTATCATTTTTAAAAATAATGGGAACAATATCAGCAATATCCTGAAACTTATCAATTCTCGACACAATATTTCGCACAACACGTTGAATGCCCATATTGAAATGTGGATGATGATAAACAAAGGAACATTCGATAAGTAATCTCATTGTTTAAATTGCCTTAATTATATCCAAATACTTTACTAGGCACGGATATACGTCACAATATAAGGTTATCACCTAGAAAAACATATCCCAGATAATCTGGTTTGTTGCTTAGCCTAGGGAGCAATAGCAATAGCACGGGGCATTTTTTTTTGAAATCAATATAGCATAGTCGTCTTGGCTAAAAACCATCGCGAATTGGAGCCAAGCCCCATATTGCTTTTACATGTACAGATAATGATTAGTTTCTTTACAGGGCGTTTTTTTGCCAATAAACAATAATATCATTCAGGCTATCTTCCAGTGATATCTTTGGATACCAGCCTAATTCTTCCTTAATTTTTTTATTTGAGCCAACGATGATCCTGTTGTCATTTGGCCGCACCAGTTTCGCGTCTACACGTTTATGAACAGTTACACCAACTATTTTTGCCATGATATCAATGATATCATCTAATGAAGTTCCTTTGCCGCTGCACACATTATAAATTTGTCCTTTCTTTCCTTTTTCCAGCAACAGGCTATAGGCCGCAACCACATCCCTCACATCTGTGAAATCTCGAATAATTGACGTGTCGCCTGTAATCAATTCACCGCGGTTTTTACCATTTTTTTTAATATCAACAATCTGGCGGGCAAAAGCCGGTATAACAAATACATCTTTCTGAAAAGGTCCAATATGATTGAATGACCTTGTCATTAATATATCAAGGCCGTATCCTTCAACATAGATTCTGGAAATCATCTCCTGAGATACTCGCGCCACCGCATATGGGCTGAGTGGCCTAAGCGTATGTTTTTCTGTTAAAGGTAGATCTTCTTTATCGAAATTACCATATTCTTCAGATGATCCAATCGATAAAATTCTGACGTCTAATTTCATTTTTCTCACAGACTCAAGCAGGTTTAAAAAAATGTTCATGTTGTTTTGAAAGCTCAAAATTGGCTCCTTCCAACTGAAGGCCACGCTACTAAAAGAAGCCAGATGCAATATATAATCTGGTTGAAATTCATTAATAATATATTCGGCATGATCAGCAGACAAAAGGTCGACCTTTTCAAAACTAATTTTAACATTTTTATAGTGATCTAGCCGAAAATCTGGATGCTGAATATCCAGACCTTTCACTACATGTGACTTTTTAAGATTTTCCAGATGCTCGACAAAACGCCGACCCACAAAACCCGAAAAGCCAGTAATCAAATATTTTTTCATAATCTCTTAGCTTTAATTATACTAGTGTTTAAACAAGAAGGCAGAAGTACGCACCTATATTAATTTCCACCCCAATTAAAAATCTATAAAACCACCACCCCCGGAAATTCGAGCATTGTAATGTTTCAAATTTGACAATACCGCCCACCCCAACTGTCCAGATCTGCCTGCGGGGCATTGGCATATGCCATGTTTCCCCACGCACTGTTGTTGTCTCCAATGTGAAGCGCAAGATCCGCCTGACAAATCTTTCGCCCTCTGGCACGCAAAACAGCGCAGCCCCAAGAATCATGAATCATATTTTCCGGAAGTGGCGCAATATTTTTCCAGTCTTTTGCTCTAAATGTCCAGGATCCCCCTGGAGCACTGCTGGTTAACAACGCACGAATACCGTTGTACTCCACAATACCATAAACTGTATTCCACGCAAATCGCGGTTCAACAAATCCACTCATAATAGCGATATCGGATGGCGCGCAACTCCAGAATTTTACAATTGCGCGAAGAAAGCCATCATGCCATAAAATGTCGTCATCAGAAAAAACAATTATGTCTGGTTTTAGAAGCAGCGCCTTTTCAATAGCCATGTTCATACCACGGCCGGCGTTGGCGATACCTTCATCTGGAGGTAGAGTGTAGGCGCCCAAATCACGGATTAAATCAGCTGTCCCATCTGACGAACCGTTGTCAAAAATAATAAGCTCGTTCGGATAGCCAGCTAACTTTAAACTGTTTATTGTTTGCCGAAAAAGGCCAAGTCGGTTAGTGCGAATAAGATTCCAGGTTCTTACAGCAATTACAACTTTCAATTTTTCAGACACAGCACTATTTATAATTATTGGTTGCATATTTTCAATAATTGGCGTCTCAACAACTTCGATATGTGAAATTATAGGGGTCTTGCCGATATCACTTAACCACCATATTTCTTCAAAAACAAGATCCCACTCTAATAGGTATTCTCCAGGCTGCTCGGGTGCTTCAACTTGCGCCACAATATTTTTTGTAGCACCTGGTGAAATCGGTGTTTCTACAGGCGTTCTTAATCCATCCCATTCAAGAAGCTCTCCGTTGGTTTTGTAAAGATGATATGACAAGCTGATCTTGTGTTCCCATGTTTGCTCTCCCGTATTAGTTATCATTACGGCAGCAAAAACGCGTTCCTTACAAAAAACCAATTTAGCCATCAAAATTGAAATCGAAAACGTTTTTATTTCAGCAAAACTGGAAGGAGCAGAAAAACTATAGTCAATTTTCAGCCGGTGAGCTAATTTAACTAGCTGTAGCAGCGATTGGACCCGCGTCTTCAGCCCGTTTAAACCTTCGCGCCAAAAAACTCTCAGCATCTTCCTTAAAAGCGACAGAATTGATTCTCTTTTGAGCAACCGGCTAACTAATACTTTTTTCTCACCTATTTCGCCCGCGAAGTTGCCTACATAACGAAAAGATCCGGTTATTCGCAATAATTTACTCTGCGCAATGGCTTTCATTTTCACCCAGTCAATAAAAACTAGCCCCATGTCCTCTTTCTTTCTATCTTCTGATATTCAGCATGATCACCAAAGGGTAGCAAACATCACAATTTCTTAAACCAGTCCCCTAAAAAACGTAAAGGTTTAGTAATCCGCCAGCTGGTAGAGCGATAAAGTGCCGCAATTTGTTCGTCACGTTCAGTCACTGCTTTAACTAGGTTGCTGTGACGGTCTATAGATAATTTGCTTGCTGAAGTTACGCTATAGTATTGCCTTACTGCGACGGATAATCAAACAACTCCGCGAATGATCTATACCCTTTGAAAAGAACCCCTAACCCATTTGAATGATAAAACTCAAAATTATTATAGCGTTTTTTCAGTTCACTCCACAACTGACAAACACCGAAATCATCTTTTTTTACAAATATATCATGAAAAAGTATTATACCGTTTTTGTTAACCTTTTTGATCCATCTTTCGAAATCATTCTTTACCGCTTCGTAGGTATGGTATCCGTCTATATGAAGAATGTCGATTGATTCTTCCTTAAAATCGTCTGCGGCCTCGTCAAATGTTTTTCTTAAAAAACTAATGGACAACCCGCCGAAGAATTCATTTTTAATGTTATTAACACTGTACCAAACGGATTCATCGTATAACCCTGTATGTTTATCTCCTTCCCACGTATCAACGGCAAATAATTGTGTATTGAGAAAGCCATCCTTAACAGCCTGACAAAAAGAAAAAAATGAATGGCCTCGCTGCGTCCCCAGTTCAACAATTTTGCCCGGCTTTGTATTTCGTACAAGATCGTAAGTAAAACAATAATGACCCCACCATCCACTATCGAGAAGATTAATGGCATTTTCATATTCAAATCGACGATTAAAATAACACCAATTTCCCGGGGATTTTTTCTGGCCAAGGATTATCTCTTCAAAATCGAGCTCTTCAATAAAGCCTTCACATAATAAATTGTTGATTTCAGCTTCATCAAGAATAAGTTTTTTATATTCTTCATCTAATGAGCCTTGTTTGTAACTGGCATACCATTTCTTTATATGGAATCCAGCATCCTTGCCCGCAATTTTATTATTTTCGTAGGCAGCTCCAGACCTAATTATTTTTTTAATAAAATGCTCCTTGCTACGGACGGGGTAATGAAAAATCATTATGTCATGAGCTTCCCCCTCTTCAACAGAATCATCTTTGTTGGTAACAGTATGATTCCCCTGCGAAACAAACAGCATTTTATTTTTTGTTTTAAATATAACCTTGGGCGGATATTTAAAATAAAACAAATTTGTCTTTTTTGTTTCTTCTTGATAATCCTTGGCCACAATAGGGTTTACTATTGCAAATCTTGTATCTTCAGGAAATTTCTCTTCCCCACCTTTATCCTCAAATAGAACATTGACAACATCAACAACCAATATATCTTCCGGTCTTTTGGAGATTTCATCTTTGAGATTTCCTGACCGAGGATACCAGAACTCATCGGCATCACAATGGAAAATAAAATCAGCGCCATACTGATCGCGTGCTATTCGCGCCATCAGATTATTCCACTGTGCCTGAGTATGATCATGGTTTTTTTCATCGATTAGATGCAGAACACCTCTTTCTTCATATTCTTTAAGAATATCCCTTGTTGAGTCAGTTGAGCCGTTATCCGTGGCAATAATAAAGTCAACACCCTTGCTCAAATGAAAATCAATATTATAGCGCACGATATCTTCTTCATTGCGAACCAGCAATGTCATGATCAGCTTACTCGGGTTAACAGCCATAACCTCACGGCGGTATTGCCAATATTTATATTTATACAATTGTTTTGAATTGGATTGCCATGGCTTTTCCCCTGTAATAAAATGAATAATGTAAGGACTATGAAGGATAGGCAAATAATCTTCTTCGTACGATAAGCATGCTGCATCTTCAACATTCCAGTTTTGTTGTATATGTTTTATTGATTCCTTAATTTCACTTAAAACTAAGTTGATCACATCCTGATCAGCATATTTTAATATTTCTTTTTTTTGTTTAATACATTTGAAAAATGATTTTTCCAAACTATCGTCACGTATTTTTTTTAAATTTAATACCATCACGCCAGTATTAATGTACAGCATTGCGGTTGTTAGCCCCAGTCTTTTGCTATTCGATTTATACGTACTCGCTTTACATGCTATAATATACGCATTATCAAAAGAAATATCCCATAGCTCCTTCAAGTCATGATTCGCAATAATGTCGGCATCAAGATAGATTATTTTATTTACGCTTGGCAGGAGTGATGCAATTCTTAACCTGAAATAAGTGTTGATATTGAAATGAGCATCCGGATGAAGAAAACATCCTTCAAAATCTTTCAAAGAAACTTTAACAAAAGTTAATTCAAAAATTTTTATTCTCTTTAGGTTATCCAACATTATTTTGTTTTTTGGGCTTAATTGATAATATAAAATATAGAAATGAAAAAGACTGTTGCTGTTTAATAAAATTGACGCAATAACAACAGCACAATGTTCCGCATAGTTATCGTCAACAGCAAAACAAATGTCGATTTTGGAGAGTTCTTTATTCATAGTCGGTTAATTATAAATCTTTTTCTCTAATTCCTTAAATCAGGCCAATATCTTTTTATGATCATCTTTCCGGAAGGGTAATCATTTGACCTAATATCAAATCATATTCAGGCGGATTCCACCTGGCCATACCAGATTCGGGAGTAAATGTGAGTTCTCCGAATTTCAGAGAGCTGTCATTCAGCAAATAGAAATCAACTCTTACTATTGCGAAATCCCTGCTAAGTATTTTTGCTAAATAAATCATTTCATCTAAACTATAGGGTTTGTTTATTGACACGGATTGCGGGCATTTACTGATACTGAATGGTTGTAAATTCCACCTCAAATCATAATAATTACGTTTATGATTAGTGTGCCTCTCTCTGTCAACTCCAATATAATACGGAATTCCATTGAAACAGAAAACCTTATAATCATACAAGTCTCCATCATAATTTTCCAAATACTGTTCGGCAATAATTTTCGGGGGTATATCTTTATAATGAAGCTCCAAGCCATTGACGAACGCAAAATTAGTATTTAGCCATCTGTTAAATATTTCTTTTGCTGCCGCCACATCAAATGAATGCTTGTCTTTAACTATTATATTCCAACCGCATCCGTGGTTCGCTTTGAGTACAAACTGTTCAGGGAATTCATCAAAATCTATATCATCAAATTTATCCCAGGTTCCGAGCAGCGGGATAAGATATTTTTCGCCGATTCGCTCCTTTACCCAGTCCCTAACGAGATATTTATCAGCCAACCTTGTTTTTATCGGAGTACTATCATATAATTTCAGCCATTGGATTTTTTCATTAAAGGTCTGTGGGTTCTCAATATCTAGTGTTTTCCCCGCCCACATTCTATACAAGCTTTTCAATGCGTCGGCATAATTGTCTGGATGCAAGCCTTTATAAAAATTGTAATCAACAACTAATTCTAATTCGTTTATTCGTTTTTCCAGAAAACTAATCCTTTCGAATAAACTTCTAAAAAGAGGTATTTTCTTTAAAATACTATAAATTATTCGCTTCATTCTGAGCCAACTAGTAACAAAACTTCATAAGATTAATTGGGCTTTGAGGCTAAATTATCATCATCAGCATGATTAACCTTCGCTTTAATGAAGATGAACTCCAAAGCAATATTTGAAAAAATTTGCGGCTGCAGCGCGGGACATCATAAATAATTTATGACATTGTTTAGTGTACCAATCTAAATGCAGATCAAAGTACCCCGATCTAAATGAATGGTCCTGTTACATACTTTTGCAACAAGTTCCGGTGAATGCGTTGCAATGACCAGAATGCTTGATTTCTGAACAATCTCATTTAGGCGCTGCTGCGCTGTCTCTTTAAAGTCAGCGTCACCAACAGTTAACCATTCATCCATCACTAAAATCTCTGGTTGTTGCAATGTGGAAATCGAAAAAGCCAACCTCATCTGCATACCGGTGGAATAGGTCCGAAGCGGCATACGAATAAACTCTCCGAGGCCGGCAAAATCCACTATATCGCTGATTTTCGAGGACAGCCATCTTCGGTTGAAACCCAAAAGTGCGCCACGCAGATAAATATTCTCGATCCCCGTCGCTTCGCTGTCCATCCCCAGGCTGATCTCTACAAGACTGGTAACTTTTCCCTTTACAGCAATCCGCCCACCCGTCGGTTCATAAACTCCGTTAATCACCCGCAGTAACGTGCTTTTACCTGCGCCGTTGGGACCAACAAGGGCAACTCGATCCCCTTCCTTGACTTCCATGCTGACACCCCTCAGCGCCTGAACCACGACGCTACCCCGTGCGCCTGCATTCATACGTCCGCCAGTAGCGGCCTGCATCAACTGAATTTTCAGAGAACGCCCCGTCGTGTTGTATATTGGGAAGTCTACACTAACCCTATCCAGAATAATTTTCGCCATTAAAGCTCCCTACAGCCAGTAAGCGATCCGTGAACGAAACCGCCCATAAAATAGAATAGTAAAAATCCACCCTGCCAATGCCAATAAAAAGCTAACCTGCCAGCTCAACAAAGAGGGAAGCCCTCCGAGCAGCGGCGCGCGGACGATTTCGATTAAATGAAAAAACGGATTGGCATCGAGCAAAAAAATGCTTGCGCGCTTCGGTAACATTTGAGGCATCCAGATGATCGGTGTTACATAAAAGAAAACCTGCAGCAAGTTGCCAATAATTTGCGGCACGTCGCGAAAACGGGTGCAAAACACACTCAAAAGCAATGCCATCCAAGATAAGTTTATCATCAACAACACAAGTCCCAAGATGGATAAAAAAGCCGTTGCCTGTAAGGGTATCCAGAATATCAACAGGACAAGAGGCAAAATGACAATGTTGTGCGCAAAAATAATCAGATTGCGCCAGAGTACTCGCAGAATATGAGTAAAGAGAGGCAGAGATATTTGCTTGATCATTGCCTCGGCTGCGGTGAATCCCATGCAACCGTCGTTAAGCGATGTGGTGATGAGAGTCCACAAAATCAGCCCACTTGTAAGAAAAGGTAGAAATTCTCTCATCGACGAAGCAAAGAGAGTGCCAAAAACCAGCCCTAATGCGCCGATCAAAACACCCATACTTATGGTGAGCCAGAAAGGCCCAAGCGATGAACGACGATATCGCTGCCGAATATCCTGCCAGCCAAGCAACCCGGCTAGTTCATACCCCTTCAAGGCAGCGAAGATATCGCGGCTTCCAGTTTTTAACAATTTATTCATGCGATTCATCATATTTTTCGCCAATAATTCAGATGCATATCAATGCGCCACGCCTTCTTTTTTAGCGACTTTGAAAACTGTGCGCCACAGAATTTTTATATCCAGCAAAAAGGATTGATTTTGCATATAGTATTCGTCAAGCTCGACTTTTTCCGGGATGGAGATTTCGTCCCGGCCGTTAATCTGCGCCCAACCGGTAATGCCGGGAGTAAGCGTGTGAATATTTTTCTTGGTTCTGAGCTTAATCAAATCGTCCTGATTATGCAGGGCAGGCCGGGGGCCCACCAGGCTCATATCCCCTTTTAAAATGCTCCAGAGCTGAGGCAATTCATCAAGGCTGGTAAGACGCAGAAAACTTCCCAGCGGCGTTGCGTAAGCTTCAACATTTTTCATCAAATGCGTGGGTACATCAGGCGCGCCCAGTCGCATCGTGCGGAATTTCGGCATTTTAAAAGTAACGTTACCTTTGCCAACTCTATCCGACCAGTGAATGGCAGGCCCTCGCGAGGTCGCGCGAATGGCCGCGGCAATAATCAGCATAGGCAATGCCGCTACGAACAGCAATATAAGCGCTGTCGTAAAATCAAATACCCGCTTTACCCTTGAACGATTACCGAAGAAAGCCATATTAAAAAATGCCTCTGATGAGGTACCATATTGTGGCGGCAACTTCTTTTACGGCAAGCTGTGTTTTATAAACGGATCCCGACTGAGGAATGTATCTGATTACGTGATTTCCCATTGGCGAAGAATACAAATAATCGGCAGGCAGCGGAAAAACATTGTTGAAGTATTTTTTGAATTCCCTCTCGCTTCTTCTCATGTGATAAGCGGAAGTGACAAGCCCAATATGAATATCCTTATTGCCAAACATTTTGTTTGCGTTGGCGGCGCTTTGCCAGGTATTTATAGCCTGAGTTTCGATCTTGATACTTGCTTTTGGCACGCCAAGAGACACAGCCAGATCCGCCATCATTTCCGCCTCCGGCACCTTGCCTAGTCCTTTACCGGAACAAACAAAGTATTCAACCGGCTTTTTATGGTAATAATCAACGGCGTATGCCAGGCGGACTGTAGTAAAAAGTGACGGGAAAGTTTTATTGATATAATTTATATCGTATGATCCGCCGCCCAAGACGACAATTGCATCCATGTCTTTATCAACGGTAACGGATTTATTTATGTAGCCCTTTTCCAAATAATGGCAAAGATAATTGGCCACGGGAAAAATACTTACCGCGTAAAATAAAACAATTGTTAATAGCAATACGAGCGCGCCGGTTTTATTTTTGCTATTTTTCCAAAAGATAATAAGTGACACGATCAGTAAAAGAAAAATAATAAAAACAGGGTCGACAAATGCCTTAATTATACTGTAAAAATCTTCCATTAATTTAAATAGTTATCCCTTTTTGGCTATTTATACAGCTCCGCTTTCTCGATTACATGCACGAAGCGGGTAATCAGCTAACCCCTTAATGTTACTACGAAATATATATTGCATTGTCAATATATAACTTGATACTTTTGCCGTTTTCATCGTTTATTATTCTTAATATGCCACATGATTAATTGGGCGTAGATAATCAGCTTTCTTCTTATATTTTTGGCAAAGCCCATCGTACCGATAGCGACCAACGCATTAAGCGTAAAATCTATGATCATACGTAAAAATATTATAACGCGCGCCGCCCGGTAATAATATTGGCTGTGCCATTTTTGCAGAAACTGATAGCGTGAACGATAGAACTCAATGCGGGATTTTGCATTGCCGCCTATGCTCTGCCCCTGCAGATGGTAAATAAAAGCATCCGGTACATGGTAAATCTTCCATCCTTTGTGCCGCATAGCGTAAGCGAGATCTGTCTCTTCAAAAAAGAAAAAGTAACGTTCATCGAAAAAACCAACTTCATCCAGCGCCTGTTTGCGAATCAGCATACAGGCGCCGATAGCCGAATCAACTTCAATCGGT
Organism: Syntrophaceae bacterium; assembly: GCA_016928765.1. Lineage (GTDB taxonomy): Bacteria > Desulfobacterota > Syntrophia > Syntrophales > Smithellaceae > UBA4810. The sequence goes on from JAFGKC010000177.1 coordinate 31,856, forward strand.
TCTTTATGCTCGTAGCGTTTACTCGGATATTTTTTGGGGAAAAGATATTCCAAAAGAGATATATTTGTCGCGAGCGTCAGCAGCGTGGGAAATGAGGCAACGGAATTTTGTTTGCTTCCGTCGGCGTTGAGCAACTGCCCGCAGACGATCGCCGCGCGTGGTTGAGTCTTAGCGAAAGACCAAAGTTTATTCACCGCGCCCGGTGTCAACACGGCATCAGTATTGATAAGCAGCGCGTATTTGCTTTTCATTATCGCAAAGGCCTGATTATTGGCCGCGCCGAATCCGCGGTTTTCTTTATTCTTGATTGTTATTACCTGCGGAAAATTTTGGGCAAGCATTTCCGCCGAGCCGTCGGAAGAGGAGTTATCCACGACGATTACTTCAAAATCACAAAGATTAATTGTGTCATAAACAGAAGCCAGGCATTTTCCCAGCAACTCTTTTGTATTCCAGTTAACAATGATTACGGAAATGTCCATGTTCACTATGTTTTACAATGAAATTTTTTTATTATTTACTTTTGTGATTTGACTTACCCAGTTCGCTGAGCTTCGCGTATTTGAAATATTTGTTTACAGAATCGGTCACTGCTAGCGTTAATCCCTGCTTTCCATCCAGAATACCGCCGCGTAAAAAGTAATCCTGCACAAATGTAAAAAGCGCACGGAAAAAAGCTTCCTGCGGTGATGAACTCTTGCCCGCTTTAAAAGCTTCATGCGCGCCGAGCGTGGAATATTTATCAATTTTTTGTAAAATCTTGCTCAAATCACTTTCCGTGAAATGTTCAACTGGCACATCAAGACTTTCAACCTTTCCGCTGACCTCTACCGCTTCATGCACAGCGGTTTTTGTCATTTGCCCCGCTCCCTTTTTAAACAAACGCAAAATTCTGTCCGGCCACCATCCGGCGTGTTTTATCCAGCGTCCCTGAAAATAATTTTTCCGTGGAAAAGTAAATCCCGCCGCGTCAGCATCCGGCGATGTGACAATATTTTTAATTACAGTTGCCGTCTCCGGCGGAATTCTCTCATCGGCATCTAGCACCAGAATCCAGGGCTGCGCGCACCTGTCTATGGCCAGCTGTTTCTGGGTGCCGAAACCATGCCAGCCTTCACGGTAAATATCACAGCCGAATTCATTCGCAATTTCCAATGTCTTATCCGTGCTTCCGGAATCAATAACAACAATCTGCTTGGCAAAAGAAACGCTTTTAAGACAATCTTTGATATTTTGTTCTTCATTTTTTGTGATGAGGGCTATGGATAAGGGAATTTTTTGCACTTAATATTTACCCAAACTATCATTTTTCATCGTATATGATGAGCATCAGTTATTATCAATTTACTCATTGAGCACGCCAAGCCCAAAGCATACCCACCGGCCGACGCCTGGTTGTAAACCCCTGCCGCCTTAAAAAGGAATCAAGAGCGTCAATATTCTGATCTTTTCCCTCACCACGATGAACTTCCATCGCTATCTGGTCAACATGTTGTAAAACCTCAGAGGAACAGGAATATAAAATGTCGTACTCGGCTCCTTCGTAGTCCATTTTCAATAAAGCGCATTTATCGACATGATTTTCATCAAAAAGTTTTTGCAAGGTAATAGCTTTCACGATTAAAGAATCGGGCGCATTAATTCCTGTAGGCAACATTGTGGCGCTAGTCGTGAAAGAATCAGCCGCATCAAATGATAATTGAATTTCGCCACAGTGCCCGGCAATCGCCAACGGAAAACATTTTATGTTGCGCGAGCAGTTTAAGTCGCGGTGTCGCTCTAGTTGCGTGTAATTGACGGGGATGGGCTCATAGGCAAGAATTGAGGCGTGAGGAAATTTTGCCGCGGCAAAAACCGTGAAATATCCGACATTTGAACCAATATCAATTACGATGCCGGCAGGAGAAACTCCCCTTTCCAGGCCCGCCAGATAACACTCATCCAAAAATATTTCTTTGAATGTTTGCATAAGCCTTGGCGGCACTTCCACAAAAAGACCATTGCGGGTTTTAAAAAGTAACGGCTGTCTGACAGTAAAACCAAATTTGTATAAAAGATAAAGCCACCAATTTTTAAACGACCTGAATAAGTGATAATATCTAAGCATGCCTTGCTACTCCAATTTGTGTATTGATAACATATTGTCTGAATTATTTAAACATGATTTTTTCTTTTATCTGTGATAGAGATATCAGCAATAAAGAAACAATGGGTAGAATATAAAATAATCATGACTAGTGTTTTAATCGGAATTCCCGTCCTGGACAATATAGAAATTACCAGGGCGTGTTTACAATATTTATTTCGCAATACAGAAACAAAACGATTGAATCTTGATGTTTCTGTTTTGATTATTGATAACGGATCGGAAAATGATATAGAGCAACTTTTAAAAAATGAATTCCATACAGGGGATTTCCCCGTTTATTTTTTAAGAAATCCGCAAAATTTAGGCGTTGCCCCCGCGTGGAACCAGATACTGAAATTTTCTCCGGCACAAGACGTCAAAAACGATTTTTACTATGATTATTACGTTATATCTAACAATGATGCTCTTTTCGGAGCAGACTGGCTGCAGCCAATGGTGGAAGCGATGGAAAGCGATAAAAAAATCGGCTGGATTTCCACAATGGAAAACGGCTCTCCCGTATTAGATGAATTAATCGAAGCTCATTCATTATCAAAAAAATACCGGGTCGACCCGCAAAAACCTTATACATCAGAACTTATCACCAAAGGGTTGGATTCAATATATGAAAAATGGCGCGGGCATGATACTTTTTGCCAATTTATTAAAAATAAAAATCTTCCTCTATTTATTCCTTACAAAAAAGAAGGCCGATCCGCTGTTTGCTTTATGGTCAGACCAGCCATGATAGAACAAATTGGTTTTTTTGATGAAGACTATTCTCCCATCGGCCTCGCGGAAGATCTGGAATACTTTCTAAGGATGGAGCAAATATTAATGCCTTCATGGCTAACAAAAGATAGATACCCGGCAGAAGAAAAGTGGAAATGCGGCTTTTGCGGTAAAAGTATTGTTCATCACAACTGGTGCAGCACACATCAAGGCCCAAAGTTTGACGGGGAAAAATGGGGAAAAATGAGAGAAAAAAACTGGAAAGCTAAATTCGGCAAATCAAAGAAATACTACACCGCTTTATTGCCTTAAATAACTACTGATAAACTTTTCTGGAGAAATGCCAATTCATGAAAAAAATCGCTTTTGCCATGGAAAAATTCAGCCGCTTTGCGGGAGGCGCGGAATCCTACGCTGTCGCTTTGGCAACTACGCTTATAGAAAAAGGCTGGGAGGTACACCTGTATGGAGAAGCTTGGGATAATGAACCAAAAGGCGCGCGCTTTCATAAAATACATATTCCTAAGTTTCTCCCGTCGTGGTTAAAACTTCTGTTATTTGCCTGGAAACATAAAAAAATGGTTTATCGACAAAATTATGATGTGGTAATGGGATTTGGCAATACAATTTATATGAATGTCTATCAAAGTCATGGCGGGGTTCATCAATTTTCGACCGCAAGAAAAGTTTATTCAGAAAAAAGTGTTTTACGACGTATTATTAAGCGCATCTTTATTTTAATGTCAGCAAAATATTGGACAAGGGCTTGGATTGAAGCGGCTGCCTTTCGCATTAAGCCCAGGCCAAAAATTATCGCGATAGCGGATATGATTAAAAAAGATATGGAATTATTTTTCCATATCAGGTCAGAAGAAATTAATGTTATATACAACGGCGTCGATGCCAAACGTTTTAATCCGGCAATTCGCCAACGATTGAGAGGACAACTACGCAATCAATGGAATTTAAATGAAAACGAGACCGTATTTTTGTTTGTATCCTATGACTTGAAGAAAAAAGGGATTGAGCCTCTAGTTGAAGCCGCGGCGGCTTTAAAAAAATCCGGAAACGGCGCTTTTAAAATTGTCGTGGTAGGCGGACAACCGTACCGGTCGCTGGAAAAAATCATCGCAAAGCTGGATATCAAAGACAAGCTTGTATTCACTGGGCGGGTTAAATCTGTCGAAAAAGTTTATGTCAATAGTGATGTTTTTGTTCTTCCCACGTATTATGACGCGTGCTCTTTAGTCGTCATTGAAGCCATGGCCAGCGGCCTGCCTGCTATTACTACCGAATACAACGGAGTGGCTGGAATTATTAACGATGGAATAAGCGGATATGTAATTTCTCATCCGCCCGACTCTTCCGAGCTTGCCGATAAAATGGAGCTACTAATGGATAAATCATGGAGACAAAAAATGTCGGAAGAAGCCTCTCGTACCGGCCAGGAATATTCTACTAAAAAAAACCACAAGGAAATTATGAGTGTTCTGGAAAATGTGGTATCAAATATTTAGGTTTTAATTATTTATGATTATACTGAAATATAAAAATGAAAAAACTTCAGATATTTCCTAGGTGATATTCTACAAAAGCTTTGCAATAACTGCAAATTGACGGTACCTTATATCTGCAATAAGCCCAAAAGTTAATGTGTTAAGTATCTTAAATGTTCTTGAAGATGTTGGGTTAATTCCTTCAATATGCTGGACTTGCCATCCACGCTCCGTAAACATGCGAAGTATGCTTTTTTTGTGAAAAAGCGAAGATGAGTAATATCGAGCACACCTGAATCATTATACTTCCATTCACCGTTCATCACAAGGTCTTTGAGGACCCTGTAATAGCGTATATTAGGAATTGAGCAAACAATTTTTCCACCAGGAACGACATAGCGTCTAAGACTTACCAAAAAGGAGAATGGATCAACTAAATGTTCTAGAATATCATTACAAATTATGCAGTCAAAATAGCTTTCGGGAATTTCATTAAGCTTGGTTATAACATCACCAATAACAACTTTATCAAGAAGATTCATAGCATCCCGCCCATACTTTTCCGATATTTCCATCCCCCATACTTCACATTTTTGGCGTGATTTTATTGAATTGCTGAAGATTCCTGCAGCACATCCTATTTCGAGAATTCTTCGGGCGTCTCGGGGAACAAAACCAATCATTTCTGAACGTTGGCTTTTATAATATTCATCTACATTTAAAGGTTCCATATAAATAATCTTTCAATAAAAACCAGGTTGCTTTGATAAGATTTCGAAACGTCTTTATCCTCCAGGGGCGCTTCAAAAAAGAAAATACAAGATATTTTATTCCCTCTACATATTTCTTCTCATTAATAGACGTTACCCCCATGTTCATCTGCGCTTTTGCCGATTGGGAGATATAAATAACCGGCCAAAGAATTGTTCTTTTCCGCAGCAAAAAGAGATACTTTTTGTAAATCCTTAATTCATTAAAAGACATAAGCCTTGAAAGCTTACTACTCGTGTTCTCGCCATGCCATCGGTATTCTATAAGGGGTTGATCGATAAAACCTATCATTCCATTATAAGCAATCCTGACAAAAAGGTCATGTTCTTCACAAACAACAAAACTTTCATCAAAAAGACCGGTCACATCTAAGATGTTACGTCTTATCAGCGTTGATGATGGCGTAATGTAATTTCTCTTATAAAGATCAACAAAAAGATCTCCTTCTGATCTTCTACCAATGTGGTGCTTTGATATTCTTCTGACAGGCTCACCGGGACCAAATCTTTCTTCCGGCGTGTAAACCATACAATATTCTGAGTGGTTTTTCAAAAACTCGACTTCAGTCTCGATTTTATGTGGCTTGAATAAATCATCTTGATCTAAAAGCGCTATAAAATCACCTCTCGATGAATTGATTCCCGTATTGCGAGCGCCAGATATTCCTCTGTTCTTTTGCTGAATTAAAATTACTGGATATTTTTTTACTAACTCAGCACCTTTATCTGTTGAACCATCGTCCACTACAATTATTTCAATAGATGAATAGGTCTGATTCAGAGCACTTTTGATGGCTTCTTCAATATATTTTTCTCCATTATAGACTGGGATAATAATGCTAACAAGTGGCTTCATGGCTTAGTAAAAACTTTTTTTATACTCATTAAAAATGAAAAGCATAAACAAAAATTATAACACATCGGAATAATTTTAATTTTAAAGCTCACTTCTATAAATAGATTCTCGCTAAACCGTCATATATTGGTCTTGCTGGTGACTAAAATTCTTTGCCGCTTCCATTAGCATACACACATCATCAATTCTTACATTACTTCAAACAAAATCATCTCGCCTGTATCGTAATGATACCACCTTCCCAATTCTTTCAAAGATTTATCGTACTTCATGATATCTACATTATTATTTGACCATGTTTTTTCTGTCCATAAAAAGTACTTCATGTTCCTTCTTTTCAATTGCCTGATCAATGAATCTTCTTCCGCAAAAAGCTCCCAAGAGTTACTAAAAGACGACTCATAACACATCACGCCACCGTAATTAATATTGGTATAAAATGATATCCATCTCTGCGTCGCGACTGAAGCGGAAACATTTATTGCTCGCTTACTTTCCCCTTCTTGTTTTATTATAAATTCGCTGATTTCCTTATAAACCAGCTTGTCAAAGTGCCTGTATTTACTGTTTTTGGGGAAAGTGGAAAGAACCATAATGCATGCCAGGACGATAATCACCAGAAGCCTGTTCACTCTGAATATTCTTCTGGACCACTTAATAATGAACTCTAATCCAAAACCGGCGAATATCATGGAAGGCAATATAAAAAGAGCAATATAACGCGGCTCCAATACCCAAATATAGAAAATAGAAAAATACAAAACAAGCAAAGACGACATAACCAGCAGCGTAAAGTAAAAAATACGGGGGTCTTCTTTTATCTTTCTAAGCATCCCAAAACCTATCAATACCGGAACAAAAAGAGGATAAAAAAACGTTTCCAATATCCTGTTAATTAACGTTCCTAAAGCAATAATCC
>JAFGKC010000017.1 GCA_016928765.1 Syntrophaceae bacterium
AGGCGTGACTTACGCGCAAAGATGCGCCGTGACATCTCCATTAAATATAAATAAAACAAAAAAAGCGATTAAAAAAGCTTTTCAGTGCCAAAGAGACAAACTGGGATTTTCACTGGTAGAGATTCTTTCTCCTTGCCCGACAAACTGGAAAATGAATCCTGTTGAATCATGCAAATGGATTGACGAGGTAATGAGCAAGGAATTCCCGCTGGGAGTGTTTAAAGACAATACTACGCCGGCAAAAAAAGACGCGGAGGCTGTTTAGAGTATGGCAACCAAAACAATTTTTTCCGGCTTCGGCGGACAGGGCGTTTTGATGATGGGTTACAGCCTGGCGCACAGTGCGATGAGCAATGGTTATCATGTAACTTATTTGCCTTCTTACGGCGCGGAAATGAGGGGCGGAACTGCAAACTGCACGGTCGCGATTGACAAGGATGAAATAGCCTCTCCTGTCGCCTCGGAACCGGATTATCTCGTGGCCATGAACTCCCCTTCCCTTTTTACTTTTCAAAACAAAATAAGTTCCGGTGGAGTAATTTTTCTGAACTCTTCCATTATCAAGGAAACTCCGAAGCGTTCGGATATAGTTCTTTACACTATTCCCTGCGTGGACATGGCCCAGGATATGGGCAACAACCGCGTGGCCAATATAATAATGGTTGGAGCGTTTATTAAAAAAACGGGCATTGTCACCCCCGAGATATATTTAAAGAGTTTAGAAACTATCCTCGGCAGCAAAAAAAAATCCGCCGCGGAAATCAACCGCCGCGCATTTATCGCCGGATTTGATTATTTGAAAGACTGATCTCAAGGATGCTTTTATGGCTGTAAAACAAATCTCAGTATTGTTGGGTAATGTTCCCGGATCATTCGCCAGACTCACCCATATTCTGGATTCGGAAGATATCGGCACCAAAGCCGTATCCGCCGCCAGTACCGCAAAAGACAGCACGGTGCGCCTGGTGGTCAACGATCCCGACCGCGCCGCCGCGATTTTAAAAAGTTTTAACTTTAATTTTGAAGTAACCCCTGTTCTCGCCGCTGAAGTACCATTGCACGCCGGCGGCATGAACGCGATATTGAAACCGTTGTCTAAGGGTGAAATCAATATTCATTATCTATATACAACTATCAACCGTATCGGCAAAGAAACCATTGTCATCCTAGGTGTGGATAAGCTTGAGGAAGCCAGAAAAATTCTCATGGAACACTGGATTTCTCTTATTGACGAAGAAATTTATTCCATTCCGTAAATTATTTTAAAATGCCTGTATCCGCTGAAAAAGTAAACGCCTTAGCCGATAGAATGGCCAAGCTCGGTGTTTCCGAAAAAGATTTTTCCGAATCTTTTATCCGCTCTTCGGGACCGGGGGGCCAAAAAGTAAACAAAAGCTCCTCACAGGTATACCTCGTTCATCTTCCCACCGGCCTTTTTGTAAAATGTCAGCGCGAGCGTTCTCAAAGTCTGAACAGATTCCTCGCGCGTCGGTTATTACTGGATAAAATTGAAGCGCGCCAAAAAGGTTTTTTGGAAGAAAAAAATAAAATAAGGGAAAAAATCCGCCGTCAGAAAAGAAAAAGGAGCAAAAAAGCCAAAGAAAAAGTTCTCGCCTCTAAACACAAGCGTTCAAAAACAAAAGGGCTGCGCGGCAAAGTGGATATCAACGATTAGAAACGGCTTGGCAATAAATTCCGATCTTAAACTGCCGCATCAACAAATCATGATTTTTTTAAAATCGGAATCCCGCATAGCTTCGCTTACGGGATTAATTCGATTTGCAAACTTTACTTCGCTTCTCTCGTAAAGTTTTATTTCATAAAAAAAGGGAGTGAAAGTCGATGCACGCTTCCCCTCCCTGTTCTATTATTACATTTTTTTATTATCCGCCGATAATAACTTTAACAAACGGATTCGCAAAAAGCAAAACCAACGACACAACCAGAGCGTAAATCGCCAGCGATTCAATCATTGCGAGACCAACGATCATGATCAGAAGAACTTTACCCTGAGCTTCGGGATTGCGCCCTACCGCATTGGTCGCTCCGTTAAGGCCGTTACCCATGCCCAGGCCGGTGCCGATAGTGCCTAAACCTATCGCCAACGCCGCACCAATAACCGTAAGACCTATCGCAATAGCATTTGTGTAATCAACAGATGCTCCCGCTTCCGGCGCCGCGTACGCAAAGGGAGCGCAAAAAACCACCAACAGCATTACCATCATCGTGTAAAATAAACTTTTTTTCATTTTAATTCTCCTTAAACTTTGATTAATCATTTTTTACTTCTAAAAAAATAGTAAAGAATTAACCTCCTTTCCTGAAAATTACTGTTTTTGACCATTGGTCATGTTAATTTCTAATAATAGTTCAAATAATTGTCAAGGATTATTTAACATTAACTCATTTCTTGATTTTATCTATAACTCAAGATAATAGTTCATAAATGAACGAGACACAAACAAAATTAGCCCAATTAATACAAAAAGATATTGACGCAGTAAGCCACCCTTTCGAAAAAATCGCTCAAAAACTGGAAATATCACAAGCAGATGTTATTAAGTTAGTTAAAATACTTTCACGCGACGGTTTGGTTCGTAAGTTCGGAGCAATCCTGCGCCATAACAAAGCCGGATATAAAACAAACGCGCTTATTGTCTGGTCTATTCCAGAAGATCAGACAGAAACGGTTGGTAAATTATTTTCTTCTTTTCCTTTTGTTTCTCATTGTTACGAAAGAAAACCTTCCTATAAAAATAAATACAACCTTTTCACGATGATTCACAGTCAAACTGAAAATATTGATCAGTTGGTGCGAGAATTATCAGCATCATCAAAAGTCAATGACTTTTTAATTTTAAATAGCATTGAAGAATTAAAAAAAACTTCTCCGGAGTATTTCTGATGTCCAAAAAAAATGAACGCGCTTTCGCCAACGCGAAAAAATTTATCTCCGGAGGCGTGAACAGCCCTGTACGCGCATGGCAAGCGGTTAACGGTACGCCCCTTTTCGTCGATAAGGCAAAAGGCTCAAAAATATACGACCTCTCCGGAAAAGAATACATCGATTACGTTTTATCATGGGGCCCGATAATTTTAGGCCACGCTCATCCTAAGATTATTGCGGCGATAAGACAGTCAGCTATAAACGGCACCAGCTTTGGCGCCCCTACCGAAGCGGAAACAGAAATGGCGCGATTAATCTGTGAATCAATTCCTTCTATTGAACAGGTTCGCATGACAAGTTCCGGCACGGAAGCGGCAATGACTGCTATCCGCCTGGCACGCGGCTTCACGGGAAAAAAATTAATCGCTAAATTCAGCGGCTGCTATCACGGACATGCAGACTCTATGCTGATTAAAGCGGGTTCCGGTGTTACCACCTTGGGCATACCCGGTTCTCCGGGAATACCGGAAGAAACCGCGCAGCTAACCTTAAGCCTTCCCTATAATAATTTAGATTCCCTGCAAAAAGTGATAGATATCCACGGTTCACAGATTGCAGCAATCATTGTGGAGCCAATCGCCGGCAATATGGGTGTAGTGCCACCACGCGAAGTGTTTTTAGAAACTCTTCGCGAACTCACAGCAAAGAAAAATATTATCTTAATTTTTGATGAAGTAATTACGGGATTTAGGTTTACTTTCGGCGGTGCGCAAAATTTACTAAAAATAAAACCGGATTTGACCTGCTTGGGGAAAATCATCGGCGCTGGCCTGCCTGTAGGTGCTATCGGCGGCAGAAAAGAAATTATGAGCCACCTTGCCCCGTTAGGTGATATCTATCAGGCGGGAACACTTTCGGGAAATCCTCTGGCTATGAATGCCGGCCTGGCGGCGCTTAACTTACTCAAAGAAAAGAAAGATGAGTTTAAGATTCTGGACGGAAAAACCAAATATTTATGCTCTGAGATAGAAAATCTTTTTAAGGGAAAAGGCGTCTGCGTCTGCATTAACCGATTTCATTCCATGTTCACGATTTTTTTCCAGGAAGGCCCTGTCTTTGATTTAGCCACGGCGCAAAAATCCGACACAAAAATGTTTGCCCGCTTTTTTCACGGCATGTTAAAGCAAGGCGTGTGGCTGGCCCCTTCACAATTTGAAGCTTTATTTTTGTCTTTCGCTCATACTAAAAAAGATATTTCTTTTACACTGGATGCCTGCAAACGCGCGTTAAAAAATATATAAGCTCTTAATTGACAATAATAACTCGTTACTGTATTGATTCTTCTATAAATTTTTATCAATTATTCGCCACTTGGAGGCAAAAATGAAAAAAGCTTTTCTTACCGGCATTACCGGACA
>JAFGKC010000178.1 GCA_016928765.1 Syntrophaceae bacterium
CGTTAAAGAACAGAAGTCCCTGGGCCTTTGAAAATGCCGGGGTTGTCCCCTAACCAAACTGTCCGTTTTTCTGGGGGAAGATCAGGCTGAATTTTGGATGGCAACCTGTCCCCTTAGCCTGATTTACTTTCACGCTACCTCATGCTTTATGGCTGTGTAACCACACTGGCACCAACAAGATTGACTGCCGTTTGTGCCAACAGTCTGCCGTTTGCCGATGCGCCATCCCCAAAATTAATTGCTGTTTGAGACAGTACAATCCCCTCGAAGTGTGTGCCCGCTCCGAGGGTTACAATACCGCCCACCTGCCAGAAGATATTCTCAGGCACTGCGCCCCCGCTCAGGAGAACGCTCTTAGCGGCGGCCATGTCAAGATTTCCCGATATCTGGAAGATCCAGACTTCATTTGCGCCGCCCGAGAGAGAGAGATCCGTTGGTATTACAACATTGCCAGTCCATTTGTAGACGCCAGGAACAAGGGTAAGACCAGTAAGGGTCCCGTCGCCCAGTTCGGTAACATCAGCTGTCCGTCCGGCGGCGTCGGTGTACGCAAGGCCCATGTCGGTTGAGGCCGTAGTCACGTTAGCCGGAGTGGGATCAGCATAGTCGAATGCGTATACATTTCCGTTTACCTGAGTGGAGGTTGAAAATGCACTTCCTGCGGGTAGATCCAGCGCAAATCCGGTAATGGCGCTTGAGGTAACTCCCGGGCCGACACCTATATCACCCGTAATTATCGCTGCTGATGCGGAACTGTCAATTCCCGTGAGGGCGAAAATCGCATAGTTGCCAGCCAGTCCAAGATTCACCGGCAGTTGACCTTCCGCGTTCCCGTCGCCCGCTGTAAAGCTCCAGTCATAGTTGAACGCCAATGCATTGCCTGCCAGATCTTTGGCATCGGTTGTAATCGTAGCGTCATATTCGACGCCAGGGACGAGATCTAAGGTCGGATTGAAAGTCGCTGTTGAACCCGCGTAGGTCACAAAGCCTGGTACGGGGATTGAGCCGTCTGTTGTCTCCACCGTAAAGGTAAGTACGTTGATCGTGTCCGGATCCATGACTTCACTAAAGGTGACGATAATGTTCGTGTTGCTTGGTACATCAGTGGCACCATCAGTAGGCATTGTATAACTTACAGTGGGCAAAGTGATGTCTGTATCTGTCCCTACGGTAAAGCTCCATTCATAGTTACTGGCCAATGCATTACCGGACACGTCTTCGGCCGCGGTTGTAATAGTAGCCGTATAAACGCCTGCGGCCAAATCGCCTGCCGGATCAAAGATTAAAATGTGGCTCGCAACATTATACGTGACTTCTCCCGCAACGGCTCCACCGGGTCCGGTCAACGTAAATGTTCCCGTATCGGTGATTGTTGAAGGTCTCATCGGCTCACTAAAAGTGGCGATGATCTTTCTGTTGATTGGCACATCCGTGGCGCCGTCAGCAGGTGCTGTCGAAATAATTGTGGGCGCGGTATCGTCATCTGGGTCTGGGAGGAAGTCACCGCCGCCACCACCACCGCATCCGGCCAGAAATACAACCAGAAGCAAGGCCATAAACCATATACTTTTATTAAACTTGCGCATTTGTGTTACCCCTTTCTTTTTTAAAATTTTAAAATCATTTATTGTTAGACCCTTTGTTCTGGTCACTTCGTGATTTTGCGTGTTTACGCGTTACCTGGAACAAGCTCATCAGCCCGATAAAGACCAAAAATTTTACTATGCGCTGGAACTTTTCCATGATGCCTGTTACTTTCCCATTTAGGGTCACGTTGGTTTTCGCAGGAAATTGTAATAATCCTAAAACCGGAGAAAAAAAGGGGACAGGCTGAATTTAGCGTGGCAACCTGCCCCCTAAGCCGAATCTGCTTTTTTGCTACCTCATGCCTTATGGAGTAGGCACGGTAATAGTTGCATACGCACCCACTGTAGCCGCGCCGCCGTTTGAAAACAGTCTGCCTTCCACCAGTGTCGGCTCCCCGGTTGTACCGTAATTAACCGTGATTGCCCCTGTATTGGCAATTACGGTTCCCTTGAAGAGAGAGCTCACACCAAGAGTCGCGGCACTGCCGGCCACCCAAAACACGTTATTGGCCTGCGCGTTGTTGACCAGAAGAATTTCGCTGGTATCACCAGTAGTGATTGCACTTCCCGCTTGGAAAATGAAAACGGCAGATGAGTCGCCCTGAGCGTCGAGGACAATCGTCTTACCTACTCCGAGGATAATCGTACTTGCACTCCAATATAGTCCTGGTAAATAGGTGTTGAAGGTGGTTGAACCGATGCTGCCTGGAGGGTCAGTGTAACCGCCGCAGGCTCCCTGCGGGCCGGCTATTTCTGTGTTTGCTGCAAGAGTGCAGGCGCCTGTTGCTCGGGTTGAAGCGTCGGTGAACGCAGCCACGAAGTCGATTTGTGCCTGTGCTGCCGCAGGCGTGCCGTTTTCTATTGCTCCGGTCACTGTTGTAACAGTACAGTTGTCGCACACGCCCGAACCATCCATTAGCCCAACATCACCATCGACTAATGCGTTAATTGCGAGGGTCACTTGCGCGTCGTCGCTGGCAAAAATGCCGTAAGTGCTGGCCGTTCCCAGATCTACTGGCGCCTGACCTGCCGTTGCGGACGTTCCTGTCGTAAAGCTCCATTCATATTCACAACCGAGCGGGGTGTTGTCCAGGGCGCTCTCCGCAGCCACGGTAATAGTCACCGTATACTCGGTATCGATTAAGAGAGGTGCTGATGTCGTAAAGGTCGCGATTGTGCCTGCGGTATTCATGAGGACAGTGCCGGGTACGTCATCGCCGCTTACAGTCTCTTTAATCGTGAATGTGAGCAGCGCTCCGGGTGTGGCGGATTCTATAGTTAACGGATCCATCGCCTCACTGAAGGTGGCCGTAATCAATTTGCCGTCGTTAAGAACATCAGCTGTGCTGATCGACACATTCAAATCGCCATCAGTCGGACTTGATGACTCCACTGCGGGTCCCGCTTCAGTGCATGCGCCGGGTATTACCGGTGCCGGGCCTGCTGCGCCGCCGCTACCGCCACCGCCGCCACCGCATCCGGCCAGGAAAACGACCAGAAGCAGTGCCATAAACCATTTGCTTAAATTAATTTTTCTCATTAGTGTTACCTCCTCACTTTAAATTATGAATTAGTTACGAAGCATACGAGCTTCCCCGTTAATTGTTATTACAACTATCGTGCCAGAGGAGTACTGCGAATTCATTGACATAAGGGATTGATTATATGGGGTAAAATTTTGGGGGGGGATAGGTGTAAAGAGAAAGTTGTCACGGACGAGCCGCCACATTTAACAGAACCGTCAAATGTGGCGGATGAAGCGAAGAAAAAAATGTAAATTTTAAATTGTGTTTTCTGCCGATAATGCGGTTATCCAGGCGACGATTTTAAAGTTCAACGATAATTGGTTATTCAACTTTGTTTTCCGCGAATTCGTATATCTGCCGGTGGGTGCAAACTTCGTAATATTTATTAAATGTGTTTCCGAGTGTTTCGAATTTTTCCGGGTGAATTTCAGTGATAATATCTTCGCGGATAACAATAGGCTGATAGTTTCCGTTTAGTGTTGGCACCTTGCCGCTGTAAAGTTTCATTTTCTTATTTTTGGCCGATGAATAAGTAATCGGATGCAAAGTGATTTCCTTGGATAGTTTGTTAAAACCGTTGCTGTCCAATTCAATTCCATTTACATTGTAGCGCATATATAAATCATCATCGTCCTCATCGTTTTCACTTCGTAATACATTCTTGAAAACAAACAGGTTAAACAGCGGATCATGGTCGCTTAAAAATTTACGCATTCTTTTGTTGCATTCTGAAAGCCGGTCAGCCTTGTTAATTGCCGGTGAAATCATAATCCGGGAATCGCCGTCAAAGAGATACGTGGGCGCACTGGGGCTGTGTGAAATGCCTATGCCGATTTCAAGGAGTGGAAGATTATTTTCTTTATTTTTCATATTGTAGCCTTGAACAATCTGCAGTATTCTGATTGCCAAACCGCAGGCACGGGCTACGCTGTACCAGCCTTCCGGGGCGTCTTGATTTTCAAAGATCGAAAGAATAATCGCGTCTCCCTCAATGAATACTTTAGAGGCGTCATAATCCAAAATAATAGCGGAAATCGGATCAAAAAAATTAAGGCTGAAAAGCGATGCCGGATTAAGCCCCCTGCTTCTCATTATATTGTTGATTTTCATTGAGCCACGAATATCAGCCTTGATAATCACATGGTTGCTGACGGGTTTTTCTTTTTTTACTCGTTCCGAAGGAAGTAGAAATTCATAGAGGGATCTGTTGCCACGTGATAATAAAATATTTTTTTCGGAGTTCACAAAATTTATAAGTTCCATTGCGTCTTTAAGCAAACGAAAATTATAGAGGTCTCTGTGGTATCGCGAAAATTGTCTGAGAAAATTTAATAAATGCGCCTTCTTATCAGCGACGGACAGTCCTTTTATTATACTTACGGTTTTCTTAAGCGGAGCGATTTTAAACGCGGCCCCGTGGGCGGTTTTTCTCGATTTTAGCTGATAAGTAATAAATTTTCTTGCCCAGAAATCAGTCAAAAACTCTTTAATCTTACAAGGAGCTATTGGAGGACAGTAGATACCGTAAACATTTTTCATTTCAAAAGAAGCGACGATTTGATCTAATAGGCCGGCTTTTTTAAATTTACGGTAAAAAAGATTTAACAGGCTACGCTGTATTTTTATCCGTTCTTTTATCTTTAGAAGAATGACTTTTGATTTTTTTTCTCTCTTGGCGTTTTTATATTGTTTCCGGGAATCGAAAACGTTCATCATCCGGTCAATATTTTCCGGTTCCATGATCAGCGCGTCGAAGTCATGTCCTGTGTCATCGGCGGAAAATTGACCGTTCGCGCGCTTGTTTTTATCCGGTGATCCTATTTCTTTTTTATGGCGCTGCCTTAAATCAGTTTTTTCCAGCAGGTTATAAATAATCGCCTTAACATTATTATAATTATCCGGGTCTTTACTGCGTTGGCCCATAAGGACATATTCTTCAATAAGGAAAAAATCATCAGCCGGATTATCGGTGTGAAGAATCGGATTGTTGAAGAAAATAGACGGCAGGATTTGTTCGGCTTGGAAATTTATTTCCCGCATGTTACGCAGGCTATCGGTTTGGATGTCCGTAATTATCTGGAACAGCTCTGCTCCCGCCATTTGAATAATACGGTTTTTGGTTAGTTTGATTGTCGCCAGTTTATCTCTGACTTTACGAAACTCCGCTTCGGTATGCCTTCGTGATAATTCATAGGAAAGGCCAAGCGGTTCGAAATGAGCTAGGAGCTTCTTGTATTGATTTTTAACTTCTTCACGGAATAATTTCGCCAGAGCGGCTTGACCGAGATAATCTATCTGAATTTCGTCTTCAGCTTTTGCCCTGTTTATTCCGTCGCGTAGCGCATCCGCGCAGATAATTTTCAAGGCGTCTTTTTCGCTTCTGCAGTTTTTTTTGCTGTACTCTCTGAAAAAATGTTCTGTCTGGCTATGTTTGATTACAATAAAAAAAGCGGTTTTTTGCAGCGATTTTTGCAGCTGGGGGCTGATGTGAACATCAATGCGAATATTATCAATGCCGAGAGCAAGCCTGTTTAAAGAAAACTCGATTAAATATGGTTTCAGGGGTATATCTTTTAATTGGGTCGGTTTTGTGAAAAATTGAAAAATGTTCAGCATGAAATTAATCCCGTCAGCCTGGCCATTGTTTTAAAATTAGATAACCAAAATAATGAATGAATTCTACATCATTGGATTGACTAAGGCAAGAAGTTACTTAAAATTCAAGCATGTATTATTGCGGTTTTTAAAGTAAAAATTGATATTGACATTTAATTGGTAAACCCCTAGATTAAAACGACAAAAAAATAGAGAAAACCATATGCCAATTTACGAATTTAAGTGCGATAAATGTAAAAAACAATTTGAAGTTCTGACCATGAGCATGAGCGAAAAACCAAATGCCATGTGTCCGAAATGCAAATCAAAAAAGACTCATAAAGTAATATCCAAAGTAGGTCGTGGAAAATACTCTTCGCTGGGAAAAGGCGGCTCAAGCAGCGCTGTTTCATCCAGCCCGTCGAGTTGCTCGTCATGCACATCATCTAATTGCTCTTCCTGCGGTCATTAATCATATTCTGACGAGACACATACAACGGAAAAATTTAAGCTGTGCGAAATTAAGACTTAAAGGAGCCTGCAATTCAATTGGAACATTTTCTTGACATGCGGACTCTGATTTTTGTTTCCAGCGTCACTTCTTTTATTCTTTTTGTCTGCATGCTTTACATCCGGCGAAAACAAAAAACGTATGAAGGCTTTTTGTATTGGGTTTTTGCGGTTCTGAGCAACGCATCGGGAATGCTTTTGCTGAGTATGCGGGGCATTTTGCCGGATTTCTTGGTTATCTTAACGGGGAATACATTAATTATTTTTTCTATTGTCCTCATCAATACAGGGCTTAGTCGTTTTTCCGGAACGCGGCCGCATGTTAGAATTTATCTGCTATTGATGACGCTATTTATCCCGCTCTATTTTTATTATACTTATATTATACCCAGCTTTACTGACCGCGCTGCTGTTTTTTCAATTTTTCAAATAATATTATGTGTATTTCTGGTAATCATTGCCCGACGTGATTTACCGCGGGTGTTGACCAAAAGAAATTACATTATATTTTGGTTTTTAATTTTCACCGTGGCCTGGCCGTTTTTAAGGATAATTGCCTCTTTCTTTGAGGCCGATATGGCAACTGACTTGATGAAAGCTGGTATTTCACATCAGCTAAATATCTTAGGCAGTATTGCCGCTTACATTGTTTTGATTATCGGGTTAATCATCATTAATGGCCAGAGAGTTGAGCAGGAAATGATCGAGGCAAAAAATGAGGTTAAAGCGATCACTGGTCTTATACCCATTTGCGCTTCATGCAAAAAAATAAGAGACGATAAAGGTTACTGGAATCATCTGGAGTCTTACTTAAGCAAAAACGCCGATCTTGATTTTAGCCACGCCATTTGTCCCGAGTGTATGCAAAAATTATATCCGGATAAAAAACACCTGAAATAAAATCGGTAAAAATATCTTTGGCGTTGCCGCGCAACAAGCAATCTGGATAATTATTTGATATTCAACAATATTTTATCCGGTATAAATACAGTTTAACCGGTTTTCATTGACAATAGCACTTTAATTAAGATAAAGTCTTTTAACTTAGTGAACGTCTTTTTTGTATTAATCATGGGAGATACGGAAGTTTAAGTTTTCTTAATAACTGGGCCCCAGCGAAGGGGTTTATAGCGTGAAAAGGAGAATGTTTATGGAATCGATCGTATGCAAGCATTGGCATCATTGCCCTTCTACGGAAGTTGCCAATTTTCTCAATACGAATCCGGATAAGGGGCTTTCACTTTTTGAAGCAAAACACCGGCTGGAAAAATTCGGGCCTAACACGGTTACTATGCAGAAGCAAAAAGGGCCTTTTTGGAGATTTCTTCTGCAGTTTCATCAGCCGCTTGTTTATATTCTGTTAGTCGCCGCTTTTGTAACTTTATTTTTGCGGGAATGGGTGGATTCCTCCGTCATTTTCGGTGTGGTCATCATCAACGCGATTATCGGTTTTGTTCAGGAATCAAAAGCTGAGCGCGCGATAGAATCGTTAAAAAAAATGATGACGACGCAAACTAATGTGTTGCGCGATGGCAAATGGCAGTCCATCGACGCGGCGGGGCTTGTTGTCGGAGATATCATTCAGCTGCAGTCTGGCGATAAAGTGCCCGCTGATGTTCGCCTAATTCGCTGCCGCGATTTGCAGGTTGACGAGTCCGCGCTTACGGGTGAATCAGTTCCCGTAATCAAAAAAGAAGAAGCTCTCGATCCGGAAACAATATTGGCTGACCGCCGTAACATGGCTTACGCGGGCACGCTGGTTACTTACGGGCAGGCGCGCGCTGTTGTTGTGGCCACGGGTGATGGAACTGAAACCGGTCGTATTTCCGAACTGATTGCTTCAGCGGCTGACCTTTCTACTCCTTTAACCAAGAAAATTGCCTCTTTCAGCAAAGTCCTGGTTATTGCCATTCTTATTCTTGCCGCGGTCACATTTGCTGTTGGTCTATGGCGCGGGGAAAACATCGTTTACATGTTTATGGCCGCGGTAGCGTTGGCTGTCGGAGCTATTCCAGAAGGACTGCCTGCCGCTGTAACCATCACACTGGCCGTTGGTGTCAATCGCATGGCCAAGAAAAAAGCCATTATTCGTAAATTACCGGCGGTGGAAACGTTGGGCAGCACCACCGTAATCTGTTCGGATAAAACCGGAAC
>JAFGKC010000179.1 GCA_016928765.1 Syntrophaceae bacterium
GCGGCCTGCACTAGTGAATTTTTCTTTTTAGATTGTTTTTTTAGATATTTTCCCATTTCGGCAATAAACTCGCGTGAAGAATAAGGGCGCGCCTCCAGGGTGTCGGCAATTTTCTTGATTGCGCGGTCGCAGGCCTGAAGCTGTTCTTCATCTATGTAAGTATCATATATGCGGTCGATGTAGAGTTTGCGCAGTAATTTATCATCCACAAAGGGTGTGCCCTGATAATGCTTGAAACCCAGCGCTTCAAAAAAGTCCATATCCACAATTGACGCGCCGGTGGCCACGATTACGTCCACCATATTATTTTTTACCAGATCAACATAAACCTGCATGCAGCCGGCGGCGGAAGTGGATCCGGCAAGCGTCAGCATAATCGCGCAGTTTTTTTCTTTGAGCATTTTATCGTAAATATCGGCGGCGTTGGCCAAATCACGCGCGGAAAAAGACATTTTTTTCATGGCCGTTATCATCTTCACTGCGTTGATGGATTTAATGTCGATGTGCTCCACCGGTTTGTTTAAAAGTTCTTTCTTCTTCATTAAAATGAGTTCTCCTTTTTTGAGTGACGGCATTATTAGAACAAGGTCGGATAAAAGTCAATCTTAAGTAGTTTTCATAAAGGGTTAAAATCAAACTTGTTTTAGCCGGAAATATTTGATACTTCACACTCTATGGTCAAATTAGTGCAAGAAGCTATCACAGTTTCGCAACTAAATGATAACATTAAATATATCCTTGAAGAAACATTTGGTTTTGTCTGGGTGGAAGGGGAGATTTCCAATCTGCGCCGGCCTCAATCAGGCCATATTTATTTCACTCTTAAAGATGAAAAAAGCCAGATCAGGGCAGTTTATTTCAAACAGTTCGGGCGTTCCAAGCAGGGTTTAAATTTTGATTTAGAAGACGGATTGAACATTCTCTGCCGCGCCAAAGTCAGTGTTTATCCTCCGCGGGGAGAATATCAGCTTATTGTGGAAAACGCCGAACCGCGCGGTACCGGCGCGCTGCAAAAATTATTTGAGCAGTTAAAAGCAAAGCTCGCCGCCGAAGGATTATTCGATGAACAATATAAAAAGCCCATTCCGTTTTTGCCGGAAACAATCGGTGTAATTACTTCACCTACAGGCGCTGTAATCAAAGATATTTTAAATATTACCAAAAGGAGATTTCCTTCCGTCGATTTGATTATCGCTCCCGTGCGTGTTCAGGGAAGCGAAGCTGCCGCGGAAATTATTCAGGCCTTGAAAAATCTGCACGCGGACGGAAGGGCGGATGTAATTATTATCGCCCGCGGCGGTGGCTCGCTGGAGGATTTAGCTCCGTTTAATGAAGAGAAAGTGGCCAGAGCGATTTTCCGGGCGTCGATACCTGTGGTTTCCGCCGTGGGCCACGAAACAGACTTTACCATTTGTGATTTTGTTTCCGACCTGCGCGCTCCCACACCATCGGCAGCCGCGGAATTGGTTGTGCCGGAAAGAAAAGAGTTGTTGCAAAAGATACAGAAGTTCAAGCAAAGAATCAAAGCGGGTTTTGAACGTTATCTGGAAGACAGGCACGAAGAACTTGATGAATTGCAAGAAAGGCTGAAAGATCCGCGTTATTTATTAATGGATTGGCAAATTCATCTGGATGTATTAAAGGAACGGCTTAAAACATCTTTCTATAATGTGGAAAAAAATATATTTGCCGAACTGCGTCATGCCGAACTGCGACTTTTGCATCTAACCCCTTCACGGCAAATAGATGAAAAGAAAGAAGCATTAAAAAATATGGATAAGGATATGCGCGGACATTTTTTTGGTTACTTGACGCTTATCGGCGAGCGATTGCGGAAAAACACGGCGCTTCTGGAATCTTTAAGCCCTTTAAGTGTCTTGCGTCGCGGCTATAGCATCACGCGTAAACGCGACGAAAATACTGTTATCCGCAGGGCGGAAGCGCTTGCTGTCGGTGAGAATGTTAACATCCAGCTGGCGCAAGGAAGCATTGACGCGAAAGTGCAAAAAATATTTCAGGAGTAAAGTTATGGCAAAAGAAAAATTTGAAGACGCGTTACAGAAACTCGAAAATATAGTAAGAAAAATGGAAACAGGTGATATGCCCCTGGAAGACGCCATGAAATCATTTGAAGAGGGGATTAAACTCATCCGTTTTTGTTCGGCAAAACTGGAAGAAACGCAAAGACGCGTGGAAACCCTTCTGGGCAAGGAAGGGGACATGCAGACAAAAAGTTTTCAGGAAGAAAACAGTGATTGAAAAAGATCGAGACTTTTTAGAAGCTTATCTGCGAGACAGAAAAAAGTTGGTGGAAGAAGCGCTGCGTAGTTATCTGATGCCGCCGGGGGATACTCTTACGGAAATTTATAAAGCTGTTCATTATAGTGTTTTTGCCGGAGGTAAGAGGATTCGTCCTATATTATGTCTGGCCGCCGTGGATGCTGTCGGCGGAAATTTAGCGCCGGCCATGCCGGTCGCCTGCGCGTTGGAGATGATCCATACTTATTCTCTGATTCATGATGACTTGCCGGCGATGGACAACGATGATTTACGGCGCGGTAAGCCAACCAGTCATAAAGTATTTGGCGAGGGAATGGCCATATTAGCCGGCGACGCGCTGCTTACGGAAGCTTTTGTTCTTTTGTCGCGATCCGGAAAAGTAAGGTTACCCGCGGAAAGACGTCTTAGTGTTATTCAGGAAATAGCTTACGCCGCGGGAATTTTCGGCATGGTGGGAGGGCAGGCGCTGGATATCCTGTCAGAGCAGGTGCCTCCGGACGAAAATATTTTAAGCGACATTCACCGGCGTAAAACCGGCGCTTTGATTGCCGCGTCTCTAAAAGCCGGAGCGATTATATCCGGCGCCACAAAAAATAAAACAGCCGCCTTATTTAAGTATGGCAATAATATCGGCATGGCTTTTCAAATCGCGGATGATATATTAAACGTGACAGGTGACCGGGAATTAATGGGCAAGGATACGGGAAGTGACGCAAAGCGGGGAAAAATTACATGTCCGTCCGTACTGGGGATGGAGCAGGCAAAAGAAAAATTGAAGAATTACGTAAATGAAGCGATTGCCAGCATATCAGGTTTCGATGAGCGCGCGCGGCCGTTACGCATTGTCGCCCGCTATATAGAAGAAAGAAAAGAATGAGGAACTTCACGATGGAAGGATATTTATTTTGGTAAAACATCAGGAAACAGTAGCTTACAGCGTGTTGAAGAAGGTTAGCTTCCCAGAAGACATCAGAAAACTCAGCATTGCCGAGTTGAACACGCTGTCGCAGGAAATAAGAGACCTGATTATCGATACAGTCGCGTCCCGCGGCGGTCATCTCGCTTCTTCGTTGGGAGCGGTGGAACTGACTCTCGCGCTGCATTTTGTTTTTAATACACCGCAAGACAAAATCATCTGGGATGTCGGTCATCAGTCCTACGCGCATAAAATCATTACCGGACGTAAAGAACAATTTTCCTCTTTGCGCAAGCAGGGAGGCATCAGCGGATTTCCCCGCAGAGAAGAAAGCATTTATGACGCTTTTAATGTTGGTCACAGCGGGACTTCCATCTCCGCTGCGGCGGGATTCGCGCAGGCCAAATGTTTAAAAGGTGAGAAGGATAAAATAATTGCCGTTATCGGTGATGGTTCCATGACCACTGGAATGGCTTTTGAGGCATTAAACTGGGCGGGGGACAGCAAAAAAGACATGATTATTGTTTGCAATGATAATGAAATGTCCATTTCCCCCAATGTCGGCGCGCTGTCTTCATATTTGAACCGCATAATGACCGGTCATAGAGTGACTAAACTGAAAGCGGATGTAAAAGGTTTTTTAAAAAATATTCCCGGTATAGGTGAGCATATCGTCAAGTTTTCACAGCAGATAGAGGAATCGCTGAAGACATTTGTGGTTCCCGGCGGTCTTTTTGAAGAGCTTGGTTTCACTTATGTAGGGCCGCTGGAAGGTCATCGTCTGGATTATCTGATTAAGAATTTTGAAAATGTCAGGGATTTGGAAGGCCCGGTGCTGGTGCATGTGATTACAAAAAAAGGCAAAGGTTATAAATTTGCCGAGGAGAAACCGTTAAGCTATCATGGTATTGCTCCATTTGACGCGGAAACGGGACAGGCGCTTGCTGCCGCCAGTGTGTTTCCCAGTTACACGGAAATATTCGGTAAAACTTTGGTTGAGCTTGCCCAGGAGGATCAGCGCCTTGTCGCCATCACCGCGGCGATGTGCGAAGGAACCGGGCTGGAACAATTTCAAAAAGCTTTTCCCCAGCGTCTTTACGATGTGGGTATTGCCGAACAGCACGCGGTGACTTTTGCGGCAGGCCTTGCCGTGGAAGGATTTCTTCCGGTGGTGGCTATTTATTCGACATTTCTTCAGCGGGCGTATGATCAGATTATTCATGATGTTTGCCTGCAGAATCTTCCGGTTATTTTTGCCATTGACCGCGCCGGTATTGTCGGCGAGGATGGCGCTACCCATCAGGGACTATTTGATTATTCTTACCTGCGTTCTATTCCCAATTTGATTATCATGGCGCCTAAAGATGAAAACGAACTGCGGCATATGTTGAAAACAGCCGTCAGTTGCGGATCTCCCGTGTCTCTGCGTTATCCGCGCGGTAAGGGCATGGGGGCGAAGCTGGATAAAAAAATCAAAACTTTAAAAATCGGTAAAGGAGAAGTTCTGCGCAAAGGCTCTGATTTGGCCGTGATTGCCGTCGGCGCCACGGTTTATCCGGCGCTGGCCGCCGCGGAAAAAATGGCCAGCGAAAAAGTGAGCGTGGAAGTCATCAACGCCCGGTTTGTAAAACCGATTGACAGCGCGATGATTTTAAATACGGCTTTATCATTCAAAAAAATAATCATCGTGGAAGAAAATGTTCTGCAGGGTGGTTTCGGAAGCGCTGTTTTGGAAATGCTGGCAGAAAAGAGCGTGAGTAACGTGAAGATTAAACGTCTGGGCATCCCCGATGAATTTGTCGAGCATGCCACACAGGAACAATTGCGGCATAAATACGGAATCGATGAAGAAGGGATCATCCGGGCCATAAAGCAGATGTTAAAATAAACTTTCATTCTTACGCAGTTACATTCGAGAAAACATGAGCGCTGAAAAAATCCGTTTGGATAAACTGCTGGTCGAACGCGGGATCACGCCCACAAGGGAAAAGGCGCGCGCGCTTATTTTAGCCAGGGCGGTAAAAATTAACGAAAGATATCCGGATAAAGCAGGCACGTTGGTTGCCGCTGACGCGCAGGTGGAAATAAAAGGTGATGATAATCCTTATGTCAGCCGCGGCGGTCTTAAACTGAAAGGGGCGCTGGATGAATTTAATCTGGATGTCCGCGGCATGGTCGCGCTTGATGTCGGAGCTTCAACGGGAGGGTTTACGGATTGTCTTTTGCAATACGGAGCGCGCAAGGTTTACGCGCTCGATGTAGGTTATGGACAACTGGCGTGGAAATTGCGCCAGGACAAAAGAGTTTGTGTAATCGAGCGACAAAATGTTCGCTATTATAATGGGCAGCATTTACAGGAAAAGCCTGATCTGGCGACCATCGACGTCTCATTTATATCGCTAAAAATTGTTTTGCCGACCGTGGTAAAGTTAATTTCGGAAAAAGGAATAATTTTAGCGTTGATTAAACCTCAGTTTGAAGCGGGAAGAAGCGAAGTGGGCAAAAACGGCCTGGTAAAAGATCCTGTCATTCATGAAAGAGTAATAAAAGAGATTGAGGATTTCAGCCGTGCGCTAAATCTGTCTATTGAAGGAACACGCGCCTCTTCCTTATTGGGACCAGCGGGCAATAAAGAATTTTTTATTTTGTTGAGGAAAAACTAAACAATTGGAAATCAAGCTTGCTAAAAGTGCCGGTTTTTGCATGGGCGTGCGGCGCGCGGTTGACATTGTTCTGGAAGTTGCCCAGCACGAAAAAGGTCGTAAAATTTACACTTACGGGCCTTTGATTCATAATCCGCAAACGATCGAATTATTCAAGAGCCGCAAAGTTAAACCGGTAAATGATATCGACGAAATCAAGGATAAAAAAAACTCGGTGCTGATTATCCGGGCGCACGGAATCGCTCCCGCCGAACGCAGAAAAATCAAATCCAGCGGTATAAAAATAATCGATTGTACCTGCCCTAAAGTCGGTTACGTCCAGGCGATAATCAAGAAACATACATCCCTCGGTTACACGGTAATTATTGTCGGTGACCGGGAACATCCCGAAGTTGACGCTCTTATGGGTTATACAGGCGGCAAGGGTATCGCCCTGAATTCAGTTGATGATGTTGAAAAATTGCCATCATTGGAACGTGTTTGTGTTGTTGCCCAAACCACGCAAACCACGGATGATTACGCTTCGATTGTTGATAAAATAAAAAGTTACTACCCTGATGCCTTGGTTTTTAACACTATTTGTTCTTCCACGCAGGAAAGACAGGCGGAGGTCGTGTCTTTGGCAAACGAGATGGACTCCATATTTATTGTCGGAGGCAGAAACAGCGCCAACACAAAAAGGCTGGCGGATCTGGCGCGCCGGACAAAGACACCAACTTTTCATATTGAAACCGCGGCGGAAATGGAAAATATCGATTTACGCCCTTACGATCGTATCGGCGTTTCCGCAGGGGCGTCAACACCCAACTGGATTATTGACCGCGTTATGGATAAAATAACATCAGGTCAAAGAGCAAAATCGAAAGTGACCGGTTTTTTAATGAAGTTGTGGGTCGCGGCAATCAAAGCGGATATATATTCGGCTGTCGGCGCGGGATGCCTGTGTGCCGCCGTGGTGTTTTTACAGAAAAGGACGGTTTTGATAACTGATGTTGCTATCGCCGCTTTTTTTGTTTATGGCATGCACGTGCTGAACAGGTTGATCAGCCGCAGACCGGCCAGTTTCATCGGCTCTTTTCGCGAGGAAACTTATCTGCGGTATCCAAAAATTTACCGCAACGTGGCTATTCTATCCATTGCACTCGCTTTGGCACTGGCTTTTATGAATGGGTTTCTCTCTTTTGTTTTTCTTTTTCTTATATCTGCCGCCGGCGCGCTTTATAATATGAATATATTCCCGGGGAAATGGCGTTTCCAGAGCCTGAAAGATATTCCCGGGTCAAAAAATATTTTTATGGCCGCGGCGTGGGGAATGGTAACGGCGATTTTGCCCGTGTTGGCATCGGGAAATATTTTTAACGCAGGTACGGCTGTAGCTTTCAGTTTTGCTTTTGGCATTGTTTTCATACGTTCGGCGATGTCCGACATTCTGGAGATGCAAAGCGATAAGTTAATCGGGCGGGAAACGATTCCGGTGCTGCTCGGAAAAGCTCGCACAAAAATTATTCTTAACTTAATTTCCGCGGCGCTATTAATACTGCTTGTTTTTTCTTATTTTGCCGGCCAGACATCAGCGCTCGGCCTTTTTTTGCTGACCTGTGTATTATATATGTGGATTTGTTTGACTCTTTGTGATAGAAAGGCCGGACTTTCAGGGGCGGTGACGGAAGGATTTCTGGAAACCGTCTATATTATCGCTGGGTTATGCGTTATTCTTTGGGTTATTTTCTGAAAGAAATATTATAAAGAAAAAACAGGAGGCTTGTATCCGGTGCCCAAAAAAGTACGTCAGATAAAAATCTTTTTATTATGCGTTCTTATGATGTCTGCCTGCACAACTTTGCGTTTTTCACAGGTTGACCCCGCGGCAAAAGATTTTCATCCGCGAAGCATAGCTATTTTAAAAGTGGATATTGGTCCACATGGCCAAGCAAAAGGGGTTTTGGAAAATGTTATCGCGGATGAATTGACTGATAAAAAATGGTATTCCAACGTGATTGATAGTCAAAATCTTGAAAACAAAATGCGGGACAATGAAGAGTTAAGCAACACCGTTAATGAATATCTTTCTAAGTTAAAAACATTGAATTATTCAGATCCTTATCTGAGCAGAAAGATTAGCGAGTTGATTGGCGCGGAAGCCTTCTTGATGGTTTCTGTTGACATTTGGAATTACGCGGTGGAACAGGATAAAAAAGTGGCTAAGGTAAGTTTAGGCATAAGACTTTATGAGGCGTCCACCGGACATCTGATGTGGAGAGCGGGGCACCATAGGGCGGAAAGTTATATGTTGATTAAACCGGAGTTGGCGTCAGTTGCCCGTAAGGTGGCCAATGATATGTTTAGCCGAATGCCTCGTTAAGAAATCGTCCGAATATTTATAAAAATAAAGGAGAGCACAAATGAAAGAAGAGGTGCAAAAAGCGATAGAGCTTATCAGGCCGGGCCTGCAGGCCGACGGTGGCGACGTGGAACTTGTTGATGTCACCTCTGACGGCGTGGTTAAAGTAAAATTAACTGGAGCTTGTCAGGGATGTCCGATGTCGCAGATGACGCTTAAAATGGGCATAGAAAAAGTAATTAAAAGCAAAGTTCCGGATATTAAAGAAGTGGTATCGGTTTAGTTTTTTTACCTGATATTATAAATTGCGAAAATAAACGAGAAACAGTTATCGTTTATAATTTGATAAACAATTTATCAGAATGTAATAGGGAGACAATTTTTTTGTAAAAGGAGAAATAAAGAGTCATGGCTTATGTGATTACTGATGAATGCATCGCTTGCGGTTCTTGTGA
>JAFGKC010000180.1 GCA_016928765.1 Syntrophaceae bacterium
GCCGTATTATTCTTTGTAGTGCCTTTCGTTGCCGGTCCATACACGATGTATATTCTTAATACGATCGGTATCGCCGCGATTGCCGCGATCGGCCTTAATATTCTAGTTGGCTATACCGGACAAATTTCATTGGGGCACGGCGCGTTTTTCGGCGTCGGCGCTTACGCGGCGGCCATTTTAGCCACACGGCTGGATATATCTTTTTTAATAGCTATTCCCGCGGCAGGTTTTATTACCGCGGGTGTCGGAATGATTTTTGGTCTTCCTTCCGGCCGCCTTAAAGGCCTTTATTTAACCATTGCGACGTTAGCAGGGCAGTTCATCATTGAATATGTGTTAATTCAATGGGAAAGCCTCACAAAAGGCACGATGGGCATCGTATTGCCGGCTCCCAAGATATTACAATGGACTATCTCCGGCGATCGCGCTTTTTTCTTTTTGATATTTATCAGTCTCGTTTTGATGACTTTAATTGCCGCAAATATTATGCGCTCTAAATACGGCCGCGCTTTTATCGCGATTCGCGATAACGATCGCGCCGCCGAAGGCATGGGAATTCCCATATTCAAGTATAAACTACTTTCTTTCGGTATAAGCTCTTTTTACGCCGGTTTTGCCGGCGCTCTTTGGGCTTATTACATGGTCAGCATTACTACCGAACCATTCAACCTCGGGCTTTCCGTGGAATTTATCGCGATGGTTATTATCGGCGGGATGGGAAACATTCCCGGAGCTATTTTCGGCGCGACGTTTATAACAGTATTGAATGAACTTTTACGTTATCTGACCGTTATCTTGATGAATATAAATTTTGTTATCGACCTGGGTTTGAATATAGCGCCGCTGAAGGAATTTGTTTTCGGACTGGCGATAGTATTATTCATACTTCTTGAACCAAAAGGGCTGGCCGAGCTGTGGAGAATAATTCGTTCCAGCTTTAAACTTTGGCCTTTTTCATATTAGGGAAAAAAATGGGTGACATACTTTTACAATTAAATAATATATCTGTTGTATATTCAGATGTTATACAGGTATTAAAAGGTGTTTCTTTATCTGTTGAAAAGGGGCACATTGTTTCACTTTTGGGCAGCAACGGAGCGGGGAAAACTACCACGCTAAAAGCCATTTCCGGCCTATTAAAACCGGAAAACGGCGAAGTTACCGACGGTTCGATAATCTATAATAATAAAAATATTCAGAACCAGTCGCCGGAATATATAACGCGCCAGGGTATCATCCAGGTACTGGAAGGACGCCAGCCGTTTAAATATCTAACCATTGAAGAAAATCTGAGAGTCGGAACGGCAACACGTGCCGGCAAACCTTATAAAGAAGATTTAGATATGGTTTACCATTATTTTCCGGCACTGGTACCCCGGAGAAAATCTCTGGCAGGATATTGCAGTGGCGGAGAATTGCAGATGCTCGTTATCGGACGCGCGCTTATGGCGCATCCGGAACTGTTAATGCTGGATGAACCTTCACTGGGCTTAGCGCCACTCGTGGTAAAGGAAATATTCCGTATTATTAAAAAAATTAACGAGGAACATGGAACAACTATCGTTCTGGTTGAACAAAACGCGCGCATGGCCCTGCAGGTAGCGCATCACGGATATGTCATGGAAAACGGTAAAATAGTGATGGAAGGTATGTCGAGCGATTTAATTAACAATCCGGACGTTAAAGAATTTTATTTAGGAATGGCGGCTTCAGGAATAGCCAAAACATATAAAGACGTTAAATCGTATCGACGCCGCAAACGCTGGCTTTAGTACGCGTTCGCTTTTAATCAACAGCAATTAGTATCATTAACAATCTCTAATAAATCAGATAATATGTTATGCTGATCCGTATAATATCCCGACTAAAATAATAGGAATTCGGTTGATTATTGTTTAATATTGAGCTATTAAATTCAAAATTGCCAATTTTGCAGAAGGTTGTTATGCCGACAGCTCTGTCGGCGTTTGCAATATTATAACCGAACCATATAAACAATGTTAAGGATTAAAATGAAAAGAAACATACCTAAAATAAATATCTTGGTTGTAGTCGCATTGCTGATAATGTGCTCAGTTTCATTTGCAAATGACAAAAATGTAAATCAATGTACGCCCGATGAAACAGTATATTTCTCGTGTTCAATAAAAAGTAAGGTTGTTTCTTTATGTGGTTCATCTAATCTCTCAGGTGATGACGGTTACTTGGTATATCGTTTTGGATACCCTGGAAAGACTTTAGAGCTCGTATATCCACAGGACAAAATGAAACCAGCAGAGGTATTTGCTTTATACTCATCAAGTTACGCAAAAGGAAGCACAACGCAAATTTCATTTGAGAACAAAAGATACACTTATACTCTTTATCATGAGCAAAATGTATGGGACGTCAATGGATCAGGAGTTGCCATCGAAAAGGATGGAAAACGTATAGCTCATCTTAAATGTGATGAGAAGTCTGTTAAGGTTGGCAACATCGGAATTCTTAGTAATATTGGACTTAAAAAATTAGAATTTAAGGATTTACCTTAACAAATCAATACAGCCGATAGCAAGGTTCACGCCTTGCTCCAGCTGATTTTTCGTTATCAATTCAGGTGATTCATGAATCGTATATTTGACAAAAAAGAATCGTGGACAAATAAAAAAAGAAAAGAAGCACAGGACGAACTTCTCGTGCGTATGGTGAGATCGGGTTACAAAAAATCACCTGTATTGAAGAAAATTTTAGACAAGCATCACATTAAGCCATCAGGCATTAAAACACGTGAAGATTTAGAATGCCTTCCGGTTATCACGCGTGAAAAACTGGTCGAAATGGAGATGCAAAAGCCTCCATATGCCGGACTGGAAAACCCATCTATAGCAATAGACCGGATTTTTACCTCTCCCGGTCCGGTTTACGAACCACATTTGTCCGAAACTGATTATTTGTGGGCCAGGGCTTTTTTTGCCGCGGGCATTGGTCCAAAAGATATCGCGTTGAACGCTTTTTCTTATCATATGGTAGCGGCAGGTCTTACTTTTCATAACGGCCTGCGTAGAGTCAGCGCAACTGTGGTTCCCTCCGGAACTTCTTCTTCGCAAATTCAGGTACAATTAATCAAAGATTTAAAAGTCACGGCTTATGTCGGCACGCCCAGTTTTCTGATGTCCATTATCGATAAATCAAAGGAATTAGGCTTTAATTTCAGAAAAGATTTTCGCGTAAAAAAGGCATGTTTTGCCGCTGAACCTTTGCTTCCATCTTTACGTCAGACATTTGAGAAAGAATACGGCATCGATACATATCAAATGTATGGAGCAACGGAAGTAGGTGACGTGGCCTATGAATGCTCAAAGAAAAACGGCTGGCATATCTGCGAAGAAACAATTGTGGAAATTGTTGATCCGGCAACAGGCAAAAATCTTCCCGCGGGCGAACTTGGCGAAGTAGTAGTTACCCGTCTAAATGATATTTTTTTCCTGCTGCGTTTTGGAACAGGCGACTTATCACGGTTGATTACAGATAAATGTTCCTGCGGCCGCACATCATATCGTCTTGCCGGTATAGCGGGAAGGGTGGGAGACGCCGTAAAAGTCCGGGGTTTATTTTTAGCTCCCAGTCAACTGAAAATGGTTCAAAGCAAATATAATAATATCCCTTTTCAGGCAATTGTTACCAGAGACGGCTACCATGATGTTTTAAAACTCCGCGTCGAAAAGACAAATCCGGAAGTCGGAAGCGCGAATTGGCAGAATAAATTTGAAAAAACATTCAGGGATATCTGCACGGTAAAAGTAGATCGCTTTGAATACGTGGAGGCTGGCTCAATTAATCCCGGTGAGAAATCTCTGATTGATCAGCGCCAGATGTGATTTTTTCCATTTCTTTTTTACCTATTAAATACGAATCGTAAATGGAAAA
>JAFGKC010000181.1 GCA_016928765.1 Syntrophaceae bacterium
AAAGATGAGCATGATAAAAATCAAAGCCGGTGAGAATGTTTATAAAGCGATAAAGGATGGCAGTTTTAATTTAAATTCCATTTCCACATATTACGGGCCGGCGGTGGGGCCGCGATGGCTTCTTGCCAGCGGGTTTGATTTAACATTGTTAAAAGGCGGTTTTTTAGGCGGTTCGCGCGCCGTGCATTTGATTGGTTCTTCCGCCGGCGCCTGGCGATTTGCCGCCTGGATTCAGCCGCAGGCAGTGCAAGCCTACAACAGGCTTTTAGACGGTTATGTAAATATCAGGTATTACAAAAAAGATAATCCCCAAAGCGTTCTGGAAAAATTCACCGACCTGATAAACGATTACCTGGAAGATGACGCGCTGTCTTTTGCTATGAACAATAAAAGATTCCGCCTGGCGGTGATCACTGCCCGCGCGCGCAACCTTGTTACTTTTGATACAAAGGCTATACAGAAAATCGGTCTGGCGGCCTGCTTTTTACTGAATTGTCTGAGCCGCAACAACATTTATCTTTTTGCCGAACGCGTCGTTTTTTATGACGGTTCCAAGCCGCCTCATTTCTGTCTGCAGCCGGGATTCCGCGGCTCATATGTGCGGCTGACGCAGACAAATTTTAAATACGCGATTATGGCTTCCGGCGCGATTCCGCTGGTTGTGGCGGGAGTGAAAAATATTTACGGCGCGCGCCGCGGCACTTACCGGGACGGCGGCATGATTGATTATCATCTCACGCATCAGTTTGCCGCGCAGGAAAAAGACGCGGTTTTATTCTTTCATCATCAGGAAAGAATAATTCCCGGTTGGCTGGATAAATGCCTTAAAAAACGAACACCGGATGCCAAAACGCTGAGTAACGTGCTGATGGTTTATCCTTCGCAGAAATTTATAGATCAACTTCCGGATAAAAAAATTCCGGAACGGGAAGATTTTCTTACCTACATGGATGATCAGGATACCAGAATCAAAAACTGGAAAAAGGCGGTGGAATTGGCCGCGCCGCTGGGTGAAGAATTTTTGGAATTGATTGAAAGCGGTAAAATAAAAAAAGCGGTAACAAAATTTTAAATCGTCAATTCTCTGGACTGAAAAATACCTCTATGTCCACGGAAGAAAAAATCCATAAGTTAAAGGAAATATTGAAGAATTGCGTGCTTTGCCCGCGCGCCTGCAAAGTTAACCGCGCCAACGGGGAGTTGGGCTATTGTAAACTTCCCGCTAAAATAATTATGGATTGCGCGGTGGTGCATCATGGCGAAGAGCCGCCGCTATCCGGAAGCCGCGGCGCGGGGACAATATTTTTGTCCTCCTGCAATCTTGGTTGCATTTATTGCCAGAATTATCAGATATCACAGACAACAGACGGTGAGAAACTCTCAGGCGAGCAGATGGCGCAGGTGATGCTGGATTTGCAAGATCAAGGCTGTCATAATGTCGAACCGGTTACTCCCACACCGCAGACGCCGCTGATTATGGAAGCGCTTCTTTTGGCGCGCTCGCGCGATTTAAAAATTCCTTTTGTCTATAATTGCGGCGGTTATGAAAATCCGGAAATTATTAAATTGCTTGACGGCATGGTGGAAATTTATTTGCCGGATTTCAAATACGGGCTGGAAGATGCAGCCGTGGAATATTCCGCCGCGCCCGGGTATTCTGGTTTCGCGCTTGATTCGTTAAAAGAAATGACGCGTCAGGTCGGCGATGAATTGGAAACGGAAAAAGGCGTGGCAAAAAGAGGAGTAATTGTTCGGCATCTGGTGTTGCCGGGCAATATTGAAAATTCCAAAGAAGTATTCAGGTTAATCAAAAAAAATATCTCTGTTAATGTTCCCGTCAGCCTGATGGCGCAGTATTCGCCAATGCCTAAAGTGCGCCGCCACCCGCTTTTGTCGCGAAGGATAACCAGGGATGAATACAATCAGGTTTTGGATTACGCGTTGAAATTGAAATTTAAAAACTTATTCATTCAGAAAGTAAATGATTGTAAGCTCACGCCGGATTTTGAGCGGGAAAATCCTTTTGATTAGTTTGTGATAATTTTTGTATCTTGATTCACAGCGCGCTGTTTTAAAATATTTCTATGAGTTATTCTTAGACTGAATGTCCCTGCTTTTTCGCGTTGTCTTCCGACGCGTAAGCTTCTCTTTCAAAAATGTTGTCACGATACCAGCGGCGCCGGCGGGCGATTTGCCAGAGGCTCGAAATTGCGTAAGCGGGGAGAAAAAACGGCCCCCAGCGCTCATACTGACGGATATGCACATGTTCATGATCACGGCCGGATTCCAGCTGCGCCTTATTTATACCGATTATAACGTGCCCCAGAGTAACGGCCTCAAACCTGAAAACGGCAGGCGCTTTTTTGATAAGCTTCTCAAACAGGCCGCCGTAGAACTCAAGCGCGCCAGACAAAAACCGCGCCCGCCCGCCAAGGCATAAAACGGCTAATCCTAAAATAGCGCCCAGTATTGAGTTAGGCAAAGCCCAGATGTATTTGGCCAGGAAAAGTAGAAATGATTTCATAAAATATGTGTATTTAGAATGAAGACATCAGCCGGAGCGTAGCGATCGGGTGGATTGATTTTGTTATCAATATTTATATTTTACGTGCAGATTGTCAGCGACTTGTGCCAGTTTCTTATCAAGTGTCCAGATCGGAACGCCCGTTAATACAGAGGATGCGACAAGCTGAGCATCTACATAGCCGATACCTTTACCCATTATGCGGTTATTCTCAATAAAGGATAATACCTCTTCATGTTCTGCCTCAATGCACATGGGTAACAATTTAAGAAAAGAAAGTATGGCGGCTCTGTTTTTTAAATTTCCACACGCTAGTTCCCCGACAATTAACGGGTGGCATAATACCGTGCCATTATTGAGCAAGGTTGCCAATTCAGTATTCCCATCTCTCAAATGTGAGACCCAAACAGAGGTATCCACAAGAACCATGATCTATCATGCTCCTTTTCTTCGTGGTATTTCCTGTAGCTGTTTTTGCGTTCCGCCTAACTTTGCAAGCCTCCGCGCACTTTCTCTGGCAATAAGCGCTTCCAATCCCAGCTTAACTAGTGTTGTTTTCTCTTTTATTCCGGTAATTTTTGTTGCTTTGTCAATTAAATTATCTTCAATATTCAGTGTTGTTCTCATGTTTTCACCTCATACAAATGTGATGCCATAGTATGCACATTATATGCATATATTTCAAGATTATTTTTTGATAACAATGCCCGGCTGAGCCGGAGCAGCCCAACGGGCTGCGATCGGCTCTAGCGGCTGGTTGGTCGTTTCATTCAATTTTATCATGCTTTGCCAAGTTGTGCTTCCCACACAACAATTGTATATTTGCTGCGGTGTTTGAAGAACCACCTTTTGACCAGGGAATGATATGATCAAAATGTAAATCCTCAGTGGCACCGCACTTTGTACACTTACCACCGTCTCTTTTCCATACTTCAAGCTTAACAGATGTAGGTATAACTCTGCGCACCATTGAATGCTCAGGTACTGGCAAAGTAAAATCTTCTTCTCCTTCAACTGCCGTAAGCTTAAACTTGAATACAGAACGCCCGTTACTTTTCTCTCTCCATGATTCTACAAGATGAAAGACGCCATTGTATGACCAAATACCTTGCTTAATTTTTTCATAAACACGTACTCTTTCCGGCTGTTTTTTACCGGATATATATTCTTGGGCAGCAAGATGAAACTTTCCGTTTTCAGTGAGTTTACCAGATGGCGAGAACTCGGGCTGATCGAGTACTTTTGGATTATGGCTATGCGTTGACCGGGGAACATCGTGCCCTTCGTAAACAATGGTGGAACCATCATCCTCAAATTTATCTTCATAAGGTGCACCAGGACTAACGGACATGAGAATAACAGAATGGTTTTTCCCAAGACCATAGTTCATGCCGCGCTGAAGACTAACACCTTCTCGACGGCACATTTCGATATATGGAATTATCTCATTTGCCATAATTTATTCTCGGCCAACGAAAAAATCAGCGGTGAGCCTGCGAGTCCGCTGGATTGACAGGTTAAGTAAAACTTTATGAAAGGTAAAGGTAATTGCATATGTTAGAAAAATTAGCAAAATCGTTTATTTCACAAATGGCAGAGAAAGAATTAAGTATTGGTGATGCAACAAAAGTCGCCAGTTTACTGCATTCTATTATTAATGAAATTCGTTTCTCAGAGCAAGATAATAGAGATAAAATGAAACTTATTTCTATTTTGCCGAAATCTGTCGTTTAAGTTCTTGAATCTCTTCGTCTGCCTTAGTAAGTGCGTTTATTAATGCAGTGAGTATTCTTGGTAAATTAGGGTCAGTTATGAATCTTAAATCATGTTGCGCTTCAATTATAAATTGTTTTGTTGTTTTCTGTGCCATAATTGTTCTCCCTAATGTTTATTTTTTACTTAACAATTAATATATATAATGTTCAAAATCCGGCATTTTATGCCGCTTCAACGCCCGGTCTCCTATTTCTTAAAAATAACTATTGAAAATCAAACAACAATTTATTATTGATTATGTAAAAGGTCTTTATTATCAGCAAATGTATAATAAATATAACATCAGGATTTTGGCAGCAACACTGTAAATGACTCAATTTCATCAAGGGGGCCTCACCTATGTATCAGTCGTTGCAGGATTTTAAAAATTTTTTGATCGAACGAAAGCTGGCACCGGAAAATCAGATCACCTTTTACGCTAATTGGGTCAGCAAATTCATCCGTTTTTCCAATGCGATAAGTGATAAACCAAATCATTTGAAAATGCAAATATTTATTGATGATCTGAAAAAGAACCCAAAGCTAAACGACTGGCAAATCACCCAGGCCAAAACCGCTATCCATGTTTATATAAACCAATTCCGGAAGGATAAATCGGCGCAGACATCTGAATCACCACTGAGTGATCAAAAAGGGTTTACGGATGTTAAGTCCACGCTCGGAAAAATCAGGGAAGCTATTCGCATTAAACATTATTCCTACAGCACAGAGCGAACCTATCTTGAATGGTTTCAGCGGTTTCATGATTACCTGGCGAATGTCAGAAAAAAGGACTGGGCATCCGAAGGCGCCGAACCGGAAGATGTCCGGGATTATCTAAGCCATCTGGCAATCAATCAGCGGGTGGCCGCCTCAACGCAAAACCAGGCGTTTAACGCGCTGTTGTTTCTGTTTCGGGAAGTTCTCCACGTGGATCTTGGAGATCTTCGACAGACGGTTCGCGCCAAACGCGGTCCTAAACTGCCGGTTGTTCTCACAGTGGAAGAAGTTGCGGCGCTGCTCAGTCAACTGAGAGGCCGAGATTTGCTTGTGGTTAAGACGCTATACGGTACAGGGATGCGTCTGATGGAGGCGGCCCGGCTGCGTGTTCAGGATATTGATTTTGGAGCTCATTGCATCATTATCCGCGGAGGCAAAGGAGACAAGGACCGTTCAACCCTTCTGCCGGAAGCCATCAAAAATGATTTGCTGGAACATCTGGTAAAAGTTAAGGAAATCCACGAGCAGGATCTGGTAAAAGGTTTCGGGGAGGTAAATCTTCCGGAATCGCTTGACAAAAAATATCCCAACGCAGGAAAAGAATGGCGTTGGCAGTATGTGTTTCCGGCCAACAATCTCTCCGTTGATCCGCGCGCCAACAAAATCCGTCGTCATCATATCAGTTCCAATGTGATTCAAAAAGCTGTTGCTGACGCCTTAAAGCGCGCTGGCATTCCCAAGCATGCGACGGTGCATACGCTCCGCCACAGTTTCGCGACGCATTTACTGATGAATGGGGTGAATATCCGGGAGGTTCAGGAGCTCTTGGGCCACAAGAACGTGGAAACAACGATGATTTACACACACGTGATGCGAGACATGGCGCACGCTCCGCAAAGCCCGCTGGATGCGCTGCTCAACAGTGGTAAAGCAATTTCCCCGAACACCGAATAGAGAAAATTATGAATAAAACACCAAACCCTGTTGAGATTGATTTTAATCCCGAGTTCCAGCATGCGCTGGATATGATGGAAAAGACGGATAAAAACATTTTCATCACCGGCCGGGCCGGCACTGGTAAATCAACGCTGCTTAATTATTTTCATAATAATACCAAAAAAAACGCCGTTATTCTGGCGCCG
This sequence comes from Syntrophaceae bacterium, assembly GCA_016928765.1. Classification (GTDB taxonomy): domain Bacteria; phylum Desulfobacterota; class Syntrophia; order Syntrophales; family Smithellaceae; genus UBA4810. Next base: position 6,142 of record JAFGKC010000181.1, read on the forward strand.
ACGGGCGTTGCCGCCGTTAATGTCGGCGGGCAAACAATTCATTCTTTTTTCCATTTCAAGCCGAATGTGACTCCCGCGTCAATTAAAAAGAAAAAGGCCGCGCAAAAAGAAAAACCGACCATCTACAAAAAGCTTACAACGATTATCATTGATGAAGTATCCATGGTGCGCGCTGATCTGCTGGATTGTGTGGATAAATTTCTACGCCTCAACGGTCCGAATTCCAAACGCCCTTTCGGCGGCGTGCAAATGATTTTCATCGGCGATCTGTATCAGCTGCCGCCTGTGGTCACAAGCCAGGAGCGCGAAATTTTCCGGTCGCACTATAGCAGCCCTTATTTTTTCAGCGCCAATGTCCTGGAGCAACTGGATATGGAATTTATTGAACTGGAAAAAGTCTATCGCCAGAAGGATAACGAGTTTATCCGTCTGCTCAACGCTATCCGTAATCGCACAGTAACTGATGATGATTTGGCGCTGTTCAACAATCGTCATGATGCTCAGTTTACCGCCCCCTCCGGCGCTTTTTATCTGTCTTTGACCAGCACTAATGATTTAGCCGACAACATTAACGAGGAGCAATTAGCCAAGCTTCCCGGCAAAATATGGAAAGCGCGAGGTATAATCGATGGCGAATTCGGTAAAGAATATTTGCCGACAACCGTAGAATTAAATCTTAAAAAAGGCGCGCAGATAATGCTTTTGAATAATGATGCCTACGGACGGTGGATTAACGGCACTATCGGCAAAATAACGGGATTCCAAAAAGATGACGACGGCGAAGAGATAATTACCGCCAAACTGGATAACGGCGAATCAGTGGAAATTAGCCCCTATACCTGGAAAATATACCGGTTCTATTTAAAAAATGATGAGCTTCGTTCCGAAGACGTCGGCTCGTTCATCCAGTATCCGGTGCGATTGGCCTTCGCGGTCACGATCCACAAAAGCCAGGGGAAAACATTTGAAAATGTTATTATTGATGTGGGACGCGGCACTTTCGCCCATGGGCAGATGTATGTGGCACTTTCCCGCTGCACATCGCTCGCGGGAATAGTTCTGAAACAGCCGCTGAAGAAAAGCCATATTTTGATGGATTGGCATATTGTAAAATTTCTTACACGCACGCAATACGATAAAGCAGAGCAAAAATGGTCTCACGATGATAAATTGCAGATTATTCATGCCGCGATTAAAGAAAAGAAAAATCTGGATATTCTTTATTTGAAAGCGAAAGATGAAAAGTCGCGCCGCACGATCCGCCCGCTGTTTGTCGGAGAGATGGAATACAGCGGACATCCTTTTGTCGGAATGGATGCCTATTGCCTGACACGCAAGGAAAATCGCCGCTTTAACGTGGATCGGATATTGGAAATCTGCGTATCGTCAAATAAATGAAAAAAATCAATGCTGCTAATGCTTGCGCGTTTGACAAGAAGTACCACGGCGCGGGCAGGAAATATGTCCCACGCTCCCAAAAGTCCTTTGGATACTCTATCACAAATGAAGCTCCCCGCCGCAAGCAGTGAGGTATCCTTTTGTCATGCCAGCCCCGCATACGCAGGGTAAACATCCCGCTGGCATCCAGTTTCTGGATTCCGGCTTTCTCCGGAATGACGACGCAAGCGTCGGGGTATTAAACTCGACAGAGAATAAACGAAAGAGATTCTGCTAAAGCTGGGGATTTGCTTTTTTTAACTGCACGGGCCGATGCGTTTACCTTCCATGTAAGTGGTTATGACGCCGTTGCCGGATTCCGTTTCCATCTCCATTTCGGTTTTTCCTTCCAAATTGTCTCCCTGAAAGGTCATTGTGCCGGTTGCCTTAAGATAGCTTCCCCTGTGTCTGCATTCCATGGTCCAGGCAACCGTGTCGCTCGAAGTCTCCATTCTGCTGATGGTGCATTCTTCGTTGCCGGAAGACTGCTCAGGAACAGGATTCTTTCTGGTGATGCACTGTGTGAGGGTGATGGGAGGCATAGGTACAGGCATGTCCGGAATTTCCGTCCTGTAGGTGATGCTATACATGCCTTCCTCCAGATCCAGACCTCCTTTTCCCTTGCTGCAGGATATGCTGAAAATCAAACATAAAATTATTAAACCCGTAAATAAGATTCTCTTCTTCATAAGTTCCCCTTTCTCTGTTTAATGCTTTTTAAATGTTTGCCTTCTTAATTATTGGATAATCACGGCATGTCGAAAATATTTGTTCCCGCGGGCGGCTGGAAACGGAATAGTTTATCGGAAAGACCCGCGTTCATCACGATATTGGAAAATTTCAGCGTGGTAACGTTCCCCATCAAATCCTCAAAGCTTATCTTAATAATAAAATAAGTATCTTTATCCAAAGTGATGCCGAGAACCTGCAAAGTGGAATTTTTTTCTTTAGGCGTCAGTTTAAGCAGATAATTGCCGTGTTTATCAAGAGCTTCCGGCTCGGCGTAATTAACTTGAAAATCATCCGTGAGCTTTCCTACACCGGATAAAAACCTGAGTAATGTTGCCGATTGAACCAGCTTATCCGCTTTCTGGACATATGCTGTCTTTTCGCGCGGCAGATAAAGCCACGCTTTTTGAGGGTTAATAATCATTTTTTTGACTTCCGGCTTTAAATAATCCCAGCGCATATTACGCGGTTTCTTAAAGAAAACAGTGCCTTCTTCTGTCATGGTTCTTTTTAGGGATTTATTGAAGGTTTCCTGCGAAAAAGCGGCGCTAAAATCTCCTGTTTTCTCATATACAAGCTGTAATTTTTGAACTGTATCATTGATAGGCGCAATTTCCTCGGCGATGCTCGCGGAAAAAGAAAAAAATACAAGAAATATTATCGCGGCCACACATTTGCTGAAGTTCATCGTTAAAAAAAATTCAGTGAACAGCGATTTTTTTGACGAATTTTTAATCATTTTAACACCGAAAAATCCCTGCGCCATGGCACACTTTTTTATGTGTAGTGTATATCTGTTTTATCAGGGCGCTTATAAGTACCAATGATAAAAGGGTATATTTATAAACTATTGATTATATTATATGTTTATCTTGCCTAAATCTTGTGCAATCCGGTGCAAAATCACGTCAAATGGGCATTCAGCGAAGTTGCCAACAGAGTTATCAACAGCTTTTTCCACAAGTTTGTGGAATGAATTGCAAGTGCCTGTATCAAAGAGGAAATTTGAATTGTAATTTTTTTCCCTTCGCTTTTATCCATGAATTTTAACCCGCCAGCCGAACTCGTCTTCCTTCAGACCGTATTGAATCTGAAGTATCTCGTTATATAATTTTTCCGCAACAGGGCCTGTTTTGCCGCCATTAATCAGGTATTCTTTGCCACGGTAATAAATCTGACCAACCGGCGAGATAATTGCCGCGGTTCCTGAAGCAAAAACATCCTTCAGCTTGCCATTCTGCGCGCCCTCAGTGACTTCATCGATGGAAATATGCCTTTCCGTGACCTTCATGCCAAAATGACGCGCCAGATGAATGACGGATTTACGAGTAATACCCGGTAAAATAGTGCCGGTAAGTTCCGGGGTAACCAGTTCATCGCCGATTAAGAAGAAAATATTGCTTGTGCCGACTTCTTCCACGTATTTTTTTTCACACGCGTCAAGCCATAAAACCTGTGTGTAGCCCATATTTGTGGCAATACGGCTGGCATAGAGACTTGCCGCGTAATTGCCGCCTGCTTTAGTCGAGCCTGTTCCACCGGCCGCCGCGCGCACATATTCTTCCGAAACATAAATTTTTGTCGGCCCGAATCCCTGCGGATAATAAGCTCCCACCGGACCGACAACAATGAAAAACAAATATTCATTCGCCGGGTGAACTCCCAGCGCCGGCTCTGTGGCAATCATCGTCGGCCTGATATACAAAGATGTTCCCTCGCCGTGCGGAACCCAATCTTTTTCCAGCAAAACCAGTTTTTTTAAAGCGTCGAGAAAAACATTTTCATCCAGAGCGGGCATGCACATTCTTTCCGCGGAAATGTTCATTCTCTTGATGTTTTCCGTGGGGCGGAAAAGATAAATTTCCCCGTTTTTGCCGCGATAGGCCTTCAAACCCTCAAATATTTCCTGCGCGTAATGCAGGCACATTGCCGTGGGATCCAGCTGCAGCGGACGATACGGCTCAACCATCGCGTCGTGCCAGCCTTTGCCTTCTTTGAATTTCATGGTGAAAATGTGATCGGTAAAAATTTTGCCGAAACCCAGTTTGGATTCATCCTTCGGCTTCGATTTCATTTTTTCCGGCGCCGCTTTAACAATTTTTATTTCCATAATATGCCTCTTTAAAATTATAAAATTACTGAAAGATCAGTATGATCCGTATGCATAGCATCAAATTAAACTTCGATCAAGGCTGCGGTATTGAATAGCTTCAGCAACATGAGATGATTCGATTTTTTCCTTGCTTTCCAGATCGGCTATTGTGCGCGAGACTTTTAATATCCGGTTTATCGCCCGCGCGCTCAAACCAAGTTTTTCGATCGCCATTTCAATAAGATTGTGTGAATCCTCATCGATTGCACAGAAAGCCTTGATCTGTTTTTCGCTCATTCTGGCGTTGCAGGCCAGGCCGTCCTGATTAAAGCGCTTTTTTTGTATTTCACGGGCAGAGGAAACCCTGCTTTTTATGGATTGAGAAGATTCGCCCGCTTCTTTGCCGGACAGCGCACGGTATTTTACCGCGGGGACTTCAATGTGCAAGTCAATGCGGTCCATCAGCGGGCCGGAAATTTTTCCCTGATACTGGCGGATTTGCTGCGGTGTGCAGCGGCAGGTGCGCACTCGGTCACCGAAATAACCGCACGGGCAGGGATTCATCGCGGCGATAAGCATAAACTTGGCCGGAAAAGAAGCCGTAATCGAAGAACGTGTGATGGTTATGTTTCCTTCTTCCAGCGGCTGGCGCAAGGCTTCCAGCGCGTTTCGTTTGAATTCCGGCAGTTCGTCTAGAAAAAGAACGCCTAGATGAGCGAGGCTGATTTCACCGGGGCGAGGTATCTGCCCTCCGCCGACAAGCCCGGCATCGGATATCGTGTGATGTGGAGAACGAAACGGCCTGGTGGCAATCATCATTTCTTCTTTATTTAAAGAACCGGCCACGGAAAAAACTTTGGTTGCTTCAATAGCCTCTTCAAAGGAAAGATCCGGCAAAATTGTCGGCAGTCTCTTGGCCAGCATGCTTTTGCCCGAACCGGGTGGGCCGATCATCAGGACATTATGGCCTCCCGCCGCCGCGATTTCCAGCGCCCGCAGGGCCTGCTTTTGTCCCTTGATTTCGCTGAAATCAATTTCATATTGCCGCGTCCGTTGAAAAATGCTGTTCATGTCAATATTGAGCGGTTCGATATTTTTGCGTCCGCCCAAAAATTCCACAACATCAGGCAGGCTTTTCACCGCGTAAACATTTATGCCTTCCACCATGGCGGCTTCCGCGGCATTTTCTTGGGGAACAAACGCGGACTTGACGCCCATTTCTTTGGCTTTGAAGGTCGCGGTTAAAAC
>JAFGKC010000182.1 GCA_016928765.1 Syntrophaceae bacterium
GCTGGTTATCCTGTAGTGGATTTTAAAATAAATCTGACTTTCGGATCTTACCATACAGTGGACTCATCGGAAATGGCCTTTAAAATTGCCGGCTCCATGGCCTTCCAAAAGGGTGTCATGGATTGTCAGCCCATTCTTCTGGAACCAATTGTTAATATCGAAATAGAAATTCCCGACGAATATATGGGCGACGTAATCGGGGATTTGAATAGCCGTCGCGGCCGCGTTCAGGGAATGGATTCCAACGGCACCAATCAGGTTATCAAAGGCCAGGTGCCTCTAGCGGAAATATTGAAATACGCTCCCGATCTTCGCTCTATGACCAGCGGCAGGGGAAATTTCACCTATACGCACTCGCATTACGAGGAAGTTCCCGCGTTCATCGCGGAAAAAATCATTGCCGCGCATAACAAAGAAAAAGAAGAAGAATAGCAGATGAATATGCGCGCCGGAATTATCACGGTAAGCGACCGCTCTTCTCAGGGACTGCGCCCAGATGCCAGCGGCCCCGCGCTGGCGAAAATGCTGGCGGCTGAATCTATCGAAGTATGCCATACAATAATCGTTCCGGATGAAAAACAGGATATTAAAAAAGCGATAATAAATCTTGCCGATAAAGAAAACATTGATCTGATTTTAACCACCGGCGGCACGGGGGTTAGCCCCCGTGATGTTACTCCTGACGCCACAATGGAAGTAATTGAAAAGCAAATTCCCGGCATGGCGGAAGTCATGCGCCGTGAAAGTTCACGCATTACCCCCCATGCCATGATTTCGCGCGCGATTGCCGGAATCCGCGGAAGCTCTCTTATTATCAATCTGCCGGGAAGCCCTAAAGGCGCCACGGAAAATCTTGCGGCCATTATGCCGGCGCTAAAACACACCATAGAAAAAATCAAAGGCGATACTTCAGAATGCGCGGCAACTTCATAATCCCGCGACAAACGTTTAGTTTAGCCAATCTCTGATTTTAGTTTATCTTGATTTTGTTTTTTTGCAGAAATCGCAAAGAATTGCGCTGATGCGTCCCTTCCCAGTAAACATTCTGACAGACAGGGCACTGATTAAAGTTCTTGCAGTGCTGGTAAACATACGGCGGCACTAAATCACGCACTTTTTCCACTTCAATCGGGTGAAGAATTTCATTGCACTTGAGGCAGATTCCAAACAATCGTTCTTTTTTAGGCTGAAGCGAGTATTTTTCGATTATCTCCTGAAGCTGCGCGGCAATACCATTCTGCTTGAGCAAATGAAGCCTCCCGGCAAATTGCCTCTCGATCATATCCCCTCTTCTGGTGAGCACAATTCTATCTTCTGTTTGTGCCAATCGCAGCATTGCCCTTCCCGCTTCTTTAGGATACACACTGGTATCATAACCTAAAATCCTCAACCATTTTGCCAGCTTTCCTAATGTGGCGTCGGTAAGAAATTTCGGGCGGGAAGACATTTCTTTAATAATCGTCTTGCTTTTTTGCCTGATCTATAACCGGCGGCGGTTCGTGAGCACGAACTTCTTTTTTCAAGTCACGTATGGCGCGGTTGAGTTTACTTATTGTGCGGTTAAGGCGAAATCTCTCCACAACGCTGAAAAACCAGGTAACAATCACGCCGACGAGCAAAGCCGCGAAGAGAAGCATATAAACCGGCGCGTTGATATCTTTCATGTAATAATATTTTACGGTCACGACTTCAGAATTTAACTGGGAAAAAGTAACGATAAAAAAGGCGAATATTATGGTCAGAACTAAATATATTACTCTCATCTTATCTTCCCTCCCGATGATATTTTTTAAAAAGCGGTGCCAGTTTGGCCGCCGTTGTTTCCACGTCTTCCGGTATCACCCTTACGTTTCCTACAACACTCATGAAATTAGTGTCGCCTTCCCAACGCGGTATTACATGCAGATGAATATGCTCTTCCACGCCCGCTCCGGCCGCCTTGCCGATATTCATTCCCACATTGAACCCGGAGGGATTCAGAGACTCGCGCAGAGCTTTAAGCGCGGTTTCCAGCAGGTTAAACATTTCTGTTCTTTCCACCTGGGTTAACTCCTCGTACTTTCCGACATGACGATTAGGTATAATCATCAGATGCCCGTTCACGTACGGATATTTGTTCATCATCACAAAAACATTCTTGCCTTCATAGAGAACAAATTCATCGCAGCGGACGGAGCATTTACAAAAAATACATCCGTCTACTTTTTCGCCGACTAAATATTCCATACGCCAGGGAGCAAATAATGTATCCATAATTTTAAGCCGATATTTATATGTTAATTATCCTACCTGTCAGTTCTTTGTCAATTTCCAAAATACCGATGGTTCTAGATGAGGCAAAATGCCGTTGCGCCGCGGAACCCGGATTAAAAAAAAGCACGTTATCCTTTTTATGATTCGCTGGTTTATGCGTATGCCCGTAAACAACGCAATCCACCTTTCCTATACGCTCGATTATCTTTTCTTCTATCCCTCCCGGAGAACCCCATCCGTGAATCAGCCCGATTTTAAAACCTTTGACTTCAAAAATCAATTGTTCGGGTAATCTTTCCCGGGTTTTATAGTTATCCATATTGCCGCAGACGGCCTTAACTTCCTTTTGTTCAAAAATGTCCAGCACGCCTATATCAACAATATCCCCCGCGTGAAGAATAATATCAGCGTCATGAAAATGCCGGGCAACAATACTTTTCAGCTTATCGTCATAACCGCCCAGATGGGTGTCGGAAATAACCCCGATTTTGACCTTTTTTCCATCCATCACGGCTTATTTATTAACTATAAGCCCTAAAAAAAACAAGCTTTATTTATAAATGCAAAAAGGTTTTGATTTGACTTTAACCGTGATCTGAAGTTAATATTTGCCGCATGAATAAGCTTGAAGAATCCTTGAGTAAAATAGCCGAAACGATATACGGCATGGACGAAGCTTCCTTAAGTTCGCTTTGGGAAAAATACAAAATCAAAGCGCATAATTTCTCGCCTTCGCAGGAGTGGGAAAAGTCTTTTATCATTTTTTCCATCATCAATTTAATCCGCGCGAAAAACTCTGTTTTCAACGAACAGACATTAAAATTAAATTCCGCGAAAAAGCCGGCTTTCAGCCGGCCGGAAACAAGAAAATCAAACTTAAAACTGGTTAAATGATGGATAAGAACAGCGCCCATAAAAGAATTATCGAGCTGCGTCAGATAATTGAATATCATAATCAGCGTTACTATCAACAGGACGCGCCGGAAATATCCGATGCCGAATACGACCAGCTGATGCGCGAGCTGCAAAATTTAGAAGCACAATATCCCGATGATGACCTCGCTTCATCGCCCACACAGCGCGTCGGAGCGGCGCCGCTGGCAAAATTTGTTTCTTTTACTCACCCCTCACCAATGTTGAGCCTCGCAAACGCTTTTTCCAATGAGGAAATAATTGATTTTGACAACCGCCTTAAACGTTTAGCTTCTATAGATAATATTTCTTATGTGGCCGAGCCAAAGCTTGACGGCCTGGCAGTTAATCTAATTTACGAAAAAGGTGTTTTTACAAAAGGCGCCACGCGCGGCGACGGGGCCATTGGCGAAGACGTTACGCAAAATCTGAAAACCATTACCGCTTTACCCCTGAAAATAAAAAAATCAAGCGAGGCCGCGACTCCATCTTTTATCGAAATACGCGGTGAGGTTTATATGGAAAAAGCGCCTTTTGAAAAATTAAACCAAAGACGCGTAAAGGATGGAGAAGAACCTTTTGCCAATCCGCGCAACGCGGCCGCCGGATCACTCAGGCAGCTTGATTCCAAAATTACCGCGCGCCGCCCGCTCAACATTTTCCTGTATGGAATCGGCACTGTTCAGGGAATGAGTTTTTCCACGCATTTGGAAGTATTACAGGCGCTTTCAGCATGGAGTTTTGCGGTAAATAAACTCATTGAACAAGCGAAAGATATTGACGCTTGCATTCAGTATTTTAACCGCATCAGCAATACCCGAGAGACCCTGCCCTACGATATTGACGGCGTAGTACTTAAAGTGGATAGTCTTGCTCTGCAAAACACGCTTGGCAATATATCCCGCAACCCGCGCTGGGCGCTGGCTTGTAAATTCCCGGCGCAGCAGGCAACAACAATAATCAAAGAAATCATTGTACAAGTAGGACGCATGGGCACGCTGACACCTGTGGCGGTAATGGAGCCGGTAAATGTTGGCGGGGTAATGGTAAGCCGCGCTACGCTTCATAATGAGGACGAAATTATCAAAAAAGATGTCCGTATCGGCGATACGGTGATAATTCAGCGCGCCGGCGATGTTATACCTGAAGTAGTTAAAGTTATTGAAGATAAAAGAACGGGCAGGGAAAAGAAATTTAAAATGCCCAAAAATTGCCCGGAATGCGGTTCCGAAGTTGTCCGCTTTGAAGGAGAAGTGGCGCATCGTTGCGTGAATATATCTTGTCCGGCGCAGTTGAAGGAACATATCCGGCATTTTGCCTCGCGCGGCGCGATGGATATTGAAGGCTTGGGAGAAAAACTTTCCGCGCAGCTTTTTGACGCTAAACTAATTACCGATCCGGCTGACCTTTATTTTTTAACCAAGGATAAATTGCTGGAACTGGACCGTCAGGCAGAAAAATCAGCGCAAAATCTAATCGATTCAATCGCGCGCACCAAAAATCCGCCGCTAGATAAATTTATTTACGCCTTAGGCATTCGGCATGTAGGTGAGCGCACGGCAAAACTGCTGGCTGGGCGTTTCGGTAGTATCGAAAACCTCATGGCCGCTAAAGTTGAAGATTTAACCGCAATTAATGAAATCGGCCCGGAAATCGCCGCCAGCATTATTGAATTTTTTCATGAACCGAAAAATAAAGCCGTGATGAAAAAGTTTGCCAAAGCAAACGTCGTTCCGCAGAAAAAGGAAATTGCTCATAACTCGCCGCTTGCAGGAAAATCCTTTGTTTTCACCGGTTCAATGCAAAGTATGGGGCGAAATGACGCCAAAGAAATTGTCGAGAACATGGGCGGCGCCGTTAATTCCAGCGTAACAAAAAAAACAACTTATGTTGTAGCGGGAGCGGAACCAGGCTCAAAACTGGATAAAGCAAAATCAGCAGGCATTAAAATTATCAGTGAAGAAGAATTTTTAAAATTAATCGGGAAATGATATGTTTGCGACGTTGCGCTGGTTTCATTTTGATGTCATTTCGATGCGAAGCGAGAAATCTTTTCTTTTAAAAAATATAGCTTAAAGTTAAACTTTAAAAGTTAAGACGAATTAAATTATGAAAAGGCTTCATGTTTATATTTCCGGTAGAGTCCAGGGAGTTTTCTTCCGCGCGGAAACACAGCGCGCGGCAACGGGCATTAATCTTACCGGCTGGGTGCGTAATGTCCCCGATGGCAGGGTGGAAGCGGTTTTTGAAGGCGAAGATACAAATGTGGATAAAATGCTTGCCTGGTGCCATCACGGCCCGCCCGCGGCGCGCGTTCAGGAAGTTATCGTTAATGAAAAAGCATACACCGGCGAATTCAATAAATTTAGCATAAATTATTGATAAATATAGCTTTTATTGCAAGGACATCTTGATTTGACGGACAGTGTAATTTCATCATTTCTCTTTAATTTTTAGCACCTTCAAGTCATTAATAAATATGAATGAAGATTATAATGATTTTCTAAAATTCTTGATTGAAACCAGAGATTGCTCAGATTTAACTATTTTTTATTTAGAATAATTAATGAGTTTTAAAAACACGGAGGAGGATAATCCCCCTCCGTATTAATCTTTTAATATTTAGAACATGTAGCTCAAGCTCAGCATAATATTGTGCGCTTTGTAATCCAGTTCAGGCCTGCCTGGACCATCCCACAGGCCAATGACATTGTTATCAAAAGAAATTTTATCCAGGACAAAATACTTATAGGACATGCCGATAATAATATTTTGAGTTATATCAAAATCAAGGCCAGCCATTACCTGATAAGCAAAAACTGTGTCGGAACCGCCAGTTATTAAAGCGACGAAACTTCCCATGTAAGTATGATCCATATCTGAGATTTTTACGAAGGCACATCCGGCGCCGGCACCAATATAAGGATGAAACCTTCCCGTAGGATAGCGGGCAAGCAAATTGAACATGAATGAATCTATTTTAACTTTTCCATCTGTTTCTGCATCAAGCCCAGTCATAATAAAATTGTCCCAAGAATCCATTTTGTTCTCTATATGATTATATTCAAATTCCACGGCCAAAGCTCTATTGCTGAAAGGTGTCAGCCATCCGACCTTGGCACCTACTAAATATCCGTTTTTGAGATCTAAATCATAATCATAAGCTACGGGTGTACCTCCTGCCACTAAATTTCCATCCATGGTAGGTATAACATACCCGCCAACCAGGCCGACATAAATACCCTTTGTATTAGACTGTGCTTGGGCAAGAACTGAAAATGAAAGCACCATCAAAACAACAAAAACTACATAAAATATTTTTTTCATACATTCACTCCTCCTTTTTTGTTTTTTTTATAATCAAGTTTTTTAATATTTGCCTTTATGTTTGTCAATAACTATTTTCGGTTCATATCTGTAATATTGTATTAACTATAGAAGTTTTCCATTACAGGAAGAACTAACTGGAAAGACCTAGATATCTATTCCCAAACTATGACTTGTTTTGCCATATCCACGCGGAAGGAGAATTTGCCCAGCACGTCCATCCCGAGCAATCCGCCATAATCCAGAGCGTAACTTTCCGGGGGAAGAACGGCAACTGCGCGGTTGCGGATTGTGTGCGGCCCAATGGTCATACTTGTCAACTGAACCACGCTTACCTCGATAACACCGCCGCCGGCGACTCCCGCCTTTTCTTTTCTTGCCTGGTTTAGATTTATGTATAGGTCATCAGCTACATTGGCATTTATGGCTGTCCCTGTCGCGCCCGTATCCATCACCAATTGAACATCAACTTCTTTATTTCCATAAGCAAGGGTTACCGGAACCAGAACGCGGTTTCCCTGCACTGTAACTTTTGTTATTTTTTCATCTGAAGAAGTATCTGTTGAATCCAAACGCTGAGGCGCGGTATTTCCGCTTTGCGTGTTTTCTGTTTTTTCAAAACCGCCTATCGGCTTGCACTTTTTTCCGCCCACGGGATAATCGGAAATCGTTTCGTTGCCTTCACTATCCACACAACTGTAAAAAGTTCCGGCGTGTATAATAAAGGGTATAGAAAAAAATATAACAACGGTTAATAACGCGAGATATTGAAAATCAATCGGGAATAAATTTTTTTTAAACATTTTCACCTTTGAACCTTCTGTTTCTACTGTAATTATACTGCCACTAAAAAACAGTAAATGAAGCTCTCCGCCGCAAGCAGCGCGATAAGCCTGCCCCGTACTTGATACGGGGGAATCCAGTATTGTTGAAACTGGTTCCCGGCCTTCGCCGGGACGGCGTCTGGATTCCGGCTTTCGCCGGAATGACGACGCAAGCGTCGGGGTATTAAACCCAGCAGAGAATAAAGAATATTACCAGTCTTTACTCATCTTTTTCAGCAAATCCCGCGCGCCCTTGTGCCCCAGTCTGGCGGCTGCTTTCACGTCTTCTAATTCTTTGTTGTAATTGCCTGTTTTGCCGTGGGCAACTCCTCGGTTATAATAAGCTTCCGCGTCTTTCGGGTTTTGTTCAATTACTTTATCAAAATCATCTATCGCCTGATAGAAATTTCTAAGTTTACAGTGCACGTAGGCGCGGTTATAATAAACATCGGTAAATTTCGGCGCAAGCTCAAGCGCTTTGTTGTAATCCGCCAGTTCCTTTTCATATTTGCCGGTTTTGCCGTAGGCAATTCCCCTATCATAATATACGACAGGGTCTTTAGGATCAAGCTCGATGGCTTTGTTATAATCCGCGATTTCTTTATCATGCTTGCCCATTTTCCCGTAGACAACACCCCGGTTATTATACGCTCCGGCGTATTTCGGTTCTATTTTAATCGCCCTGCTGTAATCAGCGATCGCCTCTTCATATTTGTTAAGATGACGGTATGAATATCCGCGGTTATTATAAAACAGCGCGACTTTAGGATTAAGCTCGATAGCCTTAGAGTAAGCATTGACAGCATCCTGATATTTGCCGGACACAAACAAGGCGTTTCCTTTTTCCAGCCATTCCCATTCCGGCGCTTTTGCCTGCTGTGGTTTTTTATCATCCGCGTAAGCCGAATTATTTATCAGCAACGCGAAGCAGGCTGCTAAACATATAATGGGCAGTAATTTTGAAATTTTGCGCGTCAGCATTTCCGGATTCCTTTCATTATTAAATCATTTAATTTCGGGAATTTCTTTTATCGCCTCGGTGAAACCGGGCAGAGAATTTATTATTGTCGCGTCGTCAACACAATACGCTATACGGAAATAGCCCGGGCCCCCAAAGCCGCTTCCCGGCACAACCAGAATATTTTTCTTCAAAAGTATTTTGACAAATTCCACGTCATCGGGAATCGGGCTTTTAACGAATAAATAAAACGCGCCCTGCGGTTTTTGAAATTTGTATCCGGCTTTTGACAGGCCATCACAGAGCAGATCCCTTTTTTTCTGATATACCGAAGCGTCAATTTTCGCGTTCTGCAGTTTAGCCACGATTCTTTGCATCAGCGCCGGCGCGTGAACAAACCCAAGTATTCTGGTGCACAGGATAAAAGCGTTTTGTAAATCATTTGCGTAGTCAATATCGGGATTGACGGCGATGTAACCGATTCTTTCCCCCGGCAAAGAAAGTGTTTTAGAATATGAATAGGCGATAATCGCGTTTTTATACGCTTTTAAAATGCTGGGCACGGGAACATTGTCATATACAATTTCGTTATAAGGTTCGTCCGAAATCAGATAAATTGACTTAAGCAGTTCTGCCCCCTTACGGTTGAGCATTTCTGCCAGGTCAGATATATTTTTTTTATCATACACCTTTCCCGTCGGATTATTGGGCGTGTTAATTAAAACGGCCTTGGTGTTTTCGGTGATTGCCTCTTCTATGGCGTTGATATCTAAAGAGAAATCATCATTAGTGTTTACGAATTTTACCAC
>JAFGKC010000183.1 GCA_016928765.1 Syntrophaceae bacterium
GGAGTATAACGAATCACTATTTTTTTCGAATACATAGGCAAAACTAAAAAATAAAAAATTTGCGAAATGTTAAGTTATAAGCGATACATTGTCAAGGCAATAGTTGAGATAGTTTCATTCGGAAATTATTAAATATCCAGAAGATGGTTCCAATCTAAAAGAGGAAAGGTTACATGTAATGAATGATCATCATCAACAAGATGATGATCAAGAGTACAAAATATTTTTTGCGCGACATCTTTTACCGCGTAAGGATTAACAACGTCGTCTTTTGTCCCGTGATAAATGATAACCGGCAAAGGCAATACTTTATTTTGTGGTATTTTGAGCTCGCGCAGATTTAATGCCGGTGCCAACAAAATAAGTTTCTTCACCTTATTTTCATTTTCCGTGGCGTATTGAGCGGCCATAGTTCCTCCGTAACTGGAGCCAACGATAACCAGATTATCTCTCGGAGAAAGTAGCTGATTTAGTTTGTTCATGCGCTCAATAAAGCTTCCCGTAAAGTTTTCAATGATCATCTCAGGGAAATGTTCCTGAAAATATTGACCTTTAGTCCCCTGCGCCGTGCTTTCCAGGCCGTGGATAAAAACAAGATTTTTTTTCATGCCTAAATTCCCCAATAACTAAAATATTCTTTCTTTTATATTGCGGACATTATGCCATTATGTTATCAACGCGCGCAAGAGGAGATTTATTTATGGCTATAGTAATGCCCTTTAAAGCAATAAGACCAAAAAAAGAATTTGTGGATAAAATCGCATCTTTGCCCTACGACGTGATGACGAAAGAAGAAGGACAAAAAGCGATTTCCGGAAATCAATTGAGCTTTTTACGCGTGGAAAAATCTGAAATTGATGTTCCTGAAGCAACGAAGGGAAACGAAGACATTATCTATCAAACCGCTAAAAAAAATATTAATAAAATTAAAAAAGAAAATATTATTCAACAAGATGATGAACGGTATTTTTACATTTATCGTCAGCGCATGGGGAAACGTCAACAGACAGGCATTGTCGCTGTGGTCAGCGCCGCAGAATATGAAGCAGGAATAATTAAAAAGCATGAGCTGACGAGAAAAGATAAAGAAGAAGACCGTATTTGTCATATTGAGGCGGTAAACGCGCAGACTGGCCCGGTTTTTATCGCTTACCGATCCAACAAAGCAATAAATAAAATAGTAGAAGAAGAAATTAATCAAAATCCGGAATACGATTTTGTTACTGAAGATAAAGTAAAGCAAACGGTGTGGGTTATCAAAAATTCTGCTGTTATTGAAAAATTAAAAAAGGAATTTGCGTCCGTCGAGGCGCTTTACATCGCTGACGGACATCACCGGGCGGCAGCGGCAACTGAGGTCGCAAAAAGAAAAAGAAAAGCGAACAATAATCTAAATAATAGCAAAGAATACGATTTAATTATGGCTGTTCTTTTTCCTGATAACGAATTAGAAGTAATGGATTATAATCGCGCGGTGAAGGATTTAAATGGACTAAATAAAGATACTTTTTTAAAAACAATAAGTTCTAAGTTTATTATAATAGAAGACTTTAAAGAGAAATCACCGCGAAAACTGCATGATTTTGGAATGTATTTGGAAGGCAATTGGTACTTGCTTTCACCAAAAAAAGAAACATTTGATGAAAATGATCCTATAAATAGTTTGGATGTTTCCATTCTCCAGTCGAATCTTTTAGCGCCTGTTTTAGGTATCGACGACCCAAGAACAAATCAGCGGATTAAGTTCATTGGCGGTATCAGAGGAATGGTGGAACTGGAAAAATTAGTCGATGCAGGCGAATACGCGGTCGCTTTTTCTCTTTATCCTGTTACAATTGAGCAGATAATGAAAGTGGCGGATAGCGGAATGATTATGCCGCCAAAATCTACCTGGTTTGAACCGAAATTGCGCAGCGGTATTTTTGTGCATAGTCTGGATTAAAAATATTTTATCAAAAATGTCTGAAGAAACGCTTGACGAAATTCTCAACGGCAGTATCCGGTTTTATCAAAAGAGAAAAGGATATAGGTTTTCGCTGGATTCTCTTTTGCTTGCTCATTTTATTTCCCTGAAAAATATTAAGAGTGCCGTTGAGATAGGATGCGGAAACGGAGTTGTTACGCTGATTCTAGCCGCCCGTTTTCCCAATGTTAATTTTACCGGTGTGGAAATTCAGAGAGACCTCGCAGGTCTGGCGAAAAAAAATATCCATTTGAATTTAGTGGAAAATAATGTGAAAATATTAATGGACGACGCGGCAAAAATAAGAAATTATTTCCCCGCGCAATCCATAGACATGGTTTATTTTAACCCCCCATACAGAAAATTAAATTCTGGAAGAATTAATCCTGATGAGGAAAAAGCTATCGCCCGCCATGAAATTAAAGGTTCTTTGACTATATTCTTAAAAGCCGCCCAATATTTGTTGAAGCCTTCCGGAAAGTTGTTTGCAATATATCCTGCAAAAAGAATAGTAGCGCTGATATCGCAACTCAGAGAAAAAAATATTGAGCCCAAAAGAATGAAGCTGGTATTTTCCGGTTATACATCAAGCGCTGAATTTGTTTTAATAGAAGCCAGAAAAGAATCACGCGAAGAATTGCGAATAGAGCAACCTCTTCATATTTATCAGGACAAAAATATTTATACACCTGAAATGAAAGCTATCTTCCGCGAGCTCTCTGTGATTCAAGGCGACGCCGGCGGTTGATTTCTCCTCGCATAACTCTTTTGAATATATTCGCCAGCTCTTTATCGGCAAAAGAATCGGCGCAATTATCGATCATTATTTTATCTCTTTCTTTCAAAAAAGATTTTTCTTCAAAATATTCTTCTTTATTTTCAACGGGAAGGGTATGACCGACAGAAAAGCGTATATCTTTCAAGCTTTTTTTACCGGCAATTTCATTTACCTTATCAATTATTTCTTCCTTGATAAAATGCAGCTGCTGCACCCAGATTGAAGATGTGGTTTTAACGAAGAGAGTCCCATTTCTGAAAGCGTGCGCTTTTGTCTGGAGATTAAGTTTATTACCGATAGCTTTTGGCCAAAGCTTTAAAATCTGATTTTCTTCAATTTTAGAAGCTAATCCCCGTTTCTTTAAAATGGGCAGGAGTATGTCACCAAGATGACGCGGGATGCTTTTGAAATTTTTTCTACGCATTTTATTTCACTGACACAAGGGGGAAAATAAATCAATAATAATAAATAATTGTTTCTAAATAAGATTTTTTAATTGTGAAGAAAATATATCATAAAAATCTTTACTGAAAAGCACATGACGAATGAGCTTTATATCAGTATTGTCTTGGGCAAAATCGACGCAAGTTTTTATAGCGATATACGCCGCCTCATTGGCCGGATATCCGTAAACGCCGGTACTAATAGCCGGGAAAGAAATACTGCGTAAATTTTTATTACGGGCCAACTCAAGGCTATTGCGGTAAGCGCTCTCGAGCAGTTTTGCCTCATTCCTGATACCATCGCGGTAAATGGGCCCTACTGTATGAATAACATATTTTGCTTTAAGATTTCCGCCGGTAGTAATAACGGCCTGTCCAGTGGGACAGCCGCCGATTTTACGGCACTCATCCATTATCGCCGGGCCACCGGCACGGTGAATCGCGCCGTCCACACCGGCACCGCCGGCTAAATGTTCGTTGGCGGCATTTACAATGGCATCAGTTGTTTCCTCGGTTATATTGCCGTAAACCATCTCGATTATTGTTTTATTGATTTTTGACTGCATAAGTTAAAACTCCGGTATTTTTTCTCCCTCGCCGTAAACGAGCATGCGGTAGGTTTTTTCAATTCTGTCCCAATTATCTTCGCGGTCCATCGACCAGTAACGGCCGATTACGGAGACAACTTTACCCAATTTAATACTTAGCGCTTTTTCCTCAATTTTTTTTATGTACTGCGCTCCGCTTTCCGGCATTTCCCCGCGGCGGCCAAGCATGGCGTGAATAAAAAGATTGGAGATTCCTTCCTGTTTGGCCATATCCATCAGGGCAAAAAGATGATTGATGGAACCGTGAGAACTGAAAAAAGAGACAATACCCATCAGATGAAGGGCATTACCAGATTTCTTCGCTTCCCGCATTACTTTTAGAAAGGCCTGATTTTTATAAAAAGATTTTTCGTTAATCGCGCGGTCTATTTTAAGACGATCGGAATAAATCACGCGCCCCGCGCCGATGTGCAAATGTCCGGCCTCAGAATTGCCGACTGTGCCGGCCGGAAGTCCGACAGCTTCCCCTGATGCTTCCAGTATACTCACAGGATATTTTTTCATCAGACTATCCATAACCGGAGTGTTTGAGCGCGCGATCAGATTTGCATCGTTATTTTCAGCGTATCCCCAGCCGTCAGCGATAATCAATAAAACCCTTTTTTGGCTATTAAATGCGATTCGCCTTTTTTCAACAAGAGAAGAACCGGTCATCAGTTTTGACGGCGGTAATCCCAAAACGTCCAAAACAGTTGGCGCGATATCAATAAGACCGCCTTTTTTCTTTAGATTGATATTTTTATCGGTATTGATAAGAATGAATGGAACGGGACTCTTCGTGTGCCCTGTATCCACGGCGCCGTCCGGATAACGCCATTTTTCCACAGTTCCGTGGTCGGCGGTGATGATGACTGGAATTGACATCTTCATCGCTGCCTCAACAACAATACCGATATTTTTATCCACGGTTTCTACCGCCTTTATAACAGCTGTTTCATTTTCAATATGACCGACAACGTCAACATTGGGAAAATTAACCGCGATAAAACTGTATTTTTTGTCATTGATTTTTTCCACAGCAGAACGCGTTATTTCATTAATAGACATTTCGGGCGCTTCATCAAAAAGCGCGACGTCTTTGCGCGTAGGTATAGTAATTCTTTCTTCAAGTGCGAAAGGATTGTTATTTTTCCCATTAAAGAAAAAACCGACATGTGTAGCTTTCTCGGCCTCGGTAATCTTAACCTGACTGATATTATTATTCGCGATTATTTCACTGAGCGTGTCTTTAATAATTTCATCAGGAGGGAATGCCACATTAACGTTTAAATCTTTCTGATATTCAATCATGGTGGCAAAATTAAGGCGCGTTGATTTTTCAACCGGAAATTCCTTAAAGTCATCTTCAGTTAAACTACGGGTTAACTCAATTTCCCGTTCACCCCGGATATTATAAAAAATGACTGAATCACCGGTGCGGATGCGCCCCAAGGTGTTTCCGTGATCATTCGTCAAGACCAGTGGCAATAGAGTTTCGTCTTCTTGTCCCTGAGCGTAAGCTTTACGCATCGCTTTAAACATGGGATACTTATTTTCCATACTCATAATCCATTCGAAAATTTTATTGAGGCAGAATGCTTTAGTGATATTAAACGAAAGAATAAGATTCTGTAAAGAAAAACTTTTTGTTTGTTGATAAATAAGAGTTTAAATGATAAAAAACAACACAATTACATTATGAGATTATAACATGCCAGCCATTCTAAATAGACAAGATTCAGATCATGATAACTTGTGCGATGAAATATTCCTCGAAAGAGCCGCGGTCTTAAGCCGAGCAGGTAACGCGGTAAGTGAAATTCTTGATTTCTTGAATCGGCTGGAAAATGAAATTGAATCAAAAAAGTATTTATTGAATATATTATCTTGTGGTGATGACATAATAAGCATATCTTGCGATAAAAAAGTATTGTGCGCGGAAATTAATGAGAATATTAAAAAATTCAATGCTGCCTGTAAAGTTGCGCGGTTAAAATATTATTATTTTATCGTTACACGTGAGGCGATGGGGCTGCGCAGGCATGACCGTGTTCGCGAAATTTACAAAATTCCAGATGAAAAGAAAATGATACAGATATTTTAATGGATAAATTTAAAAAACAACGCAAAAGAATGATCGAGACACAGCTGAAAACACGCGATATACACGATGCGCGCGTTTTAAAAGCTATGGAAACTGTTCCCCGCCAGCTTTTTATTGATGAAGGGCTGGCCGATCAGGCTTACAACGACAATCCTTTGCCGATTGACGCTCATCAGACAATCTCCCAGCCATATATTGTCGCTCTGATGACACAGTCGCTGGAATTAAAATCCACCGATCGGGTTTTAGAAATCGGAACCGGGTCCGGTTATCAGACGGCAATTCTCGCTTCACTTGCTTTCCGTGTTTTTTCAGTGGAAAGGGTGGCAAAACTGGCGACAAAGGCACGAAACATCCTTGACGCGCTTAATTTTTATAATGTGGCAATCAGGGTAGGAGACGGTTCCTACGGATGGAGGGAGGAAGCCCCGTTTGACGAGATTATCATCACCGCCGCCGTGCCAAATATTCCTAAAAATCTGGAAGCGCAATTAGCACCGGGAGGTAGGCTCGTCGCGCCTGTAGGTAATCGCGAGATACAGACATTGTATAAAATTACCAGATCGCTTGAAGACCCGAAGATAATAACGAAAGAAGATTTAGGCGGCTGCCGTTTTGTCAGTCTTATTGGAGAGAGTGGATGGAAAGATTAAAAAAATTACTTTTTATAGTCATTATTATTTCCATGGCTTTCAGTATTTTTTCATCCTGCTCGGGCTCCCAAATCAGAAACGAGCAAGCAACAGGCGTGTATCATCGTGTGAAAAAAGGTGAAACCGCTTACAGTATTTCCCGTGTTTATAATATCAAATTGCAGGATTTAGCCGACATTAATAATATCAGTGACCCTGCTGTCATCAAGGAAGGCACTGTATTATTTATTCCAGGGGCTAAATATGTAATTGAAGACGTTATGGCGCAAGTTAAAGAAATTGACAAAAATAGCACATCAGAACAAGAACCAGTCAAAAAGCCCGATGAGCCTCCTCCCCAGGAGGATAAACCGATTGATGAATTACCTGCAGACAATGATAAAATTGTGAAAGCGGATATGCGAAAAATGTTTATCTGGCCTGTGCAAGGTATTGTCAAGACCCGTTTTGGAAGACAGCCAAATAAAACATATTATAACTGGATAAAAATTGCCGCTCCGGCAGGAACAGAAGTTAAAGCCGCGGCAAATGGGACAGTAATTTTTTCATCACATCTGAGAGATTATGGTCAGACGGTTATTATTAAACATCAAAACGATTTTACTACTGTCTACACTCATCTTGCCAGCAGATACGTGAAAGCGGATCAAAGCGTTAAACAAGGCGAAACAATCGCCCTGGTCGGTGCAAAAGATGAATCGGGAAAAGCGTATATTAATTTTGAAATACGAGTAAAAGGAAAAGCAGATAACCCTCTTTTATTTCTTCCTTGATCTTGTCAAATATACCCGCAGTGATTATTTTAATACAAATTTTAATACCAGAGGAAAAAAATGGATTATTCTTTTGAACAGGGGCCGATACGTCCGCC
>JAFGKC010000184.1 GCA_016928765.1 Syntrophaceae bacterium
GTATAATCCCATTAACGGCTGACCGAGCGCCGCGCCGGCGAAAGGGAAAATATTGATTAGACCGGTTGCCGTGCCGGCAATATCTAGCGGAAAGTATTCTTTGATGGACGGATATCCGACAATAACGGCCCCGGAAAAGGAAAAACTGTAGGCGAAACACCACACATAAAGTAGAGGTTTGGAGAAGCTACCTGTGCAAAAAGCAAGAAGACTGAAAAGGCAAAAAGCAGTAAACTGATTGACAATAAGTAATTTCTTCCGCGAGCGGAAAACTTTTTCGGCAAGCCAACTCATTGTGGGGGAACCAAATATCAAACCAAGTGCCATCATCGATAAAACACCACCTGCTTCGGGTTTAGACATTCCGTAGACGTGCATCAAAAAAGGTCCTCCCCACAGGCCGGTAAAGCTCAAAGAGACCGCCGCGCCTAAAAAAAACACCATCGCCCAGGGCCAAAACCGTGGTTCCCGCACGACCATCAGCATGCCTTGCAACAACGAAACCTTTTTGAAACCCGGTTTTAGAGCCTGCGCATTATTTAAAATATTGAAACCCATTTCCTGCGGGGTATCGCGCACCATCAGCCAAATAGCCAGAGCGATACCCAGAGTAAGCAGGCCGATGACGGCCATGGAACCACGCCAGCCGATGGACGCGCTCAAATAGGCCAGAGGAGTGGCGGCGATATAACCGCCCAAGCCGCCCAAGGCCATCATAAAGCCGGTCATGCGCGCGTATTTTTCCGGTTCAAACCAGTTGGTAAGTATTTTCATTGTTGGCACAAAGACCATCGCGACTCCCAGGCCGACGATGATACGCGCGATAATCGCCACACCCACGGTATGCGCCATGCCTAAAGCTAGGGCGCCCAGTCCGGCAAAAATAAAAAAGAAAGTTATGGAGCGGCGCGGGCCCCAGGAATCAGCCAAAAGCCCCGCGGGAATCTGCATCAACGCGTAAGGATAAAAATAAGCCGAGGCCAGAATACCCATCAACGCGCCGCTTGTTTGCAAATCACGCATCATGTCCACGGCGACAACAGCGGGAGCGAGGCGATGAAAAAACACCAGAACGTAAGCGGTGCCTAAAATGCCGAATATAAGATAGCGATATTTAAAACCCATAGAAATTCTTCTTTACCGGAAAACGTGGATCAGCAAGACGTAACCAGAATAAAATTACCTTAGCCAAAATTACGAAAGCTTCTAGCATAATATCTTCATAATTTCATAAAAAATAAAATTGTTCAAAAAATTACTTACGGCGAAGATGTTATTTATGGTATTGATAAAAATAAGTTATTGAAAATGAACGGAAAACCAGCAGCGCACAAAGATAAATACTTGATATTATTAAATAAAACAAGGTGAATGTTGTTTGATGGAGGTTACAGGTTTGGACATAATTAAGAAGGCGCAAGCACAAGGCAGAAAAACGCTGACGGAAGCGGAAGCTAAAGAAGTTTTAAAAAAATACGGCGTGCCGGTGGTCGAAGAAAAAATTGCCGCGACGATAGAAGCAGCTCAAATAGCGGCGGAGCGATTCGGTTATCCGATAGCGCTCAAAGGATTGGGAGCAAAGCTCACGCACAAAACGGAAAGAGGCCTGGTTAAATTAAATTTATCCAATAAAGAAGATGTAAAAAAAGCGGCGCTCTTTATCCAGGAAGAAGCCGGAACTGACCTGGAAGGTTTTTTGGTTCAGCCGATGCTTTACGGGAAAAGAGAATTTGTCGCGGGGCTTTTTCATGACGCGCAATTCGGACCCACCGTCATGTTCGGCGTGGGCGGAATTTTCACCGAAGCTATAGAAGACATTGTTTTTGCCCTGGCGCCTTTAAATGAGGCCGAAGCGCAAAGCATGCTCAATCAAGTGAACGCGCAAAAGTTATTAAATGCTTTTCGCGGAGAAAAAAAGCCGGACAAGAACGCTCTGATTAAAACATTGCTGGCGTTATCGAAAATAGGAATAGAGATACCCCAAATCAGAGAAATTGATATCAATCCGTTATTGGTTACCCCCGAAGGCAATGTCAATGCTGTTGACGCGTTGATTGTATTAGGCGATCCGCCCGAAAAGAAGATAACCCACATACCTGTATCCCCCAAAGACATGGGAAGGCTTTTTTATCCTAAGTCGATCGCTTTTGTCGGTGCCTCCGCGGGCATCAGCAAATGGGGGCAATTGATGTATTCCAATGTACTGGTCGGAAATTATCAGGGGGAAATCTATCTGGTTAATTCCAAAGGCGGAGAAATTATCGGCAGACATGTTTATAAATCGGTAACGGAAATTACCGAACCGGTTGATCTCGCCGTTGTGACCATTCCCGCCAATTATGTTCTGGCATTAATTCCGGAATTGAAAAAAAAGAAAATAAAAAACGTTCTTCTGATTTCTTCCGGTTTTGGCGAAACAGGCCCCGAAGGGAAAAAGCTGGAAGAAGAATTAATAAGGCAAGCCAGAGAAGCGGGAATTTTAATTCTGGGCCCAAACACCATGGGCATATGCAATCCTTACATTTCACTGTATTGCACCGGCACACACGTGCGTCCAAAGCCCGGCGGCACGATGCTGGTTACACAATCGGGAAATTTAGGAACACAACTTCTTGCATTTGCCGAAAAAGAGGGAGTAGGAATCCGCGCTTTTGCTGGCTCCGGCAACGAAGCGATGATTACCATTGAAGACGCGATGGAAGGTTTTGAAGTCGATGAACTGACGCAGACAGTTGTTTTATACATAGAGAGCATCAAAAACGGCCGCCGTTTTTATGAAGCGGCAAAACGTGTCGGAAAGAAAAAGCCCGTAATCGCTCTGAAAGGCGGCCGTACGGAAGCGGGAGCGCATGCGGCGGCCAGCCACACAGGAGCCATGGCCTCCAATGTTAAAGTTTTTAATGCGGCCTGCAGGCAGTCGGGTATTATCCTGGTTGAAAATCCTATGGATTTGCTCGATCTTTCCGCGTCATTTTCTTCCCTGCCTCTGCCGAAAGGCAAAAAGGTCGGTATTGTGACGTTAGGAGGCGGATGGGGTGTTGTCGCCTCCGATTTATGTATGGAACACGGTTTGGAGGTGCCGCTTCTTTCGGAACACGTAATAGGCAATATCAATAAATTACTTCCCCCCTTTTGGAGTCATGCTAATCCGATAGATATTGTCGGAGAAATGAATCCGGAGATATACATGACGGTTCTTGAAGAACTGCTTCTGTGGCCGGAATGCGACGCGGTAATCCATATGGGAATTATCGGCAGGAGAATAATGATTCAAGCGGTAATGGAATCAACGATTGTTTTAGATAAAAATTACGATCAGAAATTCATGGATGACTCATTAACTTACCTTGACGCTTATGAAACGCAGTTTATTGAAAAAACAGCCGGGCTGATGGAAAAGTATAACAAGCCGATCATCGGAGTGTATCTGCTCAATGACAATAAAACGCGCACCATAACGGAAGCAGAAGGGTGTAAATATAAAGGAGTCAATTTCATTACGCCGGAACGCGCCGTTAAGGCACTGGCGAAGATGTATCAGTACACTCAGTGGCTCAAAGAGCAAAAGCTTTAAACAACAAACCTGAAAAACTAGCGGATAAAAATCGGGTTGGAAAAAATCCAGGGGCGCAGCTTACCGTAGGATTGCAGATAAATCTCCACTCGATAAACCCCCGGTTCGGAAACTTGCCGGGAAAACCCGGATGTAATTTCTTTTTCCCACAACAAACCATTGCGCATCACGCGCACAAGCGCTTTAGCCGGCAAACAAACTTTTAACAACGCTTTGCCGCCAAGCTTAAATTCATCACCCATCTGATAAAGAGCATCTTCCTGTTCAACACAAAAAGTAAAGCCCCGCGCTTTACGGAAATATTCCAGCGCGAAATAAGCGCGGCCGGCCAAGAGCGCCTGAAGAATTGCTTCTTTATCTTCCGGGCCGTCCCCGCTTAGTTTTTCGTCTGTTAAAACATGCGTACTGATGAATTTGAAAGCACGCTCGAAAGAAAAGGCGATAAAGGTTATCCCCCAAAATTTTTTTATGCTGGCGTGATTATCCAGTTCGCCAAAGCCTATGATTTTTTGTGTTTGATTAAGCTTATCCCATCTGGAAAGAGTGATAGGTTTCGGCCCGCTCAGAAACCAGGCCGGAAACACAAAACTCAAAAGACCTTTAAAATAGCCCTGCAGAGAACTTTGCCAATCGGTCATAAAGTCCCAGACGCTGATCCCTTTGTAGCCGGTGACAGCCCAATCGTTCCAGGGATAATGTTTCACGTGAAACATCGGCGCGCCCCCGTGGTCGGGATGGGCGATCAGGCCGAATCCGCCCTGCGCGTTGACTTCGTCAATGTATTTCTGCGGTTCGATATCCTGCGCGTCCTTGGGGTAAAATATAGGGGATCTGGTATTAAAGGCCAGATAATGATTAAAACGCGGAGATATTTCCTGTCCGACGATCAGCAAAGTGTTATTGTGCCATCTTTCCCAGCCTTCATCTCTGGCCCGAAGGTGGTCGTGATCCGTCAGCATTAAAAAATCCAATCCATTTTTATTCGCCGCCCGCAGAATTGTTGTAAGCGGAGAGTGCCCGTCAAAAGAAAAGGAAGAATGAAAATGAATAACGCCGGCGTAATCAAAATGCTTCATGTGGCTTTATTAAATCCTCCTCAAGAATTTGTCCACAATAAAAAAGGCAGGCTCTGAGGCCTGCCTTTTCATCTGCATCGGGTGTTTAACGCGTTTTAGTCAATGCGCATAGTGACAAAGAAGCTAGAGTTGCCGCGCCTGATTAAGAGCATGACGCTTTTATTTTTGACCGCCTTGGCAATTTCCCGATCATAATCTTTTTGCGAACTTATTTTAACTCTGTTGACCTGCACAATAATATCCTGCGGCTGAATGCCGACATCATCCGCCGGAGAACCGGGCGTCACGTTGGTGATAATCACGCCGGCATTTTGATTGATGCCGAGCTGACGCGCCATTTCCGGAGAAATATCCTGCGCGACAATACCGAAATGTCCTGTAGCATCTTTTGATGATACGATTTCCGCCGTGTCTTTACGTTCCGCGACCACAATACGGAAAGCCAGTTCTTTGCCGTCGCGCAATACCTTGATGGAAGCTCTTTCTCCTACCTGTACCCCTGCGATGGTCAGCAGTAAATCATGCGTATCCTTTATTTTTTTGCCGTTGATTTCAGTTATTATGTCACCCACTTTTATACCGGCTTTATCGGCAGGATCGCCCTTGAAGACATCCGAAACCAATGCCCCGGAACGCTCTGTCAGGTTCATGTTTTTGGCGATATCTTCTGTGATATCCTGAACCGAGATTCCCAGCCAGCCGCGGGTTACTTTGCCCTTTGTTTTTAAATCGCTTAAAACTGATTTGGCCATGTTAATGGGGATTGCAAAACCAATTCCCTGCCCCTGCGCTACTATCGCCGTGTTAATGCCGATTACTTTTCCGTCCATACTGAATAATGGGCCACCGCTGTTGCCGGGATTAATCGACGCGTCGGTTTGAATAAAATTATCGTAAGGTCCAGCTCCGATCACGCGGCCTTTGGCGCTGACAATTCCCGCCGTAACGGTTGCGTCCAAACCAAAGGGATTGCCAATGGCAATAACCCATTCACCGACTTTGACCTGATCGGAATCGCCGATATCCGCCACCGGCAAACTGTTTTTCGGTTTGATTTTAATCAGGGCGATATCCGTTTTAGGATCAGTTCCCACGACTTTTGCCTCGTATTCGCGGTCATCGGCTACTTTAACCAGGATTTTATCTGCCTTTTCCACCACGTGATTATTGGTGAAGATATAACCGTCGTTGCTGATGATGAAGCCTGAACCGAGACTGCGCTGTTTGAATTCGCGCTGAGGGATATCGCCGAAAAAGCGGTCAAAGAAATCATCACCGAAAGGCGTGCCGCCAAAGGGCGAGCCTCTAAAAGAGGAACCAAACCCTTTTGTAGTTTTTGTAGTGCTGATATTGACTACTGCCGGTTTAACCCGTTCGGCTAAATCGGAGAAGGAAAGAGGCACTTTACCGATCTCGGAAGTTGACGAAAAAGGCGATGTGGCCGAAGCTTTGGGAATATCAGGAATAGCGGAAGGCATAAAGGAAGAACGTAAAACTTCCACAAGAGATACGATAAAAAAGGCGATTAGAAACGCCAGCAAAAACATAAAAAAGGTTTTGCGATTTTGACTTTTCATATAATCCTCCGATATTATTGAGCAGTATTTAAACTGCCTGTTGTTTAA
>JAFGKC010000018.1 GCA_016928765.1 Syntrophaceae bacterium
GGAATATTATCGTAAAAACGAATTGGTTTTTTGCAGTGCGGACAGCGGGAAAGCGGCTTGATGATCGATTCATTATCCGGAATACGGTAAATGCAGACGTTCAGAAAGCTGCCGATAGCGGCACCAAAAATGAATGAAAAAACGTTCCAGATAATCATTCTTGCTTCCAATCAATTTTTCTGGGGAATTTAGAAAAGAAAATCAACGGAACCATTACCACATCGGCAGTCCTGCCGCCTTATCCCCCCTTAAACCAAGACGTAGGCCAGTAACTTTGCGCCCCGTTTTTTCAAACGGTTTGCCTTTTACGATTGTATAAATTTTACTCTTTTTTTATACAAAGTCAAGAATAATTATTAGTTGTAAGTTATTGATTCTAACCGTCTTTTCTTGACCAATCGTAGGGAATTTCGCTTCCGTGCGCGGGCAGGCGAAACTCATCCGGTTCTTTATAATCATAAACGTGTGTCGTTGTGTTGATTACTACCGCCTCTTCTTCAGAGATACACTTGAAACCGTGATAAACGAAAGCCGGTATATGCACTAAAACAGGGTTGTGAATCCCGGCGAAGATCTCCATTATTTCGCGAAAAGTGGGAGATTTTTCTCTTCCGTCATATAAAACAATTTTCATCATGCCTTTGACCACGGCCATATTGTCGGACTGTTTCTTATGATAATGCCAGCCTTTTACCACGCCGGGATACGCCGTGGTCATGTAAACCTGACCGAATTTTTCGAACGCTTCATCGTCAGCCCGTAATACTTCCATCAGCCTGCCGCGCTCATCGGGAATTACTTTAAGCTTTTTTATAATCACGCCTTCAATCATAATTTGTTCGCTCCTGTTTTAGCTACCATCTGCCCCGCTGAATAAAGGGATTCAAAAGTTCCGGCATCCGACCACCAGCCTTCCAGTAAATCCCATTCCATTTTTCCTTCGTTGATATAAAAATTATTTACATCGGTGATTTCCAACTCGCCGCGTTGCGAAGGCTTAAGCGATTTGATAAATTCAAAAACGCGCTGGTCATACATGTAAATTCCGATAACCGCGTAATTGGAAGCAGGCTGTTTCGGTTTTTCATCAATGCGGATAATTTTCTTGCCTTCAAAAACAGGCACGCCGAATCTCTGTGGGTCCGTCACTTCTTTGAGCAAAATGCGCGCGCCCTCTTTCTGCGCGCGAAATTTATCCACCGCCGCTTTAATATTGTTTTCGATAATATTATCGCCCAACACGACAACAATTTTATCTTGATCGGCAAAGTGTTCCGCCAAACTCAGCGCGGCGGCAATGCCGCCTTCACCCTGCTGATAAGTATAATTAATATGCTTCAATCCGAAATCTTTCCCGTTTTCCAGAAGACGCAGAAAATCACCGGCATTATTCCCGCCGGTGACAATCAAAATTTCGTTAATTCCCGCGTTCACCAAAATGCGGATAGGATAATAAATCATCGGTTCGTTATAAACGGGAAGCAAATGTTTATTGGTTACTTTGGTCAGTGGATATAACCTGCTGCCTAAACCGCCCGCAAGCACTACGCCTTTCATTGTTGCTCCTTTAACAGTTGAAATATGACTGTAATTTATTATTTTACATATCATATCTGTAAAGATATAAACAATAAAATTCTTTGCATCTAAACGGCTAATAAGGTAATTATTCTCCCATGATTGATGAAGATTACATGAAACTGGCGCTAAATCTTGCCCGTAAGGGGCAAGGTTACACAAGCCCTAATCCGATGGTCGGAGCTGTTTTAGTAAAGAATGGTGACATTATCGGCAAGGGTTACCATCGGCGTTGCGGTGCCGCGCACGCGGAAGTCAACGCCATTAATAACGCCCAAATGGACGTTGCCGGAGCGACGCTTTACGTGACGCTGGAACCCTGCTGCCATCACGGACAGACACCTCCCTGCACGGATGTCATCATAAAAAATAAAATCAGACGCGTGGTTATTGGTTCCATTGACTCTAATCCTCTGGTTTCATGCCGCGGCATGAATATGCTGCAGACAAACGGCATCGAAGTAAAAACCGGTGTTCTGGAAAAGGAATGCCGCGCGCTAAACGAAGTTTTTTTCCACTATATGGAAACAAATCTCCCTTTTATCACTTTGAAATTCGCGCAGACGCTTGACGGACGTATTGCTACTGACTCTGGTCATTCTAAATGGATTAGCTGCGATAAATCATTAACTTACACGCATAAACTTCGAGCACAGCATGATGCGATATTAGTCGGCATAAATACTATAATTACAGATAATCCTGAACTAACGGTGCGGCTTGTCCGGGGCCGCAATCCCCTGCGCGTTGTCGTGGATTCCGAATTAAAAATTTCGCCCAAAGCCAAAGTTTTGCAAAATCAGGATAAAGCAAAAACTCTAATCGCCACAACAAAAAAACCGACTGATACGAAGTTTAAAAATATTTCTTTCACCGGAGCTGTAGTTTTGCCGTGCCGCGCCAATAAAAAAGGTCTTGTTGATCTGAAAGATTTGTTCAGAAAACTTGCCGCACGCAATATTTCGTCTGTCCTCGTTGAAGGAGGGGCGCAGATAATCACCTCCGTGCTGAAAGAAAATCTCGCGCAGCGAATAGTTGTTGTCATCGCGCCGAAAATTCTGGGAACTGGAACAGAGGCCGTGGGAGATTTGGATATAAAGAGTATTAACGCGACAAAAAAATTAGCTATTAAAAATATTTTAAAAAGCGGCGATGACATTATTATCGACAGCCGCCTGCAAAAAAAATGATCCACCGGGAATAATCATCATGCCCTGGTACGCCATACACACTAAAAGCCGCCACGAACGAAAAGCAAACACCGGCCTGACGCAAAAGAAAATCACCACATTTCTACCCGAAGCGCAGGTTTGGAGCTCTCGCAAAGACCGCAAGAAGAAAATTTCCGTGCCGCTTTTCCCCGGTTATCTTTTCATGGAAACACCTAACCTGGATAATGAAACCAAACTGGCGGTGCTTAAAACTTCCGGCGTGGTGCGCATTTTGGGGAAAAAAGAAAATTCCGAACCGCTGGCCGTGCCTGAGGATAAAATTGACGCTATCCGCCGTTTTATACAGACAGACGTTCAGATTTTTAATCTGCAATCTCCCCAGGTGGGCGAAGCCGTACGCATTATTGACGGAGCTTTTGCCGGCATCGAGGGCGTGATTATTAGCAGAAACGCCCAAAAAGAACTTTTTGTTCTCAATATAGAAATTCTGCACCGCGCGGTCGCGGTTAAACTGGAAGGATTTCAAATCAAAAAAATCTAAAACTATTAATAATAAAACCAAAGCATTATCTACATAAAATACTTGACTTTCCGCCCATTATGCGCAACAAAGCTTTCGCCAGTGATACTTTCTACTTCAGAAAACAAGATTGTTTTGGGGATTTAATTTTGAAAGGTTTCATAAAAATAAATAAAGAACTTTGCAAAGAATGCCATCTTTGTATTCATGTCTGCCCCAACTCTCATATCATCCCCGGCAAAGAATATAACGCTCAGGGATACCGGTCTGTATGCGTCGACGAAAAAAAAGAATGCAACGGCTGCGCGCTTTGCGCCACCATGTGTCCGGATATAGCTATCGAGGTTTACCGTGAATAAATTTTTAATGTCGGGAAACAGCATCATCGGCGAAGCGGCGATTCGCGCCGGCTGCCGTTTTTATGCCGGCTACCCTATCACTCCCCAGAATGAACTTACCGAATACATGGCCGAAAATATGCGCAACGCTGAAAACGGCGTTTTTATTCAGTCAGAAAGCGAAATCGCGGCGATAAACATGATCGCCGGAGCTTCCGCCGCCGGCGCGCGAGTCATGACTTCTTCATCCGGCCCTGGCATTTCTCTCAAGCAGGAAGGCATTTCTTCCATGGCCGCCTGTGAACTGCCAGGCGTTATTGTCAACATTATGCGTGGCGGTCCCGGCCTTGGTAATATCCGCCCCTCGCAGGGAGATTATTTTCAAGCGACCCGCGGCGGCGGCCACGGAGATTACCGCACGATAGTTTTCGGGCCGGCCACCTGCCAGGAACTGGCCGATCTGACGATGGACGCTTTCGATCTTGCCGATAAATACCACACGCCAGTGATGATTCTCGCCGACGGCATGATGGGACAGATGATGGAACCGGTTATATTTAAAAAACCAAAACCCCGTCACTACAGTGAAAATTTTATGCTTCGCGGTGCGGGTGACGGCAAAAGCAAATTCATCCGCGGACTTATTCTGGACGCCATCGACATGGAAGAACATAACTGGAAACTGGCGCGTAAATATAGCGTTATTGGCGAAAATGAAATCCGTTATGAAGAACATAATATCGATAATTCTGAACTGGTGATTGTAGCCTATGGCACTGCCGCCCGTATCGCGAAAGGCGCGATAAAACGTCTGCGCGAACACAACAAAATTAACGTGGGGCTTTTCCGCCCGATCACCCTTTGGCCTTTTCCAGAATTACAACTGCGCGCTCTTTCGGAAAAAGTAAAAAAATTTCTTGTTTTTGAAATGAGTACCGGTCAGATGCTCGACGATGTGCGCCTGTCGCTCCAAGGATACGCCGATGTCGCCTTTCACGGACGTCCGGGAGGGGCCGTGCCCACACCCGCGGAACTGGCTAACGTTATCGCGCGTCATTGCAGCAAAAAAGATTAAAGGATTGCCTAAAAATGGCTAAAACAATATTTAAACATCCTCAGAGTCTGAAAAAAAATATTTTCCATTACTGTCCGGGTTGCGGTCACAGTATCGCGCACCGTCTGATCGCGGAAGTCATTGATGAAATGGGCATCAGAGGAATAACTATCGGCGTGCCTCCGGCAGGCTGCGCTGTTTTGGCCTATAATTATTTTGATTTTGATATGATTGAAGCCCCGCACGGCAGAGGCCCAGCGATGGCTACAGGAATAAAGCGTGTTTTACCTGATCGCGTTGTTCTTTCGTATCAAGGAGACGGAGACCTTGCCGCCATCGGTATCGCGGAAAGTCTTCACGCCGCCAACCGCGGAGAAAATATCACAATTATTTTCATCAACAACGCCGTTTACGGAATGACGGGCGGACAAATGGCACCCACGACAATGCTGGAACAAAGAACAACAACCACACCAAGCGGAAGACATAAAATTCTTGATGGTTACCCCATAAAAGTTTGTGAGCTTCTATCAAACCTGAAAGGCGTGACTTACGCGCAAAGATGCGCCGTGACATCTCCATTAAATATAAATAAAACAAAAAAAGCGATTAAAA
>JAFGKC010000185.1 GCA_016928765.1 Syntrophaceae bacterium
AACTTATCTGCTTTTTCTGGATCGGCCCCAAGAGACTTACGGACGGCGTGTCGCCCGCCAGCTCTGGGCGGCGGAACTTTTATCTGTCTTAACCACTTTCGGCGCGTTTTTGCTGCTGCTCATCAGCGATTTTAAGATTCTGGCGGAAATAGGCGTCTTTGCCGCTTTGGGCGTTTTCTTTGCTCTGCTTTTTGTCCATTTCATTTTTCCCCGCATCTTTCCCTATATGCCGCCGGCAAAGAGAAGAACAAATCCCTGGCTGATGAAAAGCGTAAAGATGTTCGCGGCTCCCGCTGCATGGAAAGTTACGGCGGTGATTTTGTTTGCGGCGGTGATGCTGTTTTTTGCCAAGCCGGTATTCAATGTCGATATAAGCGCGATGAATTCTTTGCTGCCGGAAACTATTGCCGCCGAGGAAAAAATGCAAAGCGTCTGGGGGGATTTTTCCGGCAAATGTTACGTGTTCCTGGAAGCGAGCGACATGCGTGAGCTGCAAAGCAAAAACGACGCGCTGCTGAATATTTTATCAGCGGACGGACAAAAAGAAATGTTCCCCGACGTTTTTTTGCCCGCGGTTCTGTTTCCGTCCGGTGAGCGAAGCAAAAATAATTTTGAAGCCTGGCGCGCGTTCTGGAATCCGCAGCGGATGAAAAAACTGAAAAATGATTTCAATTTAGCCGCCGTGGAATTCGGTTTTGCCCCGGAAGCATTTGCGCCTTTTTGGAAAATGATTGAAGGCCCAAAGCCGCGGACGTCGGAAATACCGGAAAATTATTTTGCGATGCTGGGTATCGCCAAAAGCCCTGCCGGATACACGCAGCTGAGCCTGCTCAATACAGGGCCCAATTATGACTCGGAAAAATTCTACGCGAAACTGTCCGCGGAAAATCTTGCCAAAATATTTGACGTCGATTTATTCAATAAAAGGCTTGGTGATTTTCTAAAAAGTGTTTTTATCGAAATCGCCCTGATTGTCAGTGTGGGTATCGTGCTGGTTGTCCTGCTGTTTCATCTGGATTTGCTCCTGTCGCTGGCGGTGCTGGCCCCCATCTCCTTCGCGCTGGTGGCCACGATGGGAACGCTTAAGCTGATCGGCCATCCGCTGGATATCCCCAGTATTATGCTCTGGATTGTCATTATGGGGATGGGCATAGATTACGCGATTTACTATGTTTGCACGTATCAGCGTTACCCTGATAATGACCATCCGGCAATGGACACGATAAAGCTGGCCATGTTCATGGCCGCCGCCACGACTTTAATCGGCTTCGGTGTTTTGGCGTTGGCCCGGCATTCGCTTTTGCGCAGCATCGGTTTGACCTCACTGTTTGGCATTATTTATTCTTTTATCGGCACTTTTTTCCTTTTGCCGACGCTGATGCATAAAATATTTTCTGTGATTGATTACCCGACCGGCCCGGTTGTCCCCGTCTCACGTGAACATTTCAGGCGCGCTATTTTACGTTACCGTCACTTGCCCGGATATCCGCGCCTGTTTGCGCGCTTCAAAATAAAGCTCGACCCGATGTTTGCCGAATTGCATAAGTATGTTCAAAATCCGCGACGGATTGTCGATATCGGCTGCGGCTACGGAGTTCCGGCTACATGGCTTTTGGAAATTTATCCGCGGGCAAAAGTATTTGGGCTTGATCCGGATGAAGAAAGAGTCCTGATTGCCTCGCGGGTTGTAGGTGAAAGAGGCAGCGTGCAGGCAGGCCGTGCGCCTGATTTGCCGCCTGTTGAGGGCAGCGTTGACCATGTGTTAATGCTGGATATGATTCATTTGCTTTCGGATGAAGAAGCAAAACTGGCGTTGCGGCGCATCTATGAAAAGCTGGAAGATGGAGGCGTATTACTTATCCGCGCGACGGTACCAGCGGAAAGAAAAATTCCCTGGAAGCGCTGGATAGAAGTGCTCAGGCTGATGTTTGCGCGCATTCCGAAACGTTTCCGCGCGCGCGAGGATTTAAAAGCATTAATTACCGGGGCCGGATTTAAGGCCGAGGTGTTTGACGCTGCGGTTGCCCAAGTTGAAGAAAAGTGGTTTGTCGGCAGAAAAGCATAATATTTTTAGGAAAACATACTGTTGACATATATTGGTTTGTCCTTGTAATATCTGTGTAAAATGGTGAGGAATAAGCTTATGTTCGGTGTTAAAAAGATATTATATGCCATAGATCTTGATTCGGCCAATATCGCGCCGGTCATCAGTGCGCTAAAAATCGCGCAGTCCTTCGGCAGTGAAATACATTTTTTATATGTTAATGATCCGCAGGCCGGGTTTCGCCATCCTGCGGATCATGAAGACGCGGTGGCGCTAAAGCTGAGAGAGCTAGCCTCTGATGAACTGTTATCATCCGTGAGCGTAATCT
The DNA here is from genome assembly GCA_016928765.1 of Syntrophaceae bacterium. GTDB lineage: Bacteria > Desulfobacterota > Syntrophia > Syntrophales > Smithellaceae > UBA4810. The sequence continues at coordinate 2,373 of JAFGKC010000185.1, forward strand.
ATGTGACGGCGAAAGGTGATCTGGCCCAAGAAGTTGTCAAATACTGCGAGGATAACAGCATTGATTTGGTTATTGTCGGACATAAATTAAGGCCTAAAATATACGGGAAAGTTTTTGACAGTCCTGACGTAAAAATAATCGACGCGATAAATTTGCCAATTCTGGTTTTGCCAATAAAGTAAATCCATATATGCGGCATGTCATCATCCAGTGGGATACAGCAAAGTGGTAAAAAAAATATCCTATTATGTTGCTCTTTATTTTTCTCGACGGTGGGGAGTATGGTTTTTCCGCACTTTCTCCTGGTTTATCGCTACCGGTTATTACTTTCTTCTTCCCTGGCGCGTGGCGTACAGTTATAAATTTTATAAAGCTCTAATTCCCGACAAGAGTATTTTTTACTATTTGCGCTGCGCATGGAAGCAGTATCATAATTTTACCAATGTATATATTCACCGGTTTGTTCATTTGCCGGAAGATAAAATTGAATTCACCAAAGAGGGCTGGCAGCATTTGGACGAGGCTGTCGAAAAGAAAACCGGCGCGGTGATAGTGATGTCGCACATCGGCAACTGGGAGCTAGCGGCACAAATGCTTAGCAGTAAGGGAATGCCGATCATGCTTTATCTGGGGGCAAAAGTAAAAAACAAAGAGCAGGTGGAGGACATCCATAAAAAGAAACTGGCTGACCGCGGTATTAAAATTGTTACAACTTCCGAGGATGAAAAATCGCCCTTTGCTCTTTTAGAAGGAATTAATTTTTTACGCGATGGAGGTATCGTTTCCATGACTGGTGACCGCCTTTGGGGCAATCAGAGTTTTGTCACGGTTAATTTTTTAGATTATGAGGTAAAATTGCCAGATACGCCACATTTATTTGCGTTAATGACTGGTGCGCCGCTGATGACTTTTTTTGTTCACGAAAAGACTTTCGGCAAGTATCATGTGCGTGTATCAAAAGGGCGCAAAGTTATTGCCTTATCGCGTGCCGAGCGGCAAAAGACGGTGGCTGAATCGGCGCAAATCTATGCCGATGAGTTGGCGCAATTTACCCGCGAACATCCTTTCGAATGGCATCACTTTGAGCCGTTTCTCGGAGAAGAAATAAAAAAAGCCAGGATTTAATGCAGATATTGATTTGTTTTTTATTGCCATTAGTTTTAGTGTAAAAAATATGTAGGGATACAGGAAACCATCAATGAAAGTAAGCGAAGTGCCTCAGGACATCACGTACTATGAAGGCGAGAAACGCGCCTGTTACGCGCTTAACGATAAAGGAAAGTACGTCATTGTGACCAGTACCGGCTGGAATGATGAAGCAGTGGTCAACAGCCTGGCCGTTGAAGAGTTGGCGGAGCATCTGGAGGAAACCAGAAAAGAGGTGTTCGCCGGCACCAGAAGCCCGCTTTACTACCATATGGAGAGCCGGCAAATGAATCCCCGGATTTTGGCCAAGACGGCAGGTCTTGCCGTATTCCGGGTAAAAAGACATTTTCACCCGGAAATATTCGCCCGGCTCAAACCTTCTTTGCTGGCGCGTTACGCGAAGGCGCTGGCCTTGAGTGTGGAAGAATTAAAAACCGTCCCGGAAAAGAGAGATGAAAGAGGCAACAGCAAATAAAATGAATTCAGAGATAACCGTCAGCGGCAGAACTTTTATTCATCAACATGCGGCGCATTGTGAGAGCGGGGTCACCGCGGCGCTGTTTCGCGACAAGGGCGTGAAGATTTCCGAAGCCATGGTTTTCGGCGTCGGCAGCGGCATGTTTTTTGGCCATTTGCCATTTATCAAATGGGTGGGAATGCCGATAACCACTTTTCGTTCCCGACCGCGGACCCTTTTTCCTAAAGTCGCCAAGCGCCTGGGAGGAAAATTTTTTACCAAAGAATACCGCAACGCGCAAAAGGGAATGGCGGCGCTGAGAAACGCGTTAAGTGATGGCCACATTGTCGGCTTGACGACTAATATTTACTGGCTTTCCTATTTTCCCAACCGTTTTCGCTTTCAGTTCAACGGCCATAATATCATTGCCCTGCGAGAAATAGAAAACGGATTTCGCGTCAGTGATCCTATTCTGGATCATCCTGTGGATTGTTCGACGGAAGATCTGGAACGGGCGCGTTTCGCGCGCGGCCCGCTGGAACCGAAGGGATTTATGTATTGGGTCGAGACTGTTGTCGAAAATCCTGATTTTCGGAGCGCCTGTCTCGCGGGAATGAAAGAATCATGCTATATGATGCTGAAAGTTCCTTTCCCCTTTATTGGCATTAAAGGAATGCGATATTTGGCAAAGCAAATTATTAAAAGTCCGGAAAAGTTGGGGTTTCCAGAGGCCTGCCGTCGCCTGGCCAATGTGGTGCGCATGCAGGAAGAGGTCGGCACGGGCGGCGCGGGGTTTCGTTTTATGTACGCGGCGTTTTTGCAGGAAGCCGCAGAACTATTCGGTTCGGACGAACTTGCCGAGCTGTCGCAGGAAATGACGGCGATCGGTGATATCTGGCGGGAATTTGCAGTTGTTTCCGCGCGAGTTGTCAAGCAGCGGGGCCAGTCTGAAGAAACATTCGCCAAGGCAGGTGGGCTGATGCTTATTCCCGCGGGACGCGAAGAACAGCTTTTCAAGGAACTGTATAATTTGTTAAGAAAACTCGAAAAATAAAAATGAGTTGTATAAGATTTACCATAATAAACGGGAATGAAAATATACAACAAGACAGGAGGCGGCAATGAAGATAAATGAAGTACCGCAGGATGACGTACCCGATTATTCTGAAGGCATAAAAAAAGGAAATTACGCCCTTGATGACAAGGGGAAATATGTCATGGTACCCAGCAAAGGCTGGGTGGTAGATGAAATGATCAACAGAATGGCTTATGATGAATATAAGGTCAAAGAGGAAGAAGCCAGAAAAGCGGTGCTCGCTGGCCAGAAAAGCCCGCTTGCTTATTATATGGAACTGCGGCAGATGACACCGGAGATTTTGGGAAAAACAGCGGGTATTGCCGCATTCCGGGTCAAGAGGCATTTGCGTCCGGAAATATTTGCCAGACTCAAGCCTTCCGTACTGGGGGCTTACGCCAACGCCCTCGCGATTACGACTGAAGAATTGATAACCGTTCCCAAAAATCCAAGAGAAAGGTAATCACTATTAATGACCACAGAATTAATAACTAAAGAAACGTTAGCCAATGGCAGGACTTATATCCATCGCACGTCCGCGCACTGCGAGACGGGAGTTACATCCGCGCTGTTTCGCGATAAAGGTTTGGATATTTCTGAACCGATGATTTTCGGTATTGGCAGCGGTATTTTTTTCGGCCATCTACCGTTTATCAAACAGACAGGACTGCCCGTAAGCACTTTCAGATCAATTCCGGGACTGGTTTTCAAAAAAGCAGCCAAAAGATTGGGTGTGAAGGTTTTCAGAAAACGTTTTCGCAATCAACAAAAAGGCATGGATGAGTTGCGCCGCGTTATCCGGACCGGACAGATTGTCGCGGTGACAACTAATATCTACTGGCTTTCGTTCTTTCCCAGACGCTATCGCTTTAATTTTAGCGGACACAATTTTATCGTCCTGTACGAAAATGAAAACGGTTTCCGGATAAGTGATCCCGCCCTGCTGGAATATACGACAGATTGTTCGACGCACGATATGGAAAGGGCTCGCTTCGCGCGCGGACCAATGGAAGCGCGCGGTTTAATGTACTACCCTTTATCCGTCAACCCCGACCACGACATAAGGAAGGCCTGCATCACGGGTATGAAGGATTCCTGCAAGCAGATGCTCAAAATTCCCATACCGCTCTTTGGCGTAAAGGGGATGCGTTACCTTGCTAAAAAAGTAATAAAATGGCCGGATAAACTTGGCTATGTCGAAGCCTGCCGGCAACTGGCTCATATCCTGCGCTTACAGGAAGAAATGGGCACGGGTGGCGCGGGATTTCGTTTCATGTATGCGGCTTTTCTTCAAGAAGCCGCCGAATTATTCGGTTCGGAGGAACTCGCTGAGCTGTCGCAGGAAATGACGGCGATTGGTGATATCTGGCGGGAATTTGCTGTTGTTTCCGCGCGTATTATCAAACAACGTGGCCAGTCTGAAGAGACATTCGCCAAGGTGGGCGGTTTGATGTTGATCTGCGCGGGGCGCGAAGAGCAGCTTTTTAAAGACTTGGATAAAGTGGCCAGGAAACTTAAAGCGTGAAAGCGCTGTGTTTTCTTTTATCGGTTTTTTAACTTTTCTTATTTAAAAATCATAGTGATAAGTTTTGTTTTTTTGTGTAAAATCTCTTTGCGCTTTTTTAAAATTAGTATAAGAACAGTAAAAATATCAACATAATCAGAAGGAACCGGCCATGGAACCCGATGAAATTTTTCGCAGTATTGCTGATGTTGATGGGCTGAAGAGAGGGCAATACACACCCAACAATCAGGGGAAATATATCCTGGATACCAACCCCAGTTGGCCGGAAACAGTGGTTAATGGTCTTTATGTGTCTGACATAAGGGCGCGTATTGAGGAAGCCAGAAGAGCGGTGCTGGCCGGACAGAAAAGTCCGCTTTATTATCATATGGCGCGGCGGCAGATGAATACGGCGATTCTGGCCAAGACGGTGGGTATGACGGTATTTCGGGTCAAAAGGCATTTGCGTCCCGAGATTTTCAGCAAGCTAAAGCCGTCCATTTTAGACCGCTATGCCCATGCCTTGGTAGTTAGTCAAGAAGAATTAAAAAGCGTATAGAACAACTAAAAAGCAAGGACACTATTACTTCATGACTTTAGAAAGCACAGCCACGGGAAAACCATTTGTTCATCATCACGCCGCACATTGCGAAAGCGGTGTTACGTCGGCATTTTTTCGCGATAAGGGTGTGGACATTTCCGAACCGATGGTTTTTGGCATCGGCAGCGGCATTTTTTTCGGCTACCTGCCGTTTATTAAACCGGCAGGTATGACGATCACTACTTTCCGGTCTCAACCGGGCGCGATCTTTCGTAAAGTGGCCAAAAGACTGAGCGGGGATTTTGTTGTGAAGACTTACCGCAATCCGCAAAAAGGGATGGATGAACTCAGGCAGGTGCTTAAAACCGGACAAATTGTCGGTTTAAAAACCAATCTTTACTGGCTCACCTATTTTTCCGAGCGCTTTCGTTTCAATTTTAGCGGACATAATTTAATTGTTTTGCGTGAAATTGAAAATGGTTTTCGCATCAGCGACCCGACGCTGGAACATCCGGTGGATTGTCCGGCTGCCGACCTGCAACGAGCACGTTTCGCACGTGGTCCCATGGAAGCACACGGTTATATGTATTATCTCACATCCGTCAATCCTAATCCTGATTTGCGGCAAGCGTGTATCAAGGGCATGAAGGATTCCTGCAACTTGATGCTCAGGATTCCTCTGCCGATTTTCGGTATCCGCGGTATTCGTTTCCTGGCTCGAAAAATCATCAGCATTACTGAAAAGTTCGATTTAAATGAAGCTTGTCGGCTTCTTGCCGATATCATCCGCTGGCTGGAGGATACCGGGACGGGTGGCGCCGGATTCCGATATATGTACGCAGCTTTTCTGCAGGAAGCCGCTGATCTGTTCGGTTCAGCCGAACTCGCCAGTCTGTCTGAAGAAATGACGGCTATTGGACACGACTGGCGCGAATTTTCCTTAGTGGCCACACGCATCATTAAACAGCGGAATAAATCTGAAGAGACCTTTGCCAAAGCGGGCGGATTGATGCTGAACTGCGCGAATCGCGAAGAAATCTTTTTTAAAAGACTCCAGAAAGTCGTAAGGAAACTCAAGACATGAACGTATTGGATATTTCCTCGGTAACTTTCTCTTATGATTTGCCGAAAGATAAAGAAAATAGCGGCGGTAATCAATACGCGTTGAAAAATTTTTCCATGTTTGTGGAAAACGGTAAAATTCACGCTCTTTTAGGGCCGAACGGCGCCGGTAAAACAACACTTATGCGCATTATTACCGGGCAACTGCGCGGTTACTCCGGTTCCGCGTCCATCTATGGAAACAAAATGCCGGACAAAGAAACATTGAAGTTAATTGGCTATGCTCCTCAGCCGATATCGGTATACACAACACTTACCGCGAAAGAAAATCTACGATTTTTTGGTTCGATGGCCGGCCTGCAACAAGAGCTGATTAAGGAACGGGCCAACGAAGTATTGGAGAAAACAGGTTTATCTGCTTACTCATCAAAGCCGGTATCCACGTACTCCGGCGGAATGCTGAGAAGACTGAATCTGGCGGTAGCGCTTCTGCACTTACCCAAGTTGCTGCTTTTGGATGAACCGACAGTGGGCGTAGATCCGCAGAGCCGCAATCATATTTATGAAACACTGGCGGGGCTCAACGAATCTGGCGTGACTATCCTTCTTTGCACGCATATCATGGAAGAGGCTCAGCGCCTTTGTTCTCATGTAACGCTGGTGGATCAGGGTAAAGATATTTTTTCCGGGGATATGAAGGAAATTGATAATTTGGAAGCATTCTTTCTGGAGAGGACAGGAAAGGGATTGCGTGATGTATAAACTTTACACGCAGCGTGAGCGACGCGCGTCCTTAGCCGTAAAATATATTTCTGAGGGAATAAATTGATTTTGAAACAACTTAAAGAATTGATCAAAAAAGAAATGCTGATTCTGCTTCGCGACCGGCAGACAATCTTGCTTCTTTTTATCATGCCGGTGGCGCTGATTTTGTTTCTGTCGTTGGCCATGGAAGGCCTCTGGACAGACAAGTTGACCGGACGTAAAATTCAGTTGGTTATTGAAAACGAGAGTAATTCTTTCAAAGCAAACCTGCTTGAGGAAAAAATAAAGTCCAATGAGATGATTAAGCATATTGTGCGGCCGCAAGGTATGAACGATGATAAGATTTTCGCGGATGGCAAGGCGCACGCGGTTGTGACGATTCCTAAAGGTTTTGATGAGGGAGATAACCCGGTAGAAATTTATTTTGATCCGGTGATTGATGCAGGCTACAAAATAGCCGCTCGTTCGCTGCTTACCAGTTTAACCGTCGAGGTGGTCATGGGTATTGAAAACCTGGATGCCGTGGTTGCCGGTTTGGTCGTGGAGAAAACAAAGCCTAACAAAGAATTCCCTACTCCACTTCAACAAAATGTACCGGCCTACGCGATTTTCGCGATGTTTTTTATTGCCATCCCCATGTCCATTGGTTTTTTGAAGGAAAAAAAAGATGGCACTCTCCAGCGGCTTTTTACTTATCCGGTAAACACTAATTTGCTTATACTGGGGAAAATTATTCCTTATTATCTGATAAATATTTTACAATTTATCTTAATGCTGCTGCTTGGCGTGTATGTTATGTCCCATATCATCAGTTTTTCTTTTAATCTGGGAGAACATCCCTGGCATATGGTTCCGGTAACATTGGTCGTTGCCGCCGCCACAACCGGTTTTGGCGTGCTTGTCGCTTCACTGGCGCGAACGCCTGAACAGTCTTCCACACTTGCGGCAACAGGAGCCATACTGATGGGCGTTTTCGGCGGCATTATGATACCGCACGTGCTCATGCCGCTATTCATGAAAAAACTGGCCATGATTTCGCCGATGTATTGGTCGCATCAGGCGTATCTGGATATTATTTTACGCGACGCGGCATTTGGTGTAATATTGCCTAAATTAATTATATTGACACTATTTGCAGGAATCTGCTTTTATATTGCGGGAAGGAGAGTTAAATGGATTTAGAACAGGCGTATAAAGAATTAAATGTGGTCTCCAGAGATGAGTTGATTTTCAAGCTTAAGGCACTGGTTATTAAAGCATGTGAAATTAAAGACGTGGATCCAAAAGATGTGCCCACCGATGTTCCTTTTATCGGAGGAGATGGACCGCTGAAATTAGACAGCCTTGATGCCATGGAGATAGCAATGGAGCTGAGGTATCAGTTTGGAGTGGAATTAAAAAACGCTTCCACCGCGGCCAAAGCGATGCAGGATTTTAATACGCTTGCCGATTTTGTCATCAACGCGCCCAAGGTTAAAAAGTGAGCGATAAAGATATTTACGTTCGCGGTTGGGGCGCAGTAACAACGCTCGGTTGGAGCGCTCCGGAATCCGCGAAAAACTTAATTGAAGGAAAAGTCCTGCCAGCTAAAGCCGGTGAGGTGTCTCATTTAATCAGCAGTGAATTCAAATCGTTTGCGGTTCCTTACGATGGCGATCCTCTGAGCAAATCACAAAAGATGCTGGAGGGCGCGCTTGGTGAAGCCATAGAAAGGGCGGGACTTTCCCAGGCGGAAATTGCCGAATCAAGTTTGTTTGTGGGAACTACCGGCGGCCTTTTTATCCGTAACGAATATGAATTTACTGAAGAGATTCGCCGCAATCCCAAGAAGGAACCGCCGCCGATTTCCTGCCGCAACAGGGGGCCGGGTGAGGTAACACAAGTAATTGCCGATAAATACGGAATCAAGGGAATGACTTTTACTTTAAGCATGGCCTGCGTTTCCAGTTCGCACGCTTTGGTCGTCGCCGCCAATCTTCTGGAACAAAATAAAATTCGCCGGGCGATTATTTTCGGTTTTGAACCGCTTCTGAATCTAACTTTACACGGTTTTGCCAGCTTGTTGCTTTGTGATTACGATCAGTGCCGCCCTTTTTGCGCCACTCGTTCCGGTATGCAAATAGGCGAAGGCGCGGGCGCGGTGATATTGGAGCGTGGAGGTAAGGCGCGCCACGCGAAAAATGTATATAAATTTGCCGGAGGCTACCTGTTTAACGATAACAGCAGCCTTACTTCCGCGGGAACGAATGGTGATGTGGTTAAAGAAGTTATTGGCCAGACTCTTAATGTTTCGCGTGTATCTGATTTAAATATCGTGGCGATAAAGGCTCATGGTACCGGCACAAAAGATAATGATCTTTCCGAAGGGACGGGATTAAGTAAAGTGTTCGGGAAAAAACTTCCGCCCGTGGTTTCCCTAAAAGGCGCGCTGGGTCATGCTCTGGGCGCGGCGGGAACAATGGAGACGGCGGTTTGGCTCTCTTGTCTGGAAGAAGGAGCAATTCCGAAAAGCTTCGGTTTCAGCGAGTTGGATCCCGAAATCGGCTTTGCTCCGGCTGTGCAAAACAATCCTGCACCCAACGGCGCTTATCTGTGCACGTTCTTCGGTTTTGGCGGAACCTGCACTAGTTATCTGATTATCAAGGAGTGATGATATTGTCGCTGGATGAAACTAACATTTTTAAAGAGCCTCTTCCGGTAATTGCCGCAAGTTTTGTGGGACCGGCGCTTGTGGCTAATGGCGACGCTTTGTGGGAGGAAGCAAAGTTGCCGCTTAGCCCTGATGAACTTGTACAAAAAATTATGGGGCAGCCGATGCGGCGCGCGGGAAGGTTTATCAAGCTGGTTTGCTGCGGGGCTTTGGCCTGTCTGCAGAGCGCGCCCAAAGAAATTTTACAAGATAAAAAAGTAGGTATCTTTTTGTCTACCGGTTTGGGCAACATCGATGAAATCCTTCCTTTCATTACTCAAGTGTTCAAGCATGACGGCGGATTTCCCAGCCCCAATCAGTTTGCCAATTCCGTGAGCAACGCCGCCGCCTTTTTTCTGGCGCGTGAGGCGGGTGTAAAGGGTATTATTCTGACTATTTCTGAAGAGGAATTATCTTTTGAGTCGGCTTTGTGGCTGGCGCAAACCTATCTGGAAAGCGGACAAATTGATTTGGCGCTGGTCGGCGGCTGCGATGTTTTTACACCGACAATCGAAGAATCTCATGACCGGATTAATCTCACATCGGACAACTCCCGATTTTTGCCGGTAGGAGAAGGAAGCTCATGGTTTCTGCTTGGCGGCGGCCAGGAAAATAAGGTAGGTGATATTTTAGCTGTACATTTCGATTCCGCTGAATCTTCTCGGGGAGAAAGTTCTGTTAAAAACAATCTTTCAGATTTTGGAGAAAATCTAATTGAGCCGTTTTTAAAAAGAAAAAAAGAAAAAGAGCGCTTTCTCTTGCCAGGATTCCGTGTTAAAGAAACTGAAATAAATATCTGGAAAAATAAAAACTGGCAGATACATGATTATTTACCGCATTGTGGTATTCATTCTGTCGCGGCCGCATTCGGCATCGCCCATGCCCTTCAGTCAAAAAAGACCGGCTGTTTCCTCCATTACAATGTTAACTCTGCCGGACGGCAGGCGTTTATCCTGGCGCAGAAATAAAATAAATTATCCCGCTTATTTATTCCGTTAATGAAGATTTTGACAAATCATAAAAAAAGAATCGTCCTTGTTCATCCGCGGGGATTCAACTGGTTTCCCGGCAAGCGCGATATCACCGATATCGCCAACCGGATGGTGCCGCAGGGGCTTCTTTCCATTGCCGCTTATTTAATGCACGAGGGGCATGAAGTTTTTGTTTATGATTGCCTAGGCCCCTATGCTCCTTTTGCCCTAGATAAGCAAGTAAAGGAAATATTAAGCTGTAAGCCGCAGATAATTGGTTTTTCCGCTACAACATCGTCTTTCCCTGACGCTGCTGACCTGGCGCAAAAAATAAAAGATTCTTTTCCAAATATAGTAACGGTATGCGGCGGGGTTCATGTTTCGGCGCTGGAGGGGAAACTTTTGCGTGATTACCCGGTATTTGATTTTCTTGTTGCGGGTGAAGGTGATCTCACCATGGCGGAACTTGCAGCGGGAGAAACTCCTTCCAAAATTCAGGGCTTGATTTGGCGTAATGGAGAAGAAATAATAACGAATGAACCACGCTCCAAAATTCCGGATATGGACAGCTTGCCTTTTCCCGCCTATGAAAAACTCGAAGGTTTTCCCCATGGCTATCATTTGCCGCTTTTCAGCTATATTCAAACTCCCGGAGCAACAATGATTACCTCTAGAGGTTGTATATATCAGTGCTCATATTGTGACCGGTCTGTTTTTAAAAAAGGTTATCGCTATAACTCGGCTGATTACATGTACGACCATATGAAGTATTTACGTGATAAATTCGGCGCGCGGCACATCAATATTTATGATGATTTATTTACGGCAAACCGCAGACGTATCGTCGAGCTTTGCGAGAAGCTTTCGCGTTTTCCGCTGGGTGTAAATTTCAACTGCGCTGTGCGTGTGGGCTACACGGATGATGAATTGCTACAGATGCTCAAAGACGCGGGCTGCCTGATGGTATCGCTGGGCATTGAATCTGCAGATCCGGAAATACTTGCCCGGCATAAATCCGGAGTGTCGCTCGATGACGTGCGTGATACCGTAAGCCGCATTCAGCGTGCGGGTCTGCGCGCCAAGGGACTTTTTATGATGGGGCTTCCGGGAGAAACGGAGGAATCAATTCGGCGCACTTCCGATTTTATTATTTCTCTGGGCCTGGACGATATGAACATGGCAAAATTCACGCCTTTCCCCGGCGCGCCGCTGTGGGCGAATATCCGGGAGGGCGGAGAGTTTGACGAGAACTGGAGGTTGATGAACTGCCTGAATTTTGTTTTTGTGCCGAAGGGAATTTCCTCACGCGCGAGGCTCGATCAACTGTATAATGAACATGTGAAGAGATTCTATTCTGATCCCGGATGGCGAAGAAAATTCCGTCGTCGTATCTGGGAGCACCGCAAAAGTCTCATGTATTTACTGCGCCATCTGCCGTCCTTCTGGGCGGCCAAAAATCAGTTTGAACCGGAAAAAAGTAATTAGGCTTAAGACTAGAGGCAAAAGGGTAAATATAAATTTCATTTTCTATCGGCTTTTTTATGTATCCGCAATATGATGTAGTTCATACCCGATGGTTGTAATTGACAGCTTTGGGAAAGCATGTTAAATTGTTGAAACTTCTATAAAAATGGCTGCCCCTGTAGCTCAGAAGGATAGAGCAACGGATTCCTAATCCGTGTGCCGCGCGTTCGACTCGCGCCAGGGGCACCAGTTAATCATTATTTATTTTTTCCAGATTGGTTGCCCGCACGCCGATTAATCTCACGCGTTTTTTAAGTTCCACGCGCTTGAGACAGGCGAAAGCGGCTTTGCGGATTTCTTCCTCTGAAGCCGTATGCCCCGTCAAAGTTTTAGCGCGGGTGAGAGTCTGAAAGTCGCTGAAGCGTATTTTGATGGTGACAGTTCTTGCCGTGTATCCTTCATCCTGCAGATCAGCAACCACATCTTTGGTAAGCTCTGCCAGTGTCCGGGCGATAACCTGCCAGTTTTTTACATCTTGTTGAAAAGTAGTTTCCCGGCTGATGGATTTTGGCTCCCAATGGGTAATGACCTCGCTATCATCAATGCCGCGCGAAGCTTCGTAGAGGTATTGGCCGTAGGATTCGCCGAAATGCTCGATAAGTGTATCCAGCGGCTGTGCCGCCAGTTGCCCGATAGTCTCGATACTTATACTTTTCAAATAGCTTTCCGTTTTCGGCCCGATGCCGTAGAGTTTGCGGATGGGTAGTGGCCATATTTTATTTTCGATGTCGCCTTCATCAATGATCGTCAGGCCATCCGGCTTTTGCATGTCTGAAGCGATTTTGGCCAGAAGTTTATTGCTGGCAATGCCGATAGAACAGGTGAGGCTTGTTTTTTCTTTTATGCCATTTTTAATGTTTGCCGCGATGGATTCCGGTGTTTCTGGTAACTCTGATATGTCCAGAAAGGCCTCATCAATGCCGGCATTTTCCATGAGAGGCGTACAGGCAAACAGAACGGATTTGAACTTTTCCGAGGCGGCAGAATATGCTTCGTAATCAACCGGCAGAAAGACAGCGTGCGGGCAAAGTTTTAAAGCCGTGCGCATAGGAATGGCGGAGTGAATTCCGTATTTTCTCGCCTCATAATTGGCGGTGGAAACAACTCCTCTTTGGGAAGGATTGCCATTGCCCCCGATAACCACCGGTTTGCCGCAAAGGGCGGGATTTCTTCCTTCCTCCACGGCGGCAAAAAAAGCGTCCATATCGATGTGCATGATTCTTCTTCGCATATATTTTTCACGATATCATTTTTGTAAATATTTTAGTAGCGCCTGCCCCGACGAGATAGATTGGACATCCTTAATTGCCTTGACATGTTATGTTGATTTTCATATAAAAACCACGCCTCTTTTTGGCAAGTGCCACAATTAATAAAGATTCCTAAGTGCCTAACATGAATAATCTATTTATCAGTTTTTTCATGGCGATTCTCCTGTCCGCGGGTGTGGTTGGTCTGCTGCGCCTGCTTCGCTTAGAATTTTATCCCACAAATATTTTTCCTCTTGTGCCTGTTTTTTACGCCCTTGTTTATGAAATTCTCGAAAGAAGAAAACAAGAAAAGAACAAGCCGAAAAAGAACGATAAAATTACCAGCAAGCCGCGCATCACCAGATTATTTGAAAATATCACCGTCAGCAGAATTCTAATCGCTATTGCCCTGAGTTTTGTCATCAAACTGATTTTCGAGCTTATTTTTCTAATTCTTTATATTCAATCCGGCAATACAAACTTTACTGATATTTACGGCGTGCTGAACATTGACACTATCGGCAAATTCATTCGGGGTGATCATCCCTGGATTAACGGGTCGTCCGGTTTTTATAATTTATCTCTTCTTGCCCTCATCACCAGCCTGGGCACAGGTCTCTGGATTGGTTACACATCCAGAGGCAGGGCTATTGTGGAGGGAGTTTTTGTCGGCACGGCGTTCACATTGATTACCGCCGTTACCAACATGCTGGTGCTTTACCGGGAAATTGAAGAGGTGGCTAATCAGATGGCCGAGACAATGGGTTCCGGTGTGCGGATAGGCCTGGCCGCGGTTTTAGCCGTGCAGGTACTGCTTTTCGGTTTCTGGTCGGGCGTAGCCTATAGAGCAAAAACGAAACGCAGGCAAATTGCCGCCTCGAAAAACCCTGTAAAAAAACTCAAAAAAAACAATCAAATATCCGCGAAAAAGAAAAGTTTGCCGAAGCGCTAAGATGCCCGGTTCACAATTAATCCGGGCTTCTGTCCTTATACTCTTTTGGTTGACGAATTCATATAAATATGCAAAATTCCACGTCTATATTTCGCGGGTGAAGGAAGATTTTGTCATGTCGCCGACAAACGGTTGTAACGCAACAGATATCAATGAGGAGAAGAGTATCGGCAGGAAATTGACCGAGCCTTTTGCGGCAATCGGCAGGGCAGTTATTAATTGGATTGATACTTTGGGCTCGGCGACAATATTTCTTTTTTTTGCATTGTGGAAAACTTTCCGCGCCAGGCAATTATCCAAGGTAATTCATCAAATCTATTATGTCGGAGCAACGTCCACCGCAATCATTATGCTGATAAGTTTGTTTACCGGCATGGTTTTAGGCCTGCAGTCATATCACGCCCTTGTCACCTTCGGCGCGCAGGGGGCGGTGGGTACGCTGGTATCTCTATCTCTAATCAGGGAGCTGGGTCCGGTGCTTACAGCCATTATGATTACGGCGCGTGCCGGCTCGGCGATCACGGCGGAAATTGGCATCCAACGCATCTCCGAACAGATTGACGCTTTGAGCACGATGCGGATTGATCCTCTCAGGCACATTGTCAGCCCGAGAATCGCGGCGGCGATTATCAGCTTTCCGCTGCTGACAACTGTATTTGATCTTATTGGCATGATCGGCGGCTATATTTCCAGCGTCATGTTGCTGGGGCTTAACGCGGGTGTTTATATGAACAGCATTCAGGCCAATGTGGACTTAAGAGACGTTACCGATGGATTGATAAAGTCCATCGTTTTCGCGGTTATCGTGGCCACGGTTTGCTGTTATCAGGGGTATTTTGCCCATATGCGCAAGGATAGTCATGGCGCCAAAGCTGTCGGTATGGCGACGACATCGGCTGTTGTGATCTCATGCGTTCTGATTCTTGTTTCAGATTACGTGGTAACTTCACTTTTAATGTAGAGATTTTATGAGCACACCATTAATTGAATTCAGAGATGTAAAAAAATGCTTTGGGGAAAACAATGTTCTCGATGGCGTTAATCTCAAAATATATGAAGGCGAAGTGACAACAATAATTGGCTTAAGTGGTTCGGGCAAAAGCGTGCTTCTGAAACATATCATCGGATTGCTTGCGCCTGATGAAGGGACAATTGTCTACCGTGGAAAACCGGTAAGCCAAATGACGAAGCAGGAAATTAAAGACGCGCTTTCCCAAATGACCTATATGTTTCAGGGAAACGCTCTTTTTGATTCATTAACTGTTTATGAAAATATAGCTTTACCGTTGGTGGAGACATCTAATCTGAAAAAGGAAGAAGTTCACAAGCGGGTTATGGCGCGGGTGGAACAGACCGAACTTACTGAAGCGATCGATAAATATCCGTCACAGCTTTCCGGCGGCATGCAAAAAAGGGCGGCCCTGGCGCGCGCTTTGGTTACTGATCCCAAGATCGTTCTTTTTGATGAACCGACAACGGGCCAGGATCCCGTTCGCAAAAACGCGATATTAAGCCTGATTGCCCAGTATCAAAGAAAATTCGGATTTACCGCCATACTGGTAAGCCATGAGATTCCGGATGTTTACTTTATTTCCAATCGCGTCCTCGCTCTTTATGAAAAGAAAATCGTTTTTCAGGGCACGCCGGAAGAATTGGAAGAATTTGACCATCCCTTTAATGATGAAGTCATCAGCAGCCTGGAATCTCTGCAAAAAGAATTGACCGGCCTTTATTCCAAAAGGCAGTTTAAGGTTCTCAACAGCGCTCAGATGAAACGTAAAAAATCAGGTGAAGCTTACGCGATTGTGGTCTTTACGCTGGTAGATGTTGATTACATTATCTCTAGTCTGGGGCCTGATGTTGTGCATGAAGCCCTAAGGCGCTTATGCGCTTACATAGATAAACACTTTGGCATTATCGGAGGTATTTCTACCCGTTTAAACACGGCTGAAATCGTTACCATGCTGCCTCATGCTGATATCGAGGAAGCGCAAAGCATTCTGGAAGATTTTGTAGAAGATTTTCAGGGGCAGGGTATAAAAGATATCTGGAGCTGGGCGGGTGTGCGCAGACTGGTGGCGATGTCCGGTTCGGTAACCTTCACCATTGTTGCCGGCATTGCCGAAGGAAAACCAGTCACAAAAATTGAAACTGTTATAGACGCAGCAAGAACAAATCAAAAAGAAATTTGGTCGGCGACAATGTGCCGCCAGGGAGTGAATATATGAAAAAATATAAAATTGAAACAATTGTGGGAATATTTGTAGTGTTCGGGTTGATTTGTGTGGGATACATGACAATTAAACTGGGCAATATTTCTCTTTTTGGTGATAACACATACCGGCTTGTCGCCCGCTTCAACAACGTGTCTGGAATGAGAATAGGTAATGAAATTAATATGTTTGGTATTCAGGTGGGAAAAATATCTAAAATTACTATAGATCAGGAAACGCAAAGAGCGGTAGTTGAATTAAAAATCACAAAAGGTATAAAAATTTACGACGATGCTATAGCTTCAATCAAGACAGAAGGATTGCTGGGTGACAGTTACCTTAGCATTGATCCGGGAGGCGCGGGTGAAGCGCTTAAAGACGGCGATTTAATTATCGAAACGCAGTCGCCTGTGGACATAATCGAGCTAATAAGCAAATATGCGTTTGGTGATATGAAAAAATAAAATCAGGAGGAAAAACCCAGGAGGTTTAAATAATGAAAAAACAATT